>NZ_CP136758.1:852500-1152500 GCF_032930845.1 Parvularcula sp. LCG005 | reverse complement strand
ATCTTCATCCAGACATTGGAGACGCGTTCGAAGGTCGAAATTTTCCCGTCGGCGTACTGGTCGACCAGATCCTTTGAATCGTCGCGGATGGAGTTGAACGCCTTGGTGATGCCTTCATAGCGCTCACCCACCGTCATGCCTGCGATCTGTTCCCGCACGACATCGTTGAACAGGCTGGCCTGATCGAGCGTCCGGGCAATTGCCGCAACTCGGTCAGGATCAAGATCCGTGATCTGCTCCAGCAAGGCAACGATGGGCGCCGCCTGACCGCTCCCATCCGCGTCAGGAACGAGACCGAGCTGTCTGAGGCTGGTCATCGCCTTGTCGAGATATTGAAGAGCGGTTGGACTTGTCTGTGTGGCCACGATGGTTCCCTCTCGATGGCGGTCCACCTGGTGGCCGCATATTCCCGCAACATACCAATCAGGACGACGCATGTAGAGCAGCGCAGCTTGCCAGATCAGTCACGGCCTATAGATCGGAATATCCGGATGAAATGGCAAGCCCGATGGTGACAGATGTCCGGGTCAGGTCTTTTTCAGCTCTCGCACGGCTTCTGTGATCAGCCGGGCTTTCGCCTCGACCCGCTCGGCATCATCGCCCGGCTCATAAAGCGCAGAGCCAATTCCGAAGCCAAAGGCACCGGCGTTGTGCCAGTCCTCAATGTTACCCCGATCAACCCCTCCCACGGCCAGAAGCCGGACGCTGGATGGCATGACCACTTTCATCGCGTTCATGCCCGCGGGAGTCACGGCAAAGGCGGGGAAGACCTTCAAATAGGTGGCACCGGCCTTAATCGCCGTGAATGCATCGCTTGGCGTGAACACGCCGGCAACCGGCACGATATTGTCAGTCAGGCAGGCGGTGATCATGTCCCGGTCCGTATTGGGCGCGACGGCGAAGGCTGCACCCGCCGATGCTGCCACGTGGACCGTTTTTGCCCGGGTGACGGTGCCGGCCCCGATCAATGCATTACCGCCCGCGACTTCGCGTAGTTTCCCGATACAGGCCGTAGCGTCCGCCTCGTTCAACGGCACTTCCATCGCGGTGATCCCACCGGCCATCAGGGCGCGTCCCACAATGCCCGCCATGTCCGGCGTCAAGCCGCGAAGAATGGCGATGATCGGCATGGTCGTCAGAAACTGATCGAGAATATTGTCTTTAGCCATTGTCTATCCTTGGTCCTTTCCCCTGAAAATAAGCAGTGGGAGAGGGTAAAATCGCGCCGAAACAGCAGGCGCAAATGCTAGATGCGCCGCAGCGGGACGTTGGTAAAGTCGCTTTGCGCGTGACCCGGCCTTGTGGCATGGATCGGTCATGACTGATTTGCCCCTCCCCCTGCCCGCCGAATGGGCATCTCAACGCTGTCTCTGGGTTGGCTGGCCGCGTCTGCCCGAAGAGTGGCAGGGACTGATTGAACCTGCCCGACGGGAAATTGCCGTCTTTGTCCGGGCCGCAGCCGAGTTTGTCCCGGTGCGCCTTGCGATTGGCAGTGACGACGCCGACAAGGCGGCCCGCGCTCTGTCCCTGGAAAGCGTGGCGCGCCTAGATCGCGTGCCCACAGGCGATATCTGGCTACGGGACACCGGACCTATCTTCACCCTGTCCAAGAATAACGGCCTCTTTGCCCACAATTTCCGGTTCAACGGCTGGGGCGACAAATATGCGATGCCAGGCGATGAGGCGACAGCCGAGGCGATTGCGACGCTTGAGACCGGCATGATGGAAAGCCATTCGATCGTCCTTGAGGGCGGCGCGATCGACAGTGATGGTCAGGGCCTTTTGCTGACCACGCGCGAATGCCTTCTCAACCCGAACCGTAACGGTACGACCACCGCCGCATCGGTGGAACGGTGGATGCAGTCGATCCTGGGCGCGAGAAAAGTCATCTGGATCGATGAAGGTCTGCTCAATGATCATACGGATGGCCATATCGACAATGCCGCGCGCTTCGTCGCACCCGGCCACGCGGTCTGTCAGGCTCCAGCGGGGCTCGATGATCCGCACCGAGATCGCCTGCTGGCCATTGAGGACACGCTGCGCTCAAACAATCTGACTGTCACGACGATCCCCTCGCCCGGCGAGGTGCAGGATCAGAATGGCGAGATCATTCCGGCGAGCCACATGAACTTCCTTATCACCAATGGGGCCGTGATCGTTCCGACCTATGAAAAAGAGCACTGCGTCGCGGCGTGTGCGACGCTGGCTGAGCTTTTCCCCCAGCGCCGCGTCATACCGCTCTCCGCTCGCGCCATTCTTGCCGGCGGCGGCGGCGGTTTTCACTGCATGACCAAGGACGTTCCCCAAGCAAGGGCGTAGAATAAAAATGACACGAACACTGAATGTAGCGGCGATCCAGTATGCCCCGGGCATTGATGGCGCGGACCCTATTGGCGACGCCATCACCCATGTGCGTGAAGCCGCAGCGAAGGGCGCGGAAATCATCCTGCTGCCAGAACTGTTTCAAGGCCCCTATTTCTGCAAATCCCAGGAAGAGCCTTATTTCGCGCTGGCTGCGCCGTGGGCAGAGCACCCGGCCGTGACCGCGCTTGCGCCGGTGGCAAAGGAGCTCGGTGTCGTGCTGCCGCTGTCCATCTACGAGAAGGACGGCCCGCACTATTACAATACCATGGTGATGGTCGATGCCGATGGTGAACCGCTCGGCATCTATCGCAAAAGCCACATTCCCGATGGCCCGGGCTATCAGGAAAAATACTATTTTCGCCCAGGCAATACCGGCTTCAAAATCTGGTCCACAAAGAAGGGGCGCATTGGGGTTGGTATCTGTTGGGACCAATGGTTCCCGGAGACGGCCCGGGCCATGGCTCTGATGGGCGCCGATGCGCTCTTCTATCCGACAGCTATCGGCGCAGAGCCGCAAGACCCCAGCCTCGACACCGCCGCCCGCTGGCGCCGGGCCATGGTTGGCCACGCGGTATCGAATACGATCCCCGTGATTGCAGCGAACCGTGTCGGCGACGAAGGCGGGCAGGTCTTCTACGGCACCAGCTTCATCGCCAATGAGCGCGGCGATATCGTGAACGAGCTCGACCGCACGGAAACGGGCATCATCGCCGCGCAGTTCGATCTCGACGATATCGATCGCGAAAGGGCCGCCTGGGGCTTTTTCCGGGATCGCCGGCCGGAGCTGTACGGCAAGTTGGTCGAATAGCCGAAGGTCTTCTTGCGTATTTTGAGGCGAAATCCGGTCAAACAAATTTGCAGCTGACGGATAATTTTTCCCTTTGCTCACAGCCGGGCCCGTGTTGTCATTGCAGACGATGGGACAAGGGGAGAACTGCCCGCGATGACCGCGACCGAGCCAGACTTTCTGGATCGCCTTCGCGCGAGCCGAGCCGGTGACGCCGAGGCTCAGGCCGTCATCTATGATATGATCCATCGCGAACTGTCGGCGATTGCGGCCTACCTTCTGCGCCGGGAATATGGCCGGATTTCCATGCTGACCGGCGACCTCGTGAATGAAGCGGTGCTTCGGCTGCTACAGTCCCCGGTGTCCAGCGCCGATGACAAGGCCCACTTTCTCTCCATTGCGGCGCGGGTGATGCGTCAGGTCTTGGTGGATGCGGCTCGCCGCCGCGGGGCCGAAAAGCGACGCAAAATTACCGTCACCTATTCCGCCAGCGCTGAAGTGGCACAGGACAACGCCGTCGAACTGCAGGCGCTGGAAACCGCCCTTCTGCGCTTGCGGGTCATCGATCCGGAGCGGGCGGACATTGTCATCATGCGCTACTATGGCGGGTTGAGTACGGATGAGATTGCCTCAGCCATGGGCGTTTCGGAATCAACAATCCGCCGCTCCTGGCGCGCGACACGGGCATGGTTGAAGGGAGCCATCGAAGATGACCAGCAGCAATGATCTTGAAAAACGTGCGCTGACCCTTTTTGAAGAGGCCCTCGATCAACCATCGGACCACCGTCGCGCTTGGATTATCAAGCAGGCCGGAGATGACACCGCGCTTCTGAACCGTGCGCTGGCCTTTCATGATCTCGATACTGAGGATGCCGTGTCCATCCACACGGGCGGTGCCATTGCGCATCTTGAAGATGACGCCGCGACACCGGAGCGCATTGGTCAGTATCGCATCGTCCGTCTGATCGGAAGGGGCGGCATGGGGGCTGTCTATCTGGGTGAGCGGGACGCTGGCGACTTCGATCACGAAGTGGCCATCAAACTGGTCAGCGGGATCAAGCGCAGCCCGAAGTTGTCAGAGCGCCTGCGGGCGGAACGCCAAACCCTGGCGCAATTGTTGCATCCCTATATCGCCCGGCTCTATGATGGCGGGGAGCTGGACGATGGTACGCCATACTTCGTCATGGAGTATGTTCCGGGCACCTCGCTTGGGGAATATCTCAGTCAGCACCGGGTGTCTCGAGATGACGGTATCACCCTCTTCCTGAATGTATGTTCCGCCGTCCAGTATGCGCACCAGAAGCTGATCGTCCATCGCGACCTGTCCCCCAGCAATATCCTCCTTTCCGACGACGGGGATCCCAAGTTGATCGACTTTGGCATCTCCCATACTTTCGGCGATGATACCGATACGGACCATTCCGGGCGCCTTACCATGACGCGCGGCTACGCTGCGCCGGAGCGGATATCAGGGCACGCCGCTACGACCCTTGGGGATATTTATTCGCTTGGCCTGATCCTCAAGGATATCCTCAGATCCGCGCAGCCGGGCGCAGACGAGGATCTGACAGCGATTGTAGCCAAAGCGTCAAATGAGGATCCGGAGCGGCGGTACACCTCCGTGGGGGCCCTGATGACCGACCTGGAACGGTATCGCACGGGGCACACTGTCAATGCGCGTAATGGAGGCGGCGGCTACGCCATGGCCAAGTTCATCGGCCGGCGTCGCCTGTCGGTGGCGGCAGGCACCGTCGGGCTGGTCATGGTGCTCGGTGCACTGACTGCGGTTTCCGTTCTTTATACGCAGGCCGAAGAAGCACGGCGCGAAAGCGACCGCCGGTTCGAGGATGTGCGCAGCCTCGCCAACACCCTCATGTTCGACATTTACGACGCCGTCGAAGATGTCTCGGGGGCGTTCAAGGCACGCGAACTCATTCTCGAAACCGTCAGTGACTATCTGCACCAGGTCGAGGGCATGAAATCCCCATCACGCGATCTTCAGTTGGAGATGGCGGACGGTTTCTATCGCCTTGCTGACGTTCAGGGTGATTTCACTGGGGCGAGCCTTGGACAGATTGAGGCCTCAAAAGAAAACCGTGCGACGTCGCGACGCCTCTATGAGGCGCTGATCGAGCAATATCCCAACTACGCCAAAGGCCAGAACGCCTACGCCGACTTCCTTCACGATGCCGCCAATCAGGAGGTGTTCCGGGAACGGAACACGGACAGGGCAGCCAAAACCATTGCCATGGCTGAAGCGGCCAGTGACCGAGCCCTGGCGCTGGAACCTGACAACGCCGATTTTTTCCGCACGCGGCTGGCGGTCATGAAGATCAAGTCGGACGTGCTGCAATATAGCGGGCAGCATGATGCCGCCGAGGCGCTGACCAAGGAACAGCTGGAAATTACCCGGCAATGGCTCGAAACCCATGACGATGACCGGGTCGTGTACAGCCTCACCGGTATGTATCGTGATCTGGGCACGAATCTTTTCGATCAGGGCCAGTATGACGAAGCCCGCATAGCGTTCGAACGTGCCCTGGAGGCCAGCGATCGCTTTCTGGCGAACCAGCCGGACAACCGCAACGGCCGCCACGGCCGCATGATCATCCACTGGCAGCTGGCGCTCCTGAACAAGGAGCTTGAACAGTATGATGAGGCCCGCGTGCAGATCGGCAAGGGGCTCGACATCGTGAAGGCGTCCCTCGCCGTTGACCCTGATAACCGGAACGGCCGGCGCGAACTCGCCATCCTGTCTGAGACCGCCGCGGAACTTGATGCGGAGGCCGGCAATCGCGAAGCGGCGCTTTCAGCGGCAAACGATGCCTATTTATATTTTAAATCCGCACACGATGCAGCACCGGATGAACGAGGTGCCATCATGGACTTCGCTTATGTGAACAGTTTCATGGGCTCCGTTCACAGGCGGCTCAAGATGACGGACGAATCCTGCCACTACTACCAGCAGGTCGAGACGATCATGGCGGGCCTGGCGGCGGAAGGCCCCCTCATGGCTGAAGACGACACGTTCCGAGCACAGAATGCAGAAGACCTTGCTAATTGTCGGGCCGAAAACCTCTAGCAGCGACAGCATTCGGGTGGCAGTAGGCGCGGCGGTCCGTACGGCGGGGCACGGTCGAATAGGATTGCATTCTCGAGCGCCCTCTTCCCATTCACCATAAGGCGCATAGAAAGCTCCTCAAATCCGGATCAGAATTATCCGCATATCGGCGTTGGCAAATCGAGCTTCGCCCCTTCAACTGACGGCCTATCGTTCCACGTCAGATCTTCTCATCAGTTTTTTGAGATAGCCGGCACGATTAGTCTTCATACGCTTTATCTCACTTTTCGAGGCAGCCGTCTGCTCATGATCAGCGGCCCATATCACCAATTCATACAATGTCGGCGCAAGCGCGAGACCCTTGGGCGTCAGACAATACGCGTATCGTCGACCGTCCTCATCGGACTGTTCTCGGCGGACCAGCCCGTTCATCTCAAGCCGTGCCAGTCGGTCCGCCAATATGTTCGACGCAATTCCCTCATCACTCTGAAGAAACTGCGAGAAATGCCGCTTTCCCGCCAACATCATGTCCCGCACGATCAGCAGCGACCAACGATCCCCGAGCAATTCCAACGCGACATTCACTGGACATTCTGAGCGCCTGTCTGCGGGATTTTTCTTCGACATGCATCGACATTATCCGATTTCACTTGCATTCAACAACCAAAATGATGATAGATTGCATAATGCAATCTAATTAGGTTTGGGGGAGGATCTGCAGGCATGTCGACACTCGCGCAATAAATAAGAAAGTCGCAGACGGCATCTGCGGCCATCCACATTGCGTTGGACAAATATATCTAGGGATCATTGCCTTGGCCTGACGACCGCAGGCTTCACACGCGCAAGCCCCCAAGACATGCTGTCACGTCGTGCTAAATAAAATCGCACACGGTACTTTCGCTAATTATAGAGCCTGCAATCATCACACACGTTCTCAGGAGATCATCATGCCTATCGAACTTGCGACTATCGCCTTCCTGTCGTGCCTTCTACTCCTCCTCACCTTTCTGCAGGGATTTGCGGTCCCCTTTTCGCAGGGTCTACGGTGGGGTCTTGGGTCCCGTGACACAGAGGTGCCAGACATCGCGATCCAGGCGCGCCTTCGCCGAACGGTCGCAAACCATATCGAATGCATGGCCATCGCCGTCCCGCTACTCGGACTGGTGCAGTATCTCGGCGTGACAAACGGATTGACCGAACTTGCTGCATGGCTGATCATCGGTGGACGGACGGCTTTTGCCATCATCTATCTGGCAGGCATACCAGTGCTGCGGACCGTCGCATGGGCGACCTCGATCATTGGCATCTTACTGTTGATATCGAGCATTCTTTAGGGCGCATGTCGGCGACAGTAATTTTTAGGACAACCGGATGGTCAGAACAACTCACTTCAACAGATGCCCGTCGTAACGCCCTGCTCCAAAGTGCACGGCATATATCGCGGGGAGAATTTTATCGCGACGCATGGGGGTGACACGATCTGGAAAATATTTGAGGTCGGACAAAAAGTATTCGTACTGACCAAAATTTGACCTCGCCAGAAGCTCTAGCGATTCTTGCGCTGCCCTAAGGTCGGGAGCGAGCTGGACGCTCGCCGAAACATCCGCGTAGATTGCCCTCAAAGACTTATTTAGTCTTTCCAAATCCGAAATAACGTCGAGATGATGGGCCATCACGAAAGCTGTCAGCGCGTGCGAAATTGGATATTCCTTCAATCGCTCGCCACGAGATTGCAACAAGTTTTGGATATTCCTATTTTGTTCAGCCATACTATTGTACTTAGCATCGTCGGTAGGTTCGCTCTGGATGCTGCCGAATGAATGGCAGATGCGAATGACGTCCCTTAATGGAAACAATACTGCACTTTCTCGAATCAATTTGTTTCCACCCGTCAGTCAGACCTGAGTCACTCAAGGCATGTCCGTCAGATCTCTATATCCATTTTCATCCGCATAAATCGGTAGCGCAAGATCGATCCTGGCGCACTCCCACTTCTTGTGAAGGTCGGCCCCTCATACTCATTGGTCAGCCTCTATTATCATAGCATCCCAAAAGTAACCTGCTTTCGGGCATTACGATTGCGCCCCACAGATCAGATCGCAAAGTCACGCGTCTTCAATTTTTTCGACGATCCAAGTTCCATCGCGGGTCCGCTCGGCAAGTTGCCCCGGCATCAGAACCGGAAGCTCTGAAATCCCCGGAAGCCGGTCAATGATTTGGGACAAAGCAACGACTTTCGCCTGGTCGGAAATATGATCTACCTCGCCACACAGGCATTGGAGCCAGCCGTCAAAGTCGTGGACAATGATGTTAGGCTCTGCGTGGTGCAAGAACAGGTGCTCGCATATCAAACATGCCTTGTTGGCAGCATATGTGTAACCTGCAAATGATATGTCTTGGGTCACTTCGCCGCCCCCTCAGCCTTTGATCAAGTGCGGCTTGCGCACAGCTATTTCTCAATTTTCGTTTGCCCGAAATATTCCGCTCTTTCGGCCAACCAACAATCATCGCCCTAGACGTTCAATAGCCTGTTTCCGTCAGGCTGGGTTTTACAATTTGTCCAACTCTCTGTTCCGGCACAAATAACACTCCTCCACGTCAATTGCATCGCCATCTCCGTATTCAATGAGGTAGACCGTTTAATCTTTAAAGAGGCGATAGGAAGGCACCTGCTTTTCCGTCATAACACCAATCACCCATGCAATACGGCCAGGACGAAATTCTGCCGGCGCATCATCCTTCACTTTTACAATATCGTCGTAAGTGAATTTTGGCATTTTCAGTCCGTCGTTTTTGAGCGAATAGGTAGATGCGGATTTATATCAGACGCGGCGACGCCTGGTCTACGTCGATGTGAACCTCGGACGTTGGGTTCCATGACATGCTCTTTATACCCCACATCGTCCAGGTTCTTGGTTGGGTTATTCGCAGCCGAGCGATTGCAGATCATCTCCCCAAACGGGGTGCAGGGTTCGTCCCAGATCATGCCCGTCTCCGCCGCATTGGTTTCGGCAATTGCACTGCCCAAAATGGTTGTGACGCCGGTAGGTCGATATCCAGCCGTCCGGACGTCATTTCATCCATATCATGGCTTGGCATACTGAGGGTTACTCGACGTGGAACGCATCTTGGAGAGCACAGAATACCATCCAGGGCCCGTCGAAGAAGATGGCGACGTGCCGTCGCGACTGAAAATAGCTGAAGCGGCGCAAGCAGCCTTACGGTGGGTCGAGCATTCGGACCGGTCGCAGGAAAACTGGAGCGGGTAGAGGGGAATCCACTCCGATAGATCAATTTCTTTGTAGTATAAGCACCTTAGTGCATCTTTTCTGTACCCAGAACCTTTGGACCTCTAGGGTACAGCGGGTCAAGCTTCGTTGAGCACAAACGCAGACTTACGACCCGGCTGCGATCTCATCGCGGGCTAAACGTGCGGCTATGCTCGTCAGAATAGGAATAAGAAATCCGCGCCAGCGACAAAAGCAGGAGCACGCAGACCACGGACGGAAAAAGCCTCCAGAGTCCCTTCAGCATCACGAATGCACCCGAGAGCATCGCCATGGGTAATTTAACAAAAATCGCTAAAGCATCAATCGAGGGATATCCCACACTTGGCGTCAGTGGCGCAGCAAGACCCAAGGCGAATACAAAGATTGCGCCAACGCATATAAGGCAGCCAAACATCGTTCTCATCAATCAACGTCCTTTTTAAATGTCTGCTGACCATCAACATCAGGAAAGGCGTCAAACTACGCATTACATGCGGAGTAGCATCGGCGGAGCTTGTTTCTCACCCAAATTCCGGCCCTTGGCTTAAGCAGATAACAGGTCTGTCATCACTAAATATTGTGACGACGATTTCCTTTCGCCATTTGCCCGGCAGAGCTGCAATTTTTTGCAGGTCAATTTTAGGGTTGTCGATAATGGCTTCAACGGCAGTCTGAACCGGTCGCTTCTCAAGACGAACTGAGCTCGGATTTTTATATCGCCAGAAACAAAAATTCTTGAGCCGTTTCGCGCCTCGCTTTATGGGATCGTTGGAGGTTCTCGTCGGAGTGACCTGAAGCCTTCGAGTAACATCGTCAGGGGCCAGATCATCGCTCGATATGAAAAGGACACATTGCGTTTCGTAGTCGGCACTATCTCGGTCAGTCACTTGGCTTTCCGCGTTGATTTCTGTTCATCATGTAACGCTACACAAGCGCAATTTGGGGACATCAGGGGCTGCAGCTTGGTTGGATGATACGCCCCCAAAGAAAGTCTGCCGCGGCCAATATATCGACTTTATAATTGCACCTGCCAAAATCGAGACAGTCCAATGCGATAATTCACGCTATCCAGTCAGTTTTCTCCGACACCCAAACGTTGAAGCGAAACTCTCCTCCGATTTTCTGCGTCTGTCGAAGAATATCGCCTATATTATTTCGCATCGCATCGATACGTTGCTCCCAACTCAACATATCGTTCGATTCGTGGATTTCATTCGCGGTGATCGTCAATTCGACGTGGGGAACATCGAAGTCTTCTTCGACTCTGAAAGGCTCAATACCATCCACAATCAGGTCGTTGCTTGCTGCGAGCTCATAAAGGTCCAATAATTCATGGGCTGTGATCATTTTGGCCCCTCCCTTTCCGCGTCTTGCTCGCTCCAACAACGATGCTACCTCAACGCTATCCAATTTCATCTCCACTAGTCGCTTTCACGTTTTGGCTCTGGCATTGGTTTCCGAACGTTGCCGCGCTCGCCCAATTGCGTGACTCGGCCCGATTCATCGGTCACAATCCAATTGCCGTTCTTGTCAGTCTGCGTTGTCTGTCATTTCCCTGTCCAATGATTGGTCTTCTGGCTCTCATAGGCCTCCGCCGAATTGTCTAACACCTCATCAATTTGCTCGGGCGTCCATCCCTTATCCTTGACATAGCCTTCTGAATTTTTGCCGTGGGCGATCTCTCTTCCGCCGGGTGTCCTATATCTTCCACGACCGTCATTGCCGATCATTCTCGCGACGGTACCGAGAGCTAGCCTCTCGGCCGCGGCTCTGCCAGCTTGCCGCATGGCAGCTCGACTTGCAGCCGCCCCAAGGCGTATGCTTTCCATAAATGGGATATAAGGCTGATACCATATATCATCTGCCCCCGTTGCATTGGCTTCGGCAATTGCACTGCCCAAAATGGTTATGATGCGGATAGGTCGATATCCAGCCGTCCGGACGTCATTTCATCCATCTCATCGCTCGGCAGATTGAGGATTAATCGGCTTGCAACATATCTTTAAGGGCCGAGGATAACGTCAAAGGCCGGTCCAAGACGATGGTGACGCGCCGTCGCGATTGAAAATAGCTCAAACGGCGCCGGTAATCTTGAGGTTGGTCGAGCATGCGGTCCGGTCGAAGGAAAAGTCTGGAGCGGGTAGCGGGAAGCCAAACGTTGGCATATCTATCTAAAATCGAGGAGAAATTTATGCACGTCGAATTTTCTTGGCCCCCAACCGGCGCCCTAAACTTGCGGGATGCATGTGGAAAACTTGAGACAGTCCGGTTCGGATTCGAAGTTGGGAATCGTCAATCAGGTTCGGGTAGCCAACCGTGATAGAGTTGTGACGTTTTTTCAGCGATATATCGTCCAGTTTCTCGGATCCGATTGGCAAGTCGGATTTGATTGAGAAGCTGCCACACCCATTTTTGCCGTTTTTGGGTTTTAAGTCAGAGTGATAAAATTGCGACCTGTCGCGTAGGGTGTGCCTATGTTTCGGACTTTTCGGCTAGAGCCCAGCCCCCACCTCGACGAGGAAAGCGAAGTATCGAAACGTGGACCCCTGGATCGCCGCGCGCAGGGGACCAACAGGTCTCAATTGCCGGTTCTGGGACAAAACTGTCGTCTGACAACCCGCTTGGCATCGGCACGTTACGCCGGGACCCGCCGTTCGTAAGGCGCAGGGTCGGCTCCCCGCTATTACCGAGATTGCGGACGTTCTAGACGGTCCGGACTGGAGCTGAAAATCAGGAAAGCAGACGTTGGGTCACATGAGCTAAGCGCCAAGGTCGAAGCGACCTGCCAAGGCCACAATCGGATTTGTACACAAGCGGTTCGCTTTCTGCTCATCACAGCTCTGCGTCATCCGGTGTCAGGCCTTCGATGAATACCCGCAAACTTTCAGCGTCAATCTGCGTAGCCCGTTGTCGGCGAGCTAGCCACTCATCCGGGAGGTTAGCGATGGATCGAAACCGTGCATAGAAATCCCGGCGTCGATCGACATCAAGCGCATCTAGTGCGCCCTTCGCCTTGGCCGACAAGCGCTGAGGCAGCCAGACGGTTCCGTTCTTGCTAACAGTCACGATGAGTGAGCGATGCGTGAAAGGGCTTGTGTCGCCGGCGAAGTCGTTTGATTTCCCTTTATGGTACTTCTGCAGCTTGATGAAAACGACGAGGTTTCGGTCAACGGCGCTCAGCAACGCTTTCAATGACGTAGCCCTCACGAATAGCCGCGATCCCGTCATGCTCCATGCGTGTTCACCTTGCCCTCCTTCTACCCCCCAGGCTTCCGCAAAGAATTGCGGCCCAGTGGCATCCGTCCACTGGCGAATAACCGCGTCGGCTGGATCAACGCCCAGAACTTGTCGGGTGAATTCCGTTGGGAAAGGCCGGTCAAGGGCCGCGCTCGCGCCATATGGGTCATGCCTATCGAGTTGGCGCTCGGTATGGGGCATCACGGCCACCCAAGGTTGAACGCTGTGACCCTCATTGCCGAAATGGCGGCTGATTTCATCTTCGTCGTCTGGCAGCCAGCGAAAGAACTGCTCTTCGGACAGCAAAGCCATAACTGCTGAGCGAGCATCATTCTTATCGGCTAGGACGCTTCGGATGGTTAGAGTTGTATGTTTCCCGATTGACCAACGTGCGGACACGGGCATCCATTCAGCAGCCAGCTTCCCATCGCTAATGCCCAGCAACGGGGCCAGCGCCCGTCCGTCGTCCCGCGTGGTGCTTCGCTTGTCGCCGCGTTCCGGCATCTTGATGTCGGTTTCTTTCTCCAAGTCGAGCGGGAAAAGATCGGTCAGATCGGAAAGCCACAGTCCATCATCACGCGACAGCCGGTAATCGTTCAAGAAGGCCGACCAGGCGTCTCCGCGCCAGTCGTCGCCGACCACCGGCATCGAACCGAGAAGTTCACCCGCGACCAGCATCAGCGCATGCCAGCCAAGATAGCCGCCATAGGGGTCACGGTTCGGAACATAGCGGGATGACCACTCTTCATTGTACTTCGAGGTGCGAGGGCACTCGTACATACCGCTCACGGACTCGTCCCAGCGGCGCACCCATGTGCTGATCTGGTCCTTTACCGTCCATCCGGGCTGGGCGAACACCCTGCACAGCCACTCCAGCTGATACTTTTCGAAATCATAGTCGAGGTGAAACGCATTGTCGGATTGAGGCGACGAAATCGGCCTCTCGATGTACCGAAACTCGTCATAGCTGGTCTTCGGATTGTGATCGTACGGTGATACATTGACCGCGGATATTGCGCCTAGCAGCACCTGCTTCTCCGTGGGATCGAGCAACCGCGAGATCTCTCGCAACGCATCGACCGCAAACGCGCGCATCACAACGTGAGGAAACTCGGATGACAGTGCGACCAATTCGAAAAATTGCCGATGTGAGGCTAGTCCTCCGGGATTGCATTTGCTCACCCGCGCCAGCGCAATCAACAACCAAAGCTGTGCATGCATCTGGTAGAACGGAAGCTTTGCATCACTGAAGGGCAGCCCTGAGCCTGAATCAAAGCGGGCAATGAGCTTGTCGAGTACATCGAAGCGGTCGATTTCCGCGAGGCGTCTCACAGCATGCGCTGCCCGCCAGCGCATAGCCGCCACGGGGTGACCCAATCGAGCCCATACCAATCCAGCTACGACGTCCGCTTCATCTGCTGGCATGGACAGATGGTCGCTCCAAGGGCCGTCGCCGACTTCAGGCGGGAGCGTTTCGGCGCTGATGGCAAGAAAGCGTTCCAAACCTTCCGCAATCGCTTGATCGCTTGCCCTGGCAGCTAGGCGAGCCGCTAGGGCAAGCCACGCGTCCCCTCCCAGCTCGTCGGCCACGCCACGAAGTCCGGCTATCGCGTGTTCGACTAGAGCAGTCCGATCGGCGCGGAAACACATCTCCAATCCGCGCCAAGCGGTCCAAGCGTCCGAACTGGAGTTTGCCAATTCCCCGGCATGTTTTGCCGCGAGGCGAAGGCCTAGCTCGGGCAGCGCGTCACGCATTGCCGCAGAAGTCCTGCACCAGTCCTCGAGATGGTCGTCCAGAGCGCTGACCTTGTCCGCGAGAGTCGCATTGCCGGCCTCGACGACGGCCTGCACGAAACCCAAGCGCTCGGCCGGGGTAGAGGCTCGCCGCGCAAGTTGGAGCAATTTTCGAACTGGCCAACGCCGTCCGGAATGATCCAACTCCTCGCTCAGAATCTGCCGATCGATCTCGTCCGGATCAGTCAAGTCGACGGGATAGGCATGGGGCACTTCAGGAGGCGCCAACGGCGGAGCTGCCGGCGTTGGCGTTTCGGCTTGCGATCTGCGGCGGCGAAGCAGTCCTTCGATCCGGATTCGTGACGCCGATGTGGCGGGAAGAGTCTTTTCAGCGAGACGATGAAGGCCTTCGATGGTTTCACGGCTCGGCGTGAGTTGATCATCACGATCGATTTCAACGAGCAGCAGATTGAAGAACCATTCGTGGTGAACTTGGGAGATGAGAGGGAGCGCCTCGGATGCGAAATCCGAAGTGTGCCAAGTCCAAGCCTCCCCAGGCGGTGCCAGGCCAAACAGCGCGGCCGCTGTCGCCGCGGGCAGTTTCGACTGACGTGTGAGGACCGTCAGAGTGGGGCCAAGCGAGTAACTCAGCCCCGCGACATCGCGGTCGTCCAATCGCGCCAACATAGCCAGCGTGCTCCGGCCAGCGATCGGCACCAAAGCTTGGGCATATTCGATCCATGGAAATCGTCCGTCTTCGCCCTGATTGAGCTCCAATATCCGAGCGAGGGTGTGAGCAGCCTTTGCCGATAACTCCGCGCCTTTGTAGTGACCCGTTAGTTCGAGCAGATGGTTGGTACGATCGAAATCGTCCGATCCGATGGCTTCCGCCAGATCAAGCGCTCGCCTGCAATACGCGGCAGCCTCGTGGGTGCTGACCCGCCACACCGCTCGCGCGAGACTCCCATAGGCGGTGACCCGCGACCCCACATCCGTATCAAGCTGTATTTTGCGCTCGACAAAACTAGCGAGGGTAAGTGCGGCATCATGGCATTCACTGTTCCGCGATAGTCGAGCCACTACGTCCGTCAGGTCGGGAGCGTACAAACCAGGAGCGGTTGCCAGCCAATCCACCATCTTTTTGGCAAGCCCGGGATCTATCGCCCCCAGTGCATCGGCCACATAGAAAATCGCTAGGAATCCCGTTTGCGTGAGATAGGCCTTCCCGTCGCGATAGGGGTAGTTAGAGGCCTGTTCGACATCGCTTACCAAGCGATCGAAGGCTACATTCAGTATCCCGGCCCGCGTCTCTCCAGCAGGTGGGCGCACAATGCTCGCGATGTCTTGCGCATAACGAAGAAGCGGATTGATCCGCCCACTCAGAGCACGAGAATATTCTGTGCGGACTTTGCCATCGACATAGCTCCGGCGCTTCAGCCGTGGCTTGGCACCATTGTATTTCGGTTCTGCCAGTTTCTGCGAAAGAGCGCGCGAGAATGCCGCCGGGCCGCGATTGCGGGCACTTTTCGGGACGAGGTTGATAAGCTCGGACGGGGCGATGTCCATTAATGTAGGCGGTTTCCCACGCAAAGCGGCTTTCACACCAGCTGCGGCCAAGCTCACGTGGACAGTGCGATCGATCGGGTGATAGCTCGAAAAGTCGTAAATCGTTTGGGCCTTCAGCCCTGCGCCTTCAATCAGCGCGATGCCCTCCGTGATCATTCCGAGGTCGGTAGCTCTCGCTCCGGCGAGCACACTCGCCATCGCCAGGCTCGCGCTGTGGTCAGAGACCGGCGGCGCGGCGGCCATTGCCTTAAGCACGCGCTGTTCTCGGGTATTCTCGCGTTCGGTGAATTGGAGCGCGGCCGCGAACAGAGCTCGCGACCCAAGCCGGCATCCTGGCAACCTCGAAACGACACGTTCCGGTGGGGCATGGATTGTCGCTTGGTGCCGCTCAAGCAGGTCAAACAGTTCGCGGAATTTTACGAAGGCCTCGCCTTCGCCCTTGCGAGCAATGAACTCGGCTACGCGGACGTCATTGCCTGCGAGCATTTCGACATAGGCAAAGCCGACATCATCCCAGCTTCGTGATGCGCTCGCTTTGTTGAACCAAGTGTTTCGCCTCGTTTGCGCTGACCAATTGTACCAATCGATGGCCCTGCGCGCGTGGCGCCGAGCCTCATCATGATCGCCCGCGAAAGCGCTCGCCAGCGCCATTGCGGAGTGCTTTCCTCCCGGCCACCCGACATTAGTGACAGCGAGCCGTCTCAGCGCCTCGGGATCGGCAGAGACGGCTGCGAGGTCGGGATGCTCATAGAGGAATCGATCCGACCGCTCATGACCAGCGGCAACGAGCGACGCTTCTAGCAAGAGCTTCAGCAGTTCGTCGCGTTTGCCAAGCTCGCTAGCGAGGGCGATTGCAGCCGTGATCCGGGCTAGGCGGATATCCCTCGTGCTAACCTGCGACGCGCCGGCCGGAACACGGAGATCATAGGCAAGGCGGATAAGCTGATCTGCATCGCGAATAGATGTCAGCAATGCGGGCAGCGCCCTAGCAGCGTAGTTTGATGTAAGCTGCCGTGCCTGCAGCGCGGAGATGACCCGGTCTCGGCTCGCCTGGTCAGTTCCGTATCTCGAGCGGATGAGGGTTTCTGTCGGCTCGTCGCGAAACACCAGGCCGTGCGGCGTCCTTTCAAGCAGCGGCGCTAAGTCTGCGGCGAAGCTCTCGACCTCTTCCCCGATAAGTCCGTGCGCCGCGGCAAGCTCTTCGATCGGAACAGGGGGTGCGAGCAAGGCAATGCCGGCCAGCAAAAGGTCGATATCCGCATCCTTTGCTCCGCGCGACAGCGCCGTGTTTCGAGCATCTTCGAGCCGCTTCAGGAGCAAGGCATCGAGGACGTCATGCGGTTCACCGCGGGCATCCGGGAATTGCAACGGATCAAACGGGCGCCCGTTCGTAAGCAGGCTGTCAAGACACCGGGGATTTCGGCCGGACCGCGTGAGCAACGCGGCAATTTCGTCTCCGGACGCATCCGGTACGCGCCGTGCGATGAGCGTCCGCGCCTCGGCATCCGAGAACAAAGGCACGGGGAATTCACGGTAACTGGTGTTGCCGACAGCGATCTCCAGCCTCTCGGTCCGGCACGATCCGATCACCCGAACGCCATCGATCGGATTGACGCTGATGCTACGCAAAAGAAGATGCGCGAAGGATAACGTCCCAGTTTCTTGTGCGGCCAGTCCGGCATGGTCGACGGCATCCAAGACCAGCGACAGGTGAGCATCGGGATGTGTGTTTCGGGCCGTGGCCACGGACTGGGCCAGACGTCGGCGAAAGGCCTTTAGCAGGCTTGTGACGTCAGCGATCGGAAGTAGGATGTCGCACAGACCTTCTCCGGCGAACAGGTTTGCAAGATGCACCAATGTTCGCTCGGGCAAATGCCGACCGTCGGCCGGATCGCGCCATCTGCCCGCGCCGAACCCATCGAACAGGACTACGGGGCCGTCCGAGCGCAGCTCATCGGCGATCCCCTGCATCAGCACGGTCTTGCCCATGCCGCCGGCAGCATGCACGATGAGCGGCGCACCAGTTTCCCGTGCCCGCGATACGATTTCGGCGAGCACATCTCTTTGAACGACATCCCGTACCTCAGGGAAGGCGTCGGGTGTCGGATAGAGACGGTCTTCGCTGTCGACTTCCAGCTCAGCCAAGACCGCGACGCGATCTACCCGCTTGTCGGTCTCGCTGCCGGGACCGGCCTTAAGCCTGATGAGGTTTCGCAGTTTTAGCAGCCGCTTTTCTGCGTCGGGATCGCCAGGCTCGCTCCAAGCGGCGAGTGTCGCGGAAACCAACCGCTCTGCATCGACCAGACTCCCCTGGCTGCCGACGAGGTTCAATCGCCGCAGCAGGCCAGCGGCTTCGTGAGGATAGTCTTTCAGGGCGTTGGCGATTTGCCCTGCTTGCCGGCTCACGTCACCATCGACATCGGATCCAGCGATGACTGCGTTGATCGCCAGCCCTAGATTGAAATTGATCGGCCGGTTCGTGGCATACTCATACCGGACGACCCTTTCTACATGTTCGTCGCCGTAAGCGGCGCGAAGCTCGGTATCGGTGATAGCGAATTTGACGAGTGTCGATGCAAGATCCGCCGCTCGAACTGCTTTGTCGGCGCTGGCGATCGAGTATTTGAACTGGACTACGGTTACTCGCTGCGACCGGGCGACGTCGGTGCCACCATGATACCGCACGAGGTCAGCGATTTCGACGGCGCCGATCCCCAGTTCCTGCTCGTCCTGCTCATCGAAACCTTCCAGCGTGATTGCATTGAGGTCCGTTGAGGGCGGCAGAAGTTCGAGCGCCGTTCGCGCGGCCCAAGCCTCGTGATACGCGTGCCCAGCCTTCGATGCTCGCACCTTATCGATGGCAAAACTGGAATCTGCTGCAATTTCATCGCCCATGGTAGTCTTTACTATCAGATGCGCCGCATATGAATGAAGGGCCGGCTGACATAATGTTTGCCGTTAATCCGCCAAAACCCGATCCAGGTTTTTGAAGCCCAGCCTGCCGGAGGCTCCGCTCTGGGCAAATGTCCTTGAGCTCCAAGCTGAAAGCGTCAGAGGCATCGAATCCGAACTCGCAGTTGGGGAACAGTGAGCACACCCTACCCCGCGAATTCGGGTCGCATCTAATTGATGTATGGAAGGAAACACGGTTTGTGCACAAATGACCCGCCGACGAGTTGTGCGGGCTTGCGGCGAGTTGTGGACAAGTCACTCCGCGATAAAGTTATCAGATATCACCACAATTCTTCGATCGTTTGCGGATCATAGACGAGTTGCGGTTTCTTCAGACCGATCACCGCTTCCCCGCCTTGATCGGCACAACCTCCGCGCCCTTGCGAAGCTGGTCGAGGTGGTCACTCCACCATTGCGCCATGGCTACGCGCTCCTTCCAGTGGGCTCCGCGATGATAGGCGGCGCGGATTCTGTCGCTGTCGCCATGGGCCAGGGCGCGCTCGATCGCGTCGGGGTGCCACTTGCCGCTTTCGTTCAACAGGGTAGAGGCCATGGCCCTAAAGCCATGGGCGGTCATTTCATCTGTTGAGTAGCCGAGGCGGCGCAGGCCTGCGTTGATCGTGTTGTCGCTCATCGGGCGCTTGCGGGAGCGGATCGAAGGGAAAACATAGCCGTCGGGACCGGTCAGGGCATGGAGGTCTTCCAGGATCGCAATCGACTGGCGTGAGAGCGGGACGAGGTGATCCTTGCGCATCTTGGTCTTGCCCGCCGCTATGGTCCACAGCGCCCCTTCGAAATCGAATTCGCTCCATTCGGCATGGCGCAGCTCGCCGGGGCGGACGAAAACATGCGGGGCCAATTGCATCGCCAGCTTGGTGATCGGCTGGCCTTCATAGCCGTCGATGGCGCGCAGCAGCGCGCCCACACGCGCGGGGTCAATAATCGCGCCGTAGTGGGTGACGGTGGGCGCGGTCAGCGCGCCGCGCAGGTCGCGCGTGGGGTCCGAAGCGAGGCGGGCGGTAGCGACCGCATAGCGGAACACCGCGCCGGCAAGCTGCAGGGTGCGGCGGGCGCTTTCCAGCTGGCCTTTGCGCTCGATCTTGCGGACGGCAATCAACACGTCGGCAGGTTCTATATCGGTGATGGGAAGCTTGCCGATCGATCCCTTGAGCAGCGACAGCAGGTATTCGCTGCGTGTGGCCGTGCTGACAGCCCAGGCCTTCTGGCCATCGCGCCGCCGCTTCTGGCAGAACTCAGCGGCAATAGCGTCAAAAGTTGTCTCGGCCTGAATGCGCGAACGCACCTTCTCGCGCTGCTTCTCGCGGCCGGGATCCTTGCCAGCGGCTACCAACTCGCGGGCGGCATCACGCCTGCGCCGCGCCTCCGCGAGACCGACCTGAGGGTAGATGCCGATCGCCAGCTTCTTCTCCTTGCCGTCGATGCGGTATTTGACCCGCCACAGCTTTCCGCCCGAGGGCTGCACCAGCAGGAACAGGCCCAGAGTGTCGCCTACCTTATAAGGCTTTTCGCGCGGTTTGGCATTCCGGATTGCAACATCTGTCAGCGGCATGGCCCTCGGTCCTTTCCCAGCTCGTGGCCCCCACGTGGGGGCCAGTCCAATTGCCCGAAATGCCCTGGCCCCGCGATGTGGCCCCCAAGGGCCCCGGATGCAGCGGGAAGAATAGGGACATTCTCGGACGATCGAGGGCACAAATCCCTCGGATTTCCAAGGGTTTTATAGACTTTCTGGGGCTGTTTGGGAAGGGAGGGCTGGAGCGGGTAGCGGGAATCGAACCCGCGTATTCAGCTTGGAAGGCTGCTGCACTACCATTGTGCTATACCCGCTTGAGGGGCGCTGATAGCAGCAACCCCGGCGGGTTGAAAGGCCAAATGGGCGCAAAATGACGTCAAGCCGCGGTCTACACGGCGATGGCGATGCGCCGATAGAAGAAATGCCCTGCGACGAATTCTCGCGCCTGCGCTCATACCGTTTCAACGTTGTGGCGCTAAATCACCAGATCATGAAGCACTCCGCCCGCCTCCTCCTCCGCGTCCGGTGCGCGCTGTCCTGCGCAGCGCTGCTCAGCCTTGTGGCTTGCGGGAGCGAGACATCGTCCGGCGGCGAGCCAGCGGAGGCGCCTGCAACCCCTGTCATTGCGATGCCGGTCACCCTGAAAGCTGATAATCAGCGCATCGAGGCGGTCGGGACAGCTCGTGCCATGCATTATGCCCGCATCTTCCCCGAAGATGGTGGGATTGTCGACGCCGTCAACTTCAAGACCGGAGACTGGGTCGATGAGGGCGATGTGCTGATCGAGCTCGAGAAGGATCAGGAGGAGCTGGCCGTTCGACGCGCGGAAATTGCCGTACGCGATGCCCAACAGCTGCTCGACCGGTATCAGCGGATCGACGTGGAAGGCGCCATTTCAGACAGCCAGATTGACGAGGCACGCACAGCGCTGGACGGGGCGAGGATTGACCTCGACCTTGCGCGCGTGGTGCTGGCCGAACGCCAGGTCGCGGCGCCTTTTGGCGGGTATGTGGGCCTCACCACACTTGACCCTGGCGCGCGGGTTTCACCGGACACCCTTATCACAGAATTGAACGACCGGTCTGTTCTTTACGTCGACTTCTCCGTTCCGGAAGAAGCCTTCGGCAAGATCAACCCGGGCGATACCCTTGCCATGTCGCCCTTCTCTGCGCCCACCCAGAGCTATCAGGCGGAAATCGTCGGGATTGACCCCAGCATCGTTGCAGAAACACGCGGCTTCACGGTCAGAGCGCAGATCGACAATGGCGAAGACCGCCTTCGTCCCGGCATGAGCTTCAGCGTGGCCATCAACCTCCCCGGCGAGCGTTACCCCGTTGTGCCCGAAGCTGCGATCGTGTGGGGCGGCGATGGCGCCTATCTCTGGGCCGTCAGGGACGGCACGGCGGTGCGTACGCCGGTGACGATCGTGTCCCGCGTCAAGGGCGAGGTGCTGGTACGGGCCGACCTGCAGCAGGGCGACCTGATCGTTGCCGAGGGCGTGCAGAAGGTCCGTGAAGGATCGGCCGTTGATGCTCGCCGCAATGGGCCTGCCCCTCGCGGCGAGAACACGGTCGGCGCAGGGCCGGCGAGCATCGGCGCGGGCGGTCAATGACGTCGGCGGAGAAGCAGCCACCGCCGGACGCGCCGAGTGGCCTGCCCGCCCTGGCGGTCAAACGCCCTCTTCTTATTGGTGTCCTCAACCTTCTCATCGTGATCGCAGGGCTGGCCGCGCTGTTCGGCATTGAGATCCGCGAGCTCCCCGACGTTGATCGCCCGATCGTATCGGTACGCGCTTCCCTGCCCGGCGGTGCGCCGGAGACAATCGACGCCGAGGTGACCAGCGTGCTGGAAGGGGCGGTCGCCAGAGTGTCAGGTGTCCGCGAAATCCAGTCATCCAGCGAAGAAAATTCCGGCCGGATCCGTATCGAATTTGAGCCGGGTACGGATCTCAACAGTGCATCGTCCGATGTTCGCGAGGCGGTCAGCCGGGTCAGCCGGCAGCTACCCGACCGTGTCGAGGACATCTCCGTCACCAAGGCGGATGATGATGCCAACCCGGTCGTGACGCTGGCCATCGTCTCTGACAGCCTGTCACTCGAAGAACTTACCCGGGTCATCGACACGGATATCGCGCCCGAGATACTCTCCATCAATGGCGTTGCGGCCGTTCAGGAATTTGGCACCCGGCAACGTCAGATGCGTGTGGTGATCGATCCCCTGCGCCTGTCGCGCTTTGGACTGACAATTTCCGATGTGGCGGATGCCCTTCGCGAGGCGCCATTTGATGTCCCCGTTGGGTCCTTTCGCTCCGATGATCAGGAGTTGATCGTTCGGGCTGAAGCCACAGCCGCGACGCCCGAACTCATCAAGAACGTCAATATCAACGGCACGACCAAGATCGGGGATATCGCCGAGGCGGTTATGGGCCCCGCCGATGCCACAAACCTTCTTCGCCTCAATGGCGAGCCGGTCATCGGCCTCGGCATCGTGCGGCAGGCGCAGTCCAACACCATCCAGATATCGAACGCCGTGGCCCGCAAGGTCGAACAGCTTGATCGTCGCCTCGCGGACGTCGATATCCAGGTGCAATCGGACGACGCCGTTTTCATCCGAACCTCTGTACAGGAAGTGCTGACCAGTCTCCTGTTCACCGTCGGCATTGTCGTCCTGACGATCTGGGTTTTTCTGGGATCGGTCCGCGCGACGCTTATCCCGGCCGTGGCCATCCCGGTGGCGCTGATCGGGACCGCCGCCGGCATCTGGATACTGGGATTTTCCCTCAACCTCATCACGCTCCTTGGGCTGGTGCTGGCGACGGGTCTTGTCGTCGATGATGCCATTGTTGTGGTCGAAAACATCCAGCGGCGCCAGAGCCAGGGTCTGGGTGCACGGGCTGCCGCGGCGCTCGGCGCGCAGCAGGTCTTCTTCGCTGTTGTCGCGACGACTGCCGTCCTTGTAGCGGTCTTTGTACCGATCTCATTCCTGCCATCCACCACGGGACGGCTGTTCCGGGAATTCGGTTTCGTTCTCGCCTTCTCAGTCATCATCTCCTCGTTTGTGGCGCTGTCGCTCGGTCCTGCGCTGGCGGCCCGCTTCACGTTTGTCTCGCGCGAGAAAACCAGTGCAGCGTCCACGCGTCTGGAACGGGTGGGCAACAGGCTGAGCACGCTCTACACCAACACGCTGAAAAGCTGCCTCAACCACGGCCTGGTGGCTGCCGGCATCTGCATCGCCGCGGCATTAGGCGCACTCGCCCTCTACTTCGTTGTCGCCAAGGAGCTGGTGCCGTCGGAAGACAGAGCGCGGATTGAAGTCTTCGCAACGGGTCCCGACGGCGTCGGCCTGTCCTATATGGAACGGCAGGCTGATCAGATCGAAGCTATTCTTCAGCCCTACCGGGACAGTGGTGAGATCGTCTCCGTTTATACCGTCGTCGGACGATATGACCCCAACCGGATCGGCATCACCGCAAACCTTGCGCCATGGGGTGAGCGCGACCGCAGTCAGCAGGACATCATCAGCGAGCTGCAGCCGCAGATGAACACGATCCCCGGGTCCCGCATTTCGGTGTTCGGACGCGGCAGCCTGAGCGGTGGCGGTGGCCGTAGCGGCCTTGAAGTGGCCCTGACTGGCGCGGACTATACCGCTATCTACGAGGCCAGTCTCGCCCTTAGCGAGGCCATCGATACGCGATCGGACATTCTGTCGAACGCTGAGATTTCCTACCAGCCGACCCAACCCCAATTATCGATCCAGATCGACAGACGTCGGGCGACCGACCTCGATGTCTCACTGGACGAACTCGCACTGACTTTGCGCACCATGGTGGGCGGAGAAGATCTCGTCGACCTGAACGTCCGCGACCAGTCGATTCCGATCATTCTGGAATCAGAAACAAGCGCGATTGAAAGCCCCTCAGACCTTCAGAACCTCTATGTCCGCTCACGGGGCGGCTCGCTTGTTCCCGTCTCGAGCCTCACAACCATTGTGGAGGAAGGCGTCGCAGCGGAACTGGACCGCGTGGCGCAACGGCGCGCCATTGAGGTCAACATGGACCTCGCCCCCGGCACCCCCCTGTCCGAGGGGGTCGAAGAGATCAATCGCCTGGCGGAAGAAACCCTGCCCGACGGCATTTCAATGCTCCTTCGCGGTGAAGCCGCCACGCTTGAAGAAAGCTCCCGCGACCTTCTGATCACCTATGGCTTCGCTCTCGTCATCGTCTTCCTCGTCCTCGTGGCCCAGTTTGAAAGCCTGACCAGTCCGGTCGTCATCATGCTGAGCGTACCCTTTGGTCTGGCGGCCGCTGTCTATGCCCTGGCGCTGACGGGCGTATCCTTGAACATCTTCTCGCAGATCGGGATGATCCTGCTCATCGGTCTGATGGCCAAGAACGGGATCCTCCTCGTCGAGTTTGCCGACCAGTTGCGCAGCGATGGCCGGAGCGTCCGCGATGCCGTTCTGGAAGCAGCAACCATCCGCGCTCGCCCTATTCTGATGACAGTCATCTCCACTGCCTTCGGTGCCATCCCGCTTATCATTTCGAGCGGTGCTGGTGCAGAAGCCCGCGCCTCTATCGGCTGGGTGGTCTTTGGCGGCCTGTCGCTCGCTGCCCTCTTCACCCTGTTTCTGACCCCCATCATCTATCTGGCCATTGCCCGGTTCGGCGGCGTGCGCAGCAGTGACGCTGACGCGCTGGACGACGAGTTGCGCGGCGCCCAGGAGCAGCCGGCGGAATGATGACGGCACGTACATCATCCGGCATCGCCGTGGCACTGGTCGCTTTGTCCGCCTGCGCGGTAGGACCAACGCCAAAGGCGCCGGACCTTGCCGCGCCTGATCGCTACCATACTGACCTGACGCTCGATCAGGATAACGGCGTCGCGGCAGACGTTTGGTGGACCGGGTTTCAGGATGAAAAGCTCACCGCACTGGTCGAGGCAGCCCTTGAGCGCAATCTCGATATCGTCGCTGCGCAAGCGGCCGTTGACGCCGCCGCCGCGAGACAGCGTGCAGCCCGGGGGCGGTTCCTGCCCCTGATTGATGGTCGGTCAACCGCCAGCGAGGGTGATGGAGAGTCATCCATCGATGCGGCGCTGAACCTTTCCTATGAGATCGATCTTTTCGGCGGCTTGCGCCGCGCCCTGACTGCCGCGTCGGCGGATCTTGATACACGCCGCGCCCTGGAAGCGGACGAGCGCCGCCTGGTGGCCGCCGCGGTGGCCAGCCAGTATATCGAACTTCGTCGTGCCGGTGCCCGGCTGGCCCTGCTCGACAACTCACTGTCACTGCAGCGCCGCACGCTGGAAATCGTTCAGGCGCGGTTTGACAGCGGGCTGTCCGCGGCGCTGGACGTGGATCGGGCGGCAGCGGACCTTGCCCGGGGACAGGCCCAGCGCGGGCTTCTGGACGCCAATCGGCAGAACGCGGCCATCACCCTGTCCGTTCTGACTGGCGAGGCTCCCGGCGGCGAGGATTATGGCACGCCTACGGATGATATCATTCCCGCCTATAGCGGCGAACTTGATGTAGGGGCACCGGCAGACCTGTTGCGTCAGCGCCCCGATGTTCGCGCCGCAGAGTTGAGTTTGGTGCGGGAATTGGCACAGATCGGTGTGGCCGAAGCGGAACTCTGGCCGCAACTTTCACTGTCCGGCGCGGTGGGCCTGGCGGATATTGGACGCGCTGCAGAAGAGACGGTGGAGAGCCTTGCCGCCCTCCTCGATATCCCGCTGTTTTCCGGCGGTCGTCGCCGGGCCAATGTCGACGAACAGCGCGCGGTGGCCGCTGGGGCGCTTGCGAATTATGAGGCCGCGCTTCTCTTTGCGCTGCAGGACGTGGAAAGCGCCCTCGTCCAGATCAACGCCCTGCACGACCGGCGCGAGCGTCTCATGGTTGCCGAGCAAAGAAGCCAGTCCGCATACGAACAATTGGACGCGCTTTACCGCGAGGGGCTGGCCAGCTTCATCGACGTGCTGGACGCCCAGCGGACACTGATTTCAACACGGGAGTCGGTCGTTGAGAACGAAGCCGCTTTAGCCAACGCCATCATCGCGTTGCGCGCCGCGTTAGGTGTGCGCTGAATATTCTGTCACGTCGACAGGCGGTGCCACCGCAATAACCGGCAGACTGGCCTGCAGACGAAAACCGTCACCGAATGGCGCCTGCGAGACCGTGCCGCCCAACTTCCACACCGAGGCCGTCATCAAACGATAGCCAATACCCGCCGGCGTGCTGTCCGAATGCTGCGCTTCCGGTACGTTGTTGCTGAAGGCCAGGTTGAGCGTGCTGCCGTCAATTGTGATGTTGTAGGACAGCTTGGCCTCAAGCGCGTTTCCCATTCCATGCTTGACCGTGTTGGCCGCGAATTCGTTCGCAATCAACCCAATGGTATTGGCAAGATCGGCCGGGATCGAGCAGGAGTCCGCGTGCGCCTCTATGGACACGTTGCTGGGCAATGTTGCCTGTAACTTTGTCACAAGATCAGTGAAATAGGCTCGCAAATCGAGCGTCTTTCCCTCACCCGTCGAATACAACGCTTTGTGCACAGACGATATTGCATCGAGATGACGTTTGACGTTATCGAACGCGGTGGCAGGATCGCCCGTCGCGAGCGCCTCGCGCTTGTACAGGCTGATAGCACTGGACACCGAGGCAAGACTGTTCTTCACGCGATGGTCAATTTCATCTCTCAGGACCTGCTGCGCTGCGAGAACACGCCTGAAATCGAGCTCCCTCATCACCCGTCTTGCCAGAACCTTGAGGGATTTGATCTGAGAGTCGGTGAGGCGCTTCGGAACGGTATCAAGCACACATAAGGTGCCGATCGGCAACCCATTGTCAGCGGTCAGGAGCGCCCCCGCATAAAATCGAAGACCGTTGACAGGCGTACACAGATTATTGTCCAGCGTACGCGGGTCCATCTGTGTGTCTTCAATCATCGTGAAATCCTGTTCCAGGATGACATGCGAACAGATTGACGTTTCAAGAGGCGTTTCGCGTGCGTTCAGGCCAACCTCAGCCTTGAACCATTGGCGCTCGGCATCGATAAAGTTGATAACAGAAATGGGTGTGCCGCATATCTCGGAGGCCAGCGCCACAATGTCATCGAAATCCGACTCTCTCGGGGTGTCGAGAATGCCGTAGCTATGCAATGTGGCTAGCCGATCCGCCTGCCGAGGGTGATGTCTAGCTTTCATAATGCCGAACTCGTACCAACTTTACCCAGAAATGACTATATGCGCAGCGTTTATGAACTGTGAGCACAATATTGCCGGAACGAGCGCGTAATTTCATTCTGTCGGCGAAAGAAACCCCGTCAGACGTGGAAGCAGATGATACAGAGAATGGTGGAGGGGGCTGGATTCGAACCAGCGTAGCCGAGGCGCCAGATTTACAGTCTGGTGGTATTAACCACTCACCCACCCCTCCACATGCCGTTGAGGCGAGCGAGCCGTATAGGCGGGCCCTTGGCGGACTGCAACCGCCCTCAGCCATTTTTTCGCGCAAAATTACCCCTCATCGTGAACGTACCCTGGCAGGATCGGCTAGAGCCGGTCAGCGTCGACCTTTTCCCGCAGGGCGACCCGCTCGGCCTCGCTCAAAACCGTCGGTTCGCTGATGGGCGCGCCCGAGTCGGCGTCAAAGAACGGGTGCTTTCGCGCCGCGCCCGTCAACAAGGCCGGGATCATGATTCGCGCCAGCTGCAGGGCGATGGCCAGGAACCCTTCATGCTTGCGTCCGGGAACAGCCCTGTCCCCCTTGGCCCCATGGACGAAGCCGTAGCCGCGGAACGGGCCAAGCGCCGCGTCGACCCGCCCCTCATCCTCCCCATTGGTCATGAACGGCGCGATGAGCCCGATGAAGGGGAGCTTGGCCGATGCGGCGGTATTCGCAATGGGCGTGCGGCAACAGCTGGCATACCAACGCATCAGGCCGCTCTCTGACATGCGCATGCCAGCAACTTTGTCCGTCCCGGCGCGAAAGGTCAGCCGGCCCGCCGAGATCTGGGCAATGTCGGTGCCGCCCTGCTCGTCCAGCACATCGGTGTTGCGGCCAAGGAAATGGGCGAAGGCCTGGCAGTCCTTGCAATAACATTTGACGTGGTTGCAGGTCGCGGGCCGCAAATCGCCGACCACCGCGGTCACCAACCCGCAATCGCACTGCACCCGATAGTGATCGTCCGTCATGTCCGTCGCCCCGATTTCCTGCTGGCCCATGCGATGAAGATATGATCGTGCCGTGTTTCGAGGCGCTTTGACAGCGCCTGTTTTGCGACTAGAGAGCCGCCATGGCTCCTCCCTTCAAGAACGACCGCAAACCCGACCCGAACGCGCCCCACTGGCTTTACGGCAGACATGCCGTTCTGGCCGCGCTGAACAATCCAAAACGCCACCAGCACAAGCTGATGGCGACCAAGAATGCCCTCGACTGGCTGGCGGAAAACGGCCGGGAGATCCCTATCGAGCCAACCAAGCCGGATGTCATCGACCGGGAACTGCACCCCGGCGCAGTGCATCAGGGCATTGCCATCAAGGTCAATCCTCTCCCCGATCTGCGGCTTGAGGATATCTGTGATGCGGCAAAACCCGGGCCGGTGCTGATCCTTGACCAGATCACGGACCCGCAGAATATCGGCGCCCTGTTCCGCATTGGGGCCGCGTTTGGCGCGCAGGCCATCATCGCCATGGACCGGCGGACCCCGCCCCTGTCCGGGGCACTCGCCAAGGCGGCGGTGGGGACGGTGGAGACCCTGCCCTTTATCCGTGTGGTGAACATCGCTCGCAGCATTGATGCACTGAAAGAGATGGGATTTCACACGGTCGGCATGGCCGGGGAAGCAGCCACCGACCTGCCCGATTTTCGCACTGACCGGCCGGTGGCATTGGTCATGGGAGCGGAAGGCGCGGGCCTGCGCCAGCTGGTGTCAGAGACCTGCGAGAGCCATCTGCGCATCCCCATGGCGGCGGGCGTCGAAAGCCTGAACGTCGCCACAGCCGCGGGCATCGCCCTTTACGGAATTGCGCACCCGGCCGCCGGGTAAACCACTCAAGGGCTGCCAGCGAAGATTCGCCGTGCGAGAACAAGTCTCCGGACGACAACGTCATCGGTATCTATTTTCGACTTTTGTTATCGCAGAAAGAGAGTGAAAAAATGAAAATTATTCTCTATATTTTCCTGATACTCGTGGCAGCGTATTCTTTCCTAAACTACAAACGCGGCCTCTATACTCTATCCGTTTACAACATCACAGATGATCCGGCGACCATATATGCGTCAATCGATACCCAACAGATCAAAGAAAAGACTATTGATCCGGGCGAATTTCGCAGATTTAGATTTCATGTAAAAAGAGATGGAACTCTACATATTTCAGATAGCGGTTCCAATGATTTTAAACAGATTTCTTATGTAAGCCCGACCTTCGACTTGAAGGACAAGTTTTATTACTGCGGCTCGAACCATTTTTCTTTCGATGAATGTGGGCGCGCAACAGATCTGTTTACGTCCGCTGTTGAAATGAAATTCGGAACCGACGCTTCAGTCACTGAAGACTGATAAAAAAGCCCGCCGCGAGGTGCGACGGGCCTTCAATCCTCAAATCACGGAAGCGTGACTTAGCCAACGATTTCGTCGTCGGAGAAGAAGAACTTGATTTCTTCGGCAGCCGTCTCTGGCGCATCTGAACCGTGCACGGAGTTTTCACCGATTGATTCAGCATAGTCCGCGCGGATGGTACCGGCAGCGGCCTCGGCCGGGTTGGTCGCGCCCATGATCTCACGGTTGCGGGCCACGGCATTCTCACCTTCGAGAACCTGAACGACCACAGGGCCGGACATCATGAAGTCGACCAGTTCGCCGAAGAACGGGCGCTCTTTATGGACGGCGTAGAAGCCCTCCGCCTGCTCACGGCTCATGTGGATACGCTTGGAGGCGACGACGCGCAGGCCACCGTCTTCGAGCTTGGAGATCACCTTGCCGGTGATGTTGCGACGCGTCGCGTCAGGTTTGATGATGGAGAACGTGCGTTCGAGTGCCATGGGACTGGCCTTTCATTGTCGGAAAAATTCGGTGGCGGCCAATACCAATGTGCGCCCGCAAGGGCAAGCCTTCGCGGACGCACATCAAGAATGCCAGAGTTGGCGGGTCGCCTTACGACTTCAGCTTGCGACGGGCCGCGACGAGACCGCCCAGCGCGGGCACAAACAGCAATGCTGCGGCAGGGACCGGCACGGGATCAGTGACGATCGGGCTGGTCGACACGAACCCCTCAGTCACGAATTCATACGGGCCGTTGATACCGTTGCATACCTCAGAGCAGCGACCGAGAAGCGAGAAGCCGGCCGGGTAAGCGACCATGGAGATCGTGCCGCCAGCATTGGTCATCATCTCCTCCAGGCTGAAGATGGCCTCTCGCGTCTCACCCTCGACGACCGGGCCACCGGTCAGAAAAATGAGGCGCGACGCATTGCCCAGTAGGAACCTATTGATGTCCGTAAAAGCCGTGCCGTCGCTGATCTGAATATTGATGTTCGTAAAAGACCTCAGGTCAGCATCAAAAACGTAAGTGCCGGAGGCCGTGGTACCTGTATTATAGGTCGCTGACAGGTTCCAGGTGACAGGCGCAGCAAAAGCCGGCGTGGCACAAGCGATCAGTCCGGCCATGGCCGTGAGAAGTGATTTCAGTTTCATTGGTAGTCCCCCTACGCGGCCGTGCCGCGCCTCTTTAGCTGTGAATCATCGCGAAGCATCGCACGGAATTTTCAAGCCGACAAGTATGAGTGAAACATAAATGAGCAGGAGCGGCGCACGCAAAAGGCCCGCCCCAGAGTGCATTACAAGGAAATAGGGGTCCCGCGTGCCGCGTTGCGACGCGAAAGGGTTTATTGTTTTGGAGCGTCACACGAGCCGGTCCCACCCGGTCCGCAGGCACGCGGGCCTGTCACCTCGCATCCCCGGCCTATAAAGCTCACGGGGAGAGCACCGTCCGTCCCAGCCCATCAGGGCCCGAACCACCGGCGCCGGACATGTTGCAGCCCGACCACCGGCAACCGGTCACAGGACAGCGAGCCGATGGGCGACGGTACCTGTCGGACCCCTTCCCGCAGTTGGCCGCACTATAGGGCGGGTGCGGGGGCGCGGGGATAAGTTGGGTGGCTTTAAAAAAAATACAGCAGTGTTTTATCGAAAGGTCGCATCGACGACAGAACATTTTCAAATTATATTTGGTTGATTAGAAAGTTGCTGGGTTAAGATAATGGCGAAATGGGGTCTTCACGCTTCACCCTCACTCGAACCGTTTGTCCGTGGGATCGGAATTTTGTGCAAAGTTTGGGGTGAGCTAGAGGAGGAAATCTGTCTACATCTTTGCGATCTATCAAAGATGCCTCAACAGCAGACGTCGTATCTCATTGTAAGGTGCTTCAATTTTCGAGATCAGCTCCAAGCGTTGCGCGTGGCAGCGACAACAAACTTTGACCATAAGGAACTAGTCGATCCATATATCTCCACGTTAAATTACATTGATAATGTACTCCGACCACGGAGAAACAGGTATGTGCACAACAATTACTTCTCAGGTATGGACGATGAAACTCCTGAGGCCATGGATACACGAGTAAGAGTTTTTAAGCCTCAATCTTTTTCGGACTTTAAAGCTGACTTGGGTGGTCTCGAGTGTTTGAAAATCGAAGATCTCGATAGTACCGTATTGGACATCCAATCTCATAAGAGGTACCTAAACTCAATAATAAGCTATGTAGGTCATCCAGATCGATCACCACTCAATTGCTTGGCTGCGAGACCAACAAGAACATTCTAAGCGTCAGACATCGCATTCAACAAGCGCAGTAGAGAATCTACTCCCCCACCCGCACATACCGCACGGACTGTTCGTACTCTTCGCCCATCTGGTTCTTGGCGATGAAGGTCACGACCATCGCGTCCGGTCCGTCGGGGGCGAAGGTCATGCCGTCAAAATAGAGGGTGCCGCCCTCCTTCGCCACGAGGGGGCGGTCCACGAACCGCTCCCGATCCTGCAGGGCGATCATATCCGTCGTGAACTGGCGCGCGCGATAGGTGAGTGAGCCGTCGGCCATGATGAAGCTTGCCATCTCATAGACCTGCACCGCCTCATCGGTCATGATACGGACAAAGCCCGGCATCTGCCCCCGCGCCGGGGACAGGATGTGATGTTCGACCACCATGTCGAACACCTCCCCCCGCCATTCCCCTTCCAAAAAGGCCACGTCATCAAGGCTGGCGGGCGGGGAGAAAAAAACGTCGGGCGCGAAGCGCACCTTTGCCGGGCCGGTAGTCGCAGGCTGTGCCATGACCGGCAATGGCATCGCGAGCATTGCCCCCGCCAGCAAAAGCCTCAGTGTGCGCCCCATCTTCTCAGTTCCCTTCATAGAGCGGCGACAGGTCGATCACCGCCAGTTCATTGGCCCAGCTGCCCGCTATCAGCTTCGCGCCCCGCCCGTCAAAGTCGAGGCCCGCCACACGGTCGCCGAAATGCTGGCGCGCGATCGGCTGGCCGTCCGAAAGCCGCCACAGACCGGCATAGCCATCGCCCTTACGACCGCCACCGACGGCAATATACTGCCCGTCCGGGCTGATCACCATCGAGCGGAGGCCGTCGCCTGCCTGAAAATGCGCGATCAGCCTTTGCCCCGGTACATCCCACAGGATGATGCGCCCGGTATAGGCGCCTAGCGCCAGCGTATCGCCATCGGGGGCGAACGCCGCGAAGGTGAAGGTGGCGCGCTCGAACTTGATCTCGGCCAGGGTCTCCCGCCCCTCAACTGTCAGCAGGCGGGCTGCCCCGGCTTTCTTTCCTGCCGCATCATCGTCATAGGCGATGACCATCAGTGTACTGCCCGAGGAGAACGCCATGCCCTTGGGGTCCGGCAGGCCGGAGTCCCACAGGACCGTGCCGTCGCCTGATGTCAGCTGGGCCTGCCGATCCACATTGTGGAGGCGGTAACGCCCGTCCGGGCTGATCACCGCCCGTGGGTCGGTTGGCGGCAGGGTGGAGACCGGCTCGAGACTGCCCAAGGCGTAGCGCCTTCCCTCTTTCTTCTTGTTACCGGTCAGGTCGATAGTCTGACCATCATCGCTGACGTGGATGTTCGTCATGGTACAGAAGTCGCAAGCCTCGACCCGGTTGATGAGGGCCAGTCTGTCGGTGTCGACGATGAGGACTTCACGGTTCAGCGCCACCGCGGCCTTTGCCGTGCCGGGGATGACGGCGAGGCTGTTCACCGCGTCGGGCAGGCCAACCCGCTGCATGGAGAGCGTATGAAGGGGTTCCGCTACTGCCGTGTCCAGCGTAACAGGTACATGGTAGACCGGCGGGGTCATGAGCATGACCGCCGCCAGTCCTATTGTCAGTACAGACCCCATCATCCTCTCTCCCGCTTCCGCCTATTTCTTCGCCGCCAGCGCGTCCGCCGCCAGCGCCAGGAACATGTAATGCGTGGCCCCGCCGCCCATGACATATTCCGTCTGCTGCCAGAAGAACGGCCATTCCTTCAGTTCAGGCAGGTCGGGCCGGATAAGTGCCGTGCCCGAAATCACCCCGCCAGGGATGAAGGACCAGTCCGCGCGGTTGGTGCCATAGGCCACCAGCGCCGATTCCGAGCCAACGCCGGACGCAAACGACATGGTGTTCTCCCCCGGATGAACACCGAGGATGAAGTTGAGCGCGTCGAGATAGAATTTCTCGTCCACCATTTCCGGCCACGCCTTGGTCATGAAATAGTGCTCAACCCCGAAGCGCTGGATGTCCCAGCCCGCGCCCCAGATGTTCGGGCGATAGGGCACGCCATAGGGGGTTTCCTGTGCCCGCTCGGCCAGGGTACCCTGGTGATCCTTTACTGCTTCGATAATCGCGGTACGGAAGGCTTCGTCTTCGATCCTGTCCCAGACCAGTGCCAGCTGCCAGTCGACCTGATCGAAATTGGCCGTGATCTCATCCTGCAGACCGATAAGACGGGCCATCAGCTCCGCATCCTCGGTCGAGTTGATCAGCTCCGCCAGCGCAAAGACGCGGGCGCCGAGATTATCGGTCTCGCCATAGGCCTTGTCGAAAATGTCCCGCGCTGCGGCGAGGGTTTCAGCGGCCAGTTCGTCATTATAACCGCGCATAACACGGGCGGCGGCGGCAAGGCCAGCGGCCGTGTTCAGCTCCCGCACCGGGTTGACCTCGGTGAAGACCCAGCGGTCATCAGGAACGCCGGAGCGCCAGCCATCGCGCTCACCCTCTTTCAGCGAAGCGTCATAATTGAGCCCGTCAGTCTGAACGGATGCCTCCCCCAGCAGCGTGTACTGACGAAGGGTCGGCACGATGATACCGCGATAGAGACGACCAAGGGAGCGGTAGCCGCCCATGACGGTGAGGAGGCCGTGCTCCACCTGCTGCAGGGCGTCATTCTTGCCGTCGGCCTCATGGATCTCGACCAGTTGTTTGGTCTGGTCGATCAGCGTGGCGTCGTGGTCGAGGCCGAACTCCTCCACCATTTTCGCCAGCAGCCAGGTGGTGCCGATCTGGCTTTCCACGCGCAGGTCATAATCACCTGCATCGTGCCAGCCGCCGGCATTCAGTCCGGGGACGTTCTCGCCGGGCTTGTACTTAGTCAAGGTCTCCGGCCCCTGCACATAGCCGTCGAAATGGTTGAGGTCGATCGGCGCCATGCGCGCATCGTCCCGGTGGTCATGGCCGTGCCAGACGCGATATTTCTCGTTCACGCGCATGTGACACATCTGGGCGGGGAGGTAGTATTCCAGCGTCGGCTGCCACGCGCCGCGGGCGTAGACGTCATCGCTGATCTCAAACGCGTGGGTCATCCGGTCGCCATAGGCGATCTGGTACATTCCCGGCTGGGTCACGTCAGAGAAGTCATAGGTCAGGTAGGTGTAGCGCAGGAAATCGCCCCACTCCTCGGGCTTGCCGCGGCGCACCATCTCGGGCCCGTTCGTCCCCACACGGTAGAGCGTCACCCGCTCCCGCCGCGTGTCACGGGGATCGGTTTCGATAATGGCGCGCTTTTCCTGATGGGTGCTGTAGCCCAGCTGGGAGACCTGGACCACGGGCTCATACCGCCAGTCCTTCTCCACATTCGGCGTGATGGTGATGGTCACGGCGTTTCTTGTCGCGCCCGCCGGGATCGGTGTGCGGACGATATACCAGCCATTATTGTGATTAAGGCGGCCATCCCACAGCTCAAGATCCGCGCCATTGGCCGACAGGGTCATACGGCGAAGATCCTCCTCCGGCGCAATGGTCAGGGTCTTGCCCACCGCCATGGGTTCGGCCAGCGGACCGCCATAGGCCTCCTTCAACGGGCCATTGGGCTGCACCGCGAACTGTCCCACCTGTCCGTCCATATTGTAGCTGAGGCCGAACAGCTCACCGGGGAACAGCTCGAAATTGAAACCGGCGCGGCCGACCCATTCAGCGGGCAGCGGCTCATCAAGGTCGATGGAGACAATGACGCTGTTCCCCTGCCCCGGCGTGACGCGCACGTCATAAGTGAGGTTCAGATCCGGGTACTCGATCGGGTTGAAGCCCGTGCGGTTCTTGCTCTCATCCGGGTAGGCCATGCGCTGGGTGATGGTCTGGGTCTCGGTGTCCACCACTCGCGAAACCGCTTTCGGGACGGGTGACCACTGGCCCGGCGACACTTCGAGCCGCAAGTCGCCATTGGCCGCCACGCGCCGGCCGTGCTGGATCACCGTCACGCCGGTCTGGTGACCGTCGGGATAATAATCGGCAAAAACCGTCACGTTCAGCCCGGGCGCCGTGAACATCTCCTTGTCATCGAGGCTCAATTGAGCGTGCGCTCCGCCCGTCAGGGCAATGATCGCTGCGGTAAGGCTGAATTGGCGTTTCATGTCGTTCTCCCGGAGATTTTTGTGATTCTGTAGCTGCCTGCGGCGCTCTTGGCCATTGCCGGAGGGACAAAGCTTCGACATTCTGCCCTCCATGAAAACACTTCTGATGTCCGCCGCCGCCATCCTGCCCGCCCTTATGGTTTCCGCAACGGCTCAAGTGGCCCCGCCCGGTGAAGTGATGACGCTCTATGACATTGGGGATGCCCCAAGCGCCGAGCGGATCATGGCGGACATTGAAACCCTGGTGGGGTTCGGTACGCGGCACACCCTGTCTGAGACAGAAAGCGACACACGCGGCATTGGCGCGGCGCGGCGCTGGATCGAGGCGGAGTTCAAAGAGATCTCGGCCGATTGCGGCGGGTGCCTTGAGGTGATCCTCGTCTCGGACACCATTTCCGGTGAGACGCGCATTCCTGAGCCAACGGAAGTTGTGTCTGTGATTGCCATTCAGCGCGGGACGCTCGACCCCAATCGCATGGTCATGATGTCTGGCGACATCGACAGCCGGGTCAGTGACGCCCTCGACGGCACGTCCGACAGTCCGGGGGCGAATGATAATGCGTCCGGCATGGCAGGGGTGCTGGAGGCAGCACGCGTCCTCAGCCAGTACAAGTTTGATGGCACCATCGTCTATGCGGGCCTGTCCGGTGAAGAACAGGGCCTGTTCGGCGGCAAGATCGTGGCCGACTATGCACTGGAGAACGGTTGGCAGATCAAGGGTGTGCTGAACAATGACATGATCTCCAATATTGAAGGGATCGACGGGGTCGTAGACAATTCGGTCGCGCGTGTTTTCTCAGAAGGCACCCGCGCCAATGAGACCGAGCAGGAGGCCCGCGCGCGGCGTTTTACCGGCGGTGAGGTTGACAGCCCATCGCGTAATCTGGCCCGCTATATCGACCGGATGGCGGATCAGTATCTGACCAACCTTGATGTGATGATGGTCTATCGCCTCGACCGGTTTGCCCGGGGCGGCCACCACCGCCCGTTCAACGCAGTGGGCATCCCCGGCGTGCGGATCATGGAAACCCATGAGCATTATGACCGTCAGCACCAGGACCTTCGTACCGAAGACGGGGTCGTCTATGGCGATACGCTGGACGGGGTGAACGCGCCCTATGCCGCCAAGCTGACCGCGCTGAACGCCGTCACCATGGCGGGGATGGCGGGGGCACCGCCCTTCCCGGACAATGTCGAAGCCTCAGGCGCGGTAGAGGCGTCAGCCACGCTGAAATGGGAGCATGGCGGGGACGCCAAGGCGCGCCGTAATCTGGCCGGGTACAGAGTATACTGGCGCGAAACGACCGCCCCTCAATGGACCCATTCGCGCTTTGTCGGCAATGTCACGGAATATGAGTTCACCAATCTGGTGATCGACAATTATTTCTTCGGCGTGTCCGCCGTCGCCAAGGATGGCAGCGAGACGCCGGTGGTGTTTCCGGGCGCTGCGGGACGGTTTTAGGATCCGGCCCCATAACACTATTGAGTAAACCGAGAGCAGAGCGGCAATTTCTCGCCGAATCGCGAAATTCCGCGCGGCTAACTTGGCGTGCTAAATTTACTGGGCTGAAGGATACCGAAGATGCAACGAACGCCATCGGCAGCTGCAGCCGTCAAAATTCCACCGTCGTGCCTTTCGGGATTCGATTGTACGGCGCTTCCATTGGCAGGAAACGGCCTCGACCTGGCAGTTGATTTTGCACTCACATGTCGGTCCTGCAACGCCTTCGCATTCCTAATTTTTGGCTTTCCGATTGTGGCGCCCGATCCGTCGCCATATTACGCAGTTGAGCCTGGCCAGACTTTTTTCCGGCCGCCGCATAAGCTCAGGTGCTCGTCCTGCGGCGCTGAGGCCGCTCTCTTCGATGTTAGAAAGGATGGGTATGATGGCGTTCTAAACGGCGGTGCTTCGTACGAAAGCGGAACAGACGGGGAAGAGCCAATTGCGGGGCAGTTCAAGGTGACCGTGGCAGTTTTCTTCAATGTTGAATTTGACGAACTCTCAGAGCTTGCTGCGGAGGCGAATGTCAGTATCTCAAACCTCTTTGACTGTATTACAATCAAAGGAACACCGGTTAACGGCGGCGAAGACGTCGAGCTTTCATATGAGTGCGCCTAGGGTCTCCTTTGGGCCAATATCGGCGCTTGGGAAACAGCGCAACCGATGTCTCATGGCTCCTGAGTGGAGCTTGGTATGTCCGATCACTTGTTTTGGTTGACGAAAAAATCAGTTCGCCCGCTTGTATCCGCTATGATCGACGGACTGATGTCTTACTCTTCGCGGTATGCCTAGGCACCGACCGTCAGCTATTGGTTTACGTCCGAAGACTAGCAGAAAGGGGTGGTGAGCGGCCCTCTCCCCCGATGACCGCTCACCGTCTTGTCAGGCGATTTTCCGTTTTGCGCGGCGGAGTCCAAGGGCACCCGCAAGTGGCGCAATGAACAGCCACAACGCTGCGGGAACGGGAACCGCATCGCCTGAAAGACTGGAGAACTGAATCGAGTCGAACCCGATATTCGAGTCGGGGAAGCTGGCATTCCCGTCACTCTCTGTAATGACGATCCGAGCAATGTTCGTGCTCATATCGTCTGAGACAATGCCGAAGAAGACATTGTCCGCCGGCGCACCGCCGCCGAGCCCGCTGCCTGGGACATTCTCGAAATAAATCCGTGTGCCCTCGGCATTGAATGCGCGAATGGAAACGAATGGCGCAAGGTCATAGGACTGGAACAGGATATCGATGGCAAAAGCTGAGACCGCCTCTGCAAACGTGATCTCAAGACTGTCCCGTTCGGCCAGCGCGCTGCCCGGCACGAGTTCAATGCCACCCGGAGACAGAATCATCGATCCGCTCGTCGCCAGCAGGCTGTTGATCCCTGCCGTATCCCCAGGGGTGAATGTGTCATCGGCATCGACAACATCAAGCGTATTCCCATCGGGGCTGGTCAGTGTGACGCCTTTCAGGACCAGGCCAGCGATATTCGTGCCGGATGTGATGTCGTCGAAGTTGATATTGTCCAGATCTTCACCGACCGATGCCGCCTCAAATCCCGCGCTGTCGTTGAAAAATGTCATGACGCCAGCCTGAGCGCTGCTCAGCCCTGCCGTCCCCAGTATCATGGTGCTGGCCAAGAGGGCCGCGCGTTTCAGGTGTTTCATCTCGCTTCTCCGTTACTGGCCCCTCTCAAAAGCTGATGCGGGGCCTGCGGGGCGCCCGGGACCCTCTCCCAGTCATTCTTCCCCTATGAAGACTCTGCGGGAGCCAAGCGGAAATCCGGTCAGGTCTTAAAAGATTATTTACCGGAGGATTTGCCGGGGCGGATGCAAGAGCAGCCGTTTGGCAGGCCAAAAGGCGCGGATCACCCTTGATTTGCCGATAAACGATACATACCTCATCGATATGGAACGACCAACACACTCCCCAGAAGTCGTCGTTGACGACGAAAAACCGATCCTCATTTATGTTCTGTATCTCGTCGCGCTGGTGACTGCGGTACCGTTCTTCCTCGGGGTCATCCTCGCTTACGTGTTCAAGAGCCGCGCACCGGCCTGGGCCCGCAGTCATTATGAACACCAGATCAGCCTGTTCTGGCGGTTCTTGCTGGGCAACATCGTGCTGGGCATATTGTTTGCCATCGCTATGCCGCTGTCGTTCATCCTGATCGGCATTCCGCTCATGGCTGTAGCCGGCATCGCATGGGTCTATCTGTGGATCTGGATGCTGTTCCGATGCCTGAAGGGCATCCAGTCCGCCCGTCTTGACGAGGATTATCGAGGCAACTGGGGCTGGCGGATCTGACCCCACATTTTGTTGAATTTACCCCGGCTGGCCCTCGCCATGCCGGGTTTTTTTGTATCAACGCGCCACGATGAGATGATTGTCCGTCATTCGCCCTGCTGCTAGGCGCCAGCGCTATGCTGCATATCAACGACCTCACCTATCGCATTGAAGGGCGAATGCTCTTTGACCAGGCCACCGCCATGATTTCCGATGGCTGGAAGGTCGGGTTCACGGGCAAGAACGGGACGGGCAAATCCACCCTGTTCCGCCTGCTGCGGGATGAGATTTCCCCCGATGACGGATCGATTTCGCTGCGCCAAGGTCGCCGCATTGGCTGGGTCGCGCAGGAGGCACCGGGAACGAATGAGAGCCTGCTCGACACCGTCCTGAAATTCGATACCGAGCGTGAGGCGCTCATGGCGCGGGCCGAGACCGAGCAGGACGCCCATGAGATCGCGCGCATTCATACACGACTGGCGGATATCGAGGCGCACTCCGCCGAAGCGCGGGCGGCGTCGGTCTTGGCGGGTCTTGGCTTTGACCAGAGGGCGCAGGCGCGCCCTTGCGCGGATTTTTCCGGGGGCTGGAGGATGCGTGTGGCGCTGGCCGGCGTTTTGTTCTCCGAACCGGACCTGCTGCTGCTCGACGAGCCGACCAACTATCTCGACCTTGAAGGCGCGGTGTGGCTGGAAAGCTATCTGAAGAAATATCCCTATAGCGCGATCATCATCAGCCACGACCGCGAGCTGCTCAATCGCTCCGTCACCCATATCCTTGCGCTGGAGCACGGCAAGCTGACGATCGAGGCCGGCACCTATGATCAGTATGCGGTGCGACGGGCTGAGCGCGCCCGTCTGGCTGAGGCGCAGGCGACAAAGATCGAAACCCAGCGCGCCCATATGCAGGCCTTCGTTGATCGGTTCCGCGCCAAGGCGTCCAAGGCGCGCCAGGCCCAGAGCCGCCTGAAGGCGTTGGAGAAGCTCGGGTCTGTCGATCTGCCCATTGCAGAGCGGACCACGCCGTTTGTCTTCCCGGACCCCCGTCCCGCCATGGCACCGCCTATCGTTCGCCTCGCCGACGCGACACTGGGGTATGGAGACGATGTCGTTCTGCGCAATATCAGCCTGCGGATCGATGAGGATGACCGCATTGCCATTCTGGGCGCCAATGGTCAGGGCAAGTCAACACTCGTCAAGGCCATTGCCGGTCGGCTCGCGCCGCTATCGGGTAATGTCTACAAGCACAAGAAGCTGAAGATCGCCTATTTCGCGCAGCACCAGCTGGATGAACTGAACCCCAAGGGCACGCCCCTCACCCATGTGCGCGCCCTGATGGAAGACGCGACCGAGGCGCAGGTGCGGTCCAAGACCGCGGCGCTCGGCTTTGGACCGGAGAAAGCCGATATTGAGGTCAACAAACTGTCGGGCGGGGAGAAGGCGCGACTGCTCTTTGGACTGATCGCTTTTCACGGCCCCCACCTGATGATCCTCGACGAGCCAACGAACCACCTTGATATCGACAGCCGCGACGCGCTGATCCACGCCCTGAACGAATATGCGGGCGCGGTGATCCTGATCACCCACGATGCGCACATCGCCGAGGCCACAGCGGACCGGCTCTGGGAGGTCAATAACGGCACCGTGACCACCCTGACCGAAGACCTCGGCGACTATCGCGCGCGCATCCTTGCCGCCGCGAAGGGACAGAGCGCCGAGGACAAACCTGAAACAAAGCCGAAGGCCAATCAGGCTGATCTCCGCCGCGCCGCTGCCGACCGCCGCAAGGCGCTGCAGCCGCTCAAAAACGAGATCAAGAAGGCCGAGGACCAGATGGCAAAGCTGGAAAAGGAGCTCAGCCAGATCGACGAAGCCCTTGCCCAGCCAGGGCTTTTCGAAAACGACCTGCCCAAGGCGACAAAGCTTTCCCAGCGGCGGGCGCGCTGCGCCGAGGAGCATGAGGCGGCGGAGAATGCCTGGCTTGAGGCCAGTGAAGCCTATGAAGAGGCATTCGCAGCAGAAAATATCGATACTTAACGAAAAGTGGCAAAAAATATTTGATTTGCCCCGATCTTGCCACTGTTGCATCGCACAAGAAGAGCACCTATTCTTAATTTCGGTTCACAAACCACTGAGGGATGACACCAATGAATAAACTGCTGATCGCGGCTCTCGCCGCAGCACTCGCCCTGCCACTCGCCGCTTGCGGTGATGACGAGCCAGAAACGGTTGAAGAAGCCGTCGAGGACATGGGCGATGACATGGAAGACGCTGGCGATGCTCTGGAAGATGCCGGCGACGACATGATGGAATCGACCGAAGACGCAATGGAAGACATGGGCGACGAAGCCGAAGAAATGGCTGACGACATGGAAGACATGGCTGATGACGCCGAAGAGGAAATGGAATAACCATTTCTCAAGCGCCAGCTTGAAAGAAAACCCCGCCTTTCGGCGGGGTTTTTTATTGCCCGGTTATTACCGGCTCATTGCGCCGAATCAGGCTGCATGATGTCGGGGAAGTCCGTTTCCGGTTCAGCCTCGCCAGGCTCATCATTCAATTCTTCCCGCAGCTCGCGACGCATCTGTTCCTCGTTCCAGCTGTCATCATCCCAGTCCGATGACCATTCCTCATCATCCCCACCAACGGGCGGCGGCGTCGAGGCATCATCGTCATACCGGCTGCTCAGCATATCCTGCCGCAGCTGGTCCTGGGCCATGCCAGTCAGGTCGCTACGCAGAGTGTAGTAGGCATCCTCGGCGCGGTCATAATCGAACCGGGCCCGGGGCAGCAGCGAGCGGTAATAATAGAAGCTGTCGATCGCTCGATCGAGGCGGTTCCGCGCATAGCGCAGGTCGGCAAATATCTCACTGCGCTCTTCCTTGCTGCGGGCATCCCGCAACCGATAGCGCAAGCGGCGGATCTGTGACCGCAAACCCGAGATCGCCTGCCGCTCATAGCGGTAGCTGTCCTCAATCCTGTTCAGATTGGCGCGAGCATCGGCATAATCGCGGCCAACCCCGTAAGCGAGACGGGCAAGTCCGGCCTCAGCGGGGCACAGATTGATTTCACCGACCCGGCGATACCCGGCATCCAGCGCGCCTTCGGGGCTACAGAACACTTCCAGCCCCGACTGGCGGCCAGCCTCATAGGTGCGCTGGTCGAGGGCGATATCGAAGCGGCTGCATTCCTTGACCCGGTCCTGGACCTTACCGGCAGGCAGGCCATCGACCCCATCCTGATAGCCGATGGTGGACCAGTCCCCGATCTCGCAGTCTTCCTGGCTTAACCGGCTGGCGCAGGCCGTCAAAGAGACCCCTACCAGCGAAATCATCAAAGCCCGTCGCATAACATCGCTCCCCTGAACACCTGACCGTTCCCAACCGTCGCATCTGGCAATCGCCGTGGCAAGCGAAAGGCATGCGGGCTCGTCAAACGCGCTTCAACAGGTCTACCTTCGGCGCATGTCCGATACCGCTACCACGATACGCCCGCAGACTTATTCGCCTCTCCCCCCGACAGCGTCGATGTTTCGGCGCGCCACTGCGGCGCTGGCCAACCCCATCGCCCTTTACACGGAGGATCACTTTACCGAGGCCGTGGTGCCGGTGAAGATGGGCAAGCGCCTCTTCGCGCAGGTGATGGATCCGGCCATGGTGCAGACCCTGCTGCAGGGCGAGGGTCGCATTACCGGCCGCTCCTATATCGCGCAGCGAGTGATGCAGCCCGCCCTGCGCGATGGCCTCCTGACCGCTGAAGGAGAGATGTGGAAGGCGCAGCGCCGGGCCGCGAGCCCGGCCTTTCGGGCCAAGTGCCTTGCCGCGCTGATGGGGACATTCAACAGGGCGGCCCAGTCCTCACAGCAACGATTGACGGCGCAGGCCAACGACGTGGTCGACATTCAGGCGGAGATGACGCGCGCCTCGTTCGATATCATCGCCGATGTTCTCTGGGTTCGTCCGGGGGCGGATTACTCGTCTGATGCCATCGTCGATGACATCCAGACCTTCGTAACCTCCATCGGTCGTTTCACCTTAAGTGATCTGTTCCCGGTTTTTGACCGGCTGATCCCGCGCCAGTGGCTGGCCCCTGGTTATCATAAAGGCCTTGAAGCGGTGCATCGCCTGCGCGTTCTGGCCGCCCAGATCGTGGAGAGCCGAAAAGCCGAAGGCGCGGAAGACAATGACCTGATGGGCCTGATGATCAACGCGCGGGACCCAGAAACCGGTGATCCGCTCAGTCCGCAGGAGCTGGTCGACAACGCCCTGACCTTTGTTGGTGCAGGTCATGAGACGACGGCCAATGCGCTCAGCTGGACGCTGTCCCTGTTGGCCCAGAGCCCGCACATTCAGGACGCACTGGCCGACGAAGCCACGCAGGCCCTAGGCGGGCGCGCGCCGACCCATAATGATCTGGCGGCCCTGCCCCTGCATGACCGTGTTATCCGTGAAGCGCTGAGGCTCTATCCACCGGTGCCGATGATCGCCCGTGCCATTACTGGTGAGGTCGAGCTTGGCGGCACCATTTTCCGCCCCGGCGATCACGTGACCGTCGGCGTCTATCCGATGCAGCGTCATGAAAATCTGTGGGAGGATCCGCATCGCTTTGACCCGGACCGGTTCCTGCCCGAGCGGATGTCGACCTATCACAAATATCAATGGTTGCCCTTTGGCGGTGGCCCCCGTGTCTGCGTCGGCCAACGCTTTGCCATGATGTCGATGATGAGCGTGTTGTCGCACCTGACCCCGGTCATGCGCTTTGAGATGGTCGACGAGCGGGCCCCGGAGCCGCATCTTTCCTTGACCCTGCGCCCCAGGACGCCGCTGAGGCTGCGGGTGACGACGCGGTAAGACATGCGCTGTGGACTGGCGGTCTCCCACCGCCCGCCCCAGATGATGGGAAACGACGGAGACAATGCCATGACCGCCAGCGCCAGCGTCCCCCTGAAACCGCGGACCGTGCCGCCCATGCCCTCTGGCACAGGACCGATCAGGCGCCTGCGCGCCTCGCTGAAAAATCCGGTGTCCATGTACACGGAGGACTATTTCCGCGACCCTATCATCAAGGCACGGATGGGTGGCCGGTGGTTCGCCCAGGTGATGGATCCGGACCTTGTCCAGAAACTGCTGCAGGGAGAAGGCACGTTCTGTGGCCGGTCACCGCTGGCGCAGAAAGTCCTGAAACCCGCCCTGCGCGATGGCCTGCTGACGGCCGAAGGACAGACATGGAAAACCCAGCGAAAGGCGGCCAGTCCCGCGTTTCGGGCGCGTGCGCTCGCATCGCTCGTGCCGACATTTTCACGGGCGGGTCTTGCCAGTCGTGACCGCCTGTTGGCCCAGCGCGGTGAGACGGTCAACATCGCGCTAGAAACAACTCGCGCCACCTTCGATGTGATCAGCGATGTGCTCCTCGCCCAGCCGGGCGAAGGCTTCCGACAGGAGGACGTGGCCGAGAACATCGCCATCTTCGCGCACTCTATTGGCCGGTTCACGCTTTACGACCTGTTTCCGGTTTTTGATTCGTTTCTGCCACGACGGCTGTTTTCACCCGGCTACAAGAAGGGCATGGCGGCGGTGGCCGAACTGCGCGCCATGGCCACCGACATTGTGGAGCGGCGGATGGCTGTGCCTCTCGCTGAGGGCGCAGAACAGGACGACCTGATGGGCCTGTTGATTGCGGCGCGTGATCCCGAGACAGGTGCTGGTCTGAATGCGGAAGAATTGGTGGACAATGCCCTGACGTTTGTCGGGGCGGGCCATGAGACGACCGCCGTCGCCCTGGCGTGGACGCTGTCGATACTGGCCCAGAGCCCGCACTGGCAGGACGCGCTGGCCGAGGAAGCGACATCAGTGCTGGGCGACCGAGCGCCCACCGCCGAAGACCTGCCCCGCCTTGCACTGCACGACCGGGTGGTACGGGAAGCGATGCGGCTTTATCCGCCGGTGGCGATCATTCCGCGAGGGATAACGGCGCCGGTCGAACTGGGTGGCCATCATTTTGGCCCCGGCGACCATGTCAGTGTCGGCGTCTATCCGATGCACCGGCATCAGGCCCTGTGGGTTGATCCGTGGGCGTTTGATCCGGACCGGTTCCTGCCGGAGCGCGCCAGCGATTATCACAAATATCAGTGGCTGCCTTTTGGCGGGGGTCCAAGGGTCTGCATCGGCCTGCGCTTTGCGATGATGGAAGCGGTGGCGATCCTCGCCACCCTCACCCCGTCTTTACGGTTTTCCATGCCGGGCGCGCAGCCTCCAGAGCCCTATCTGGCCGTGACGATGCGCCCACGTGGCGGCGTGCCCCTGAAGATCGAGGCGCGCTAAAGGGCTGGTTCAAGATCGATCTGGACCAGCTTCTTGTTCTGGATCGTCACCACACGGTCCATCCGGGCGGCCAGCGACCGGTCATGGGTGGCGACGATCGCCGCCAGGCCGCTCGCACGCACCAGTCGGAGCAGACTGTCGAAAACCCGGCCCGAAGTGTCGACATCCAGATTGCCGGTCGGTTCGTCAGCCAGCAGGAGCGCCGGTTCGTTGGCCAGGGCGCGGGCGATGGCCACCCGCTGTTTCTCACCGCCCGACAGCTGTGCCGGCTGGTGGGTCAGGCGTTCAGCCAGCCCCAAGGTGGTCAGCAGGGCCGTGGCGCGCTCAGTCGCCACGGACGGCTTCGTCCCGGCAATGAGCATCGGGAATTCGACGTTCTTCAGGGCGTTGAATTCAGGGAGCAGATGATGGAACTGATACACAAAGCCGATCTTGTGACGGCGCAGTGCCGTCAGTTCCTTTTCCGACGCAGCGCTCGTGTCGCGACCATCGATCATCACCGTGCCTGCGGATGGTTTCTCGAGCAGGCCCGCAATGTGCAGCAGGGAGGATTTGCCGGAGCCGGACGGCCCAAGGAGGCCAACCATCTCGCCGCGCCGGACCGTCAGATCGGCGCCATCAAGCACGGTGAGGTCGCCGAAGGACCGACGAATGCCCGTCAGTTGAGCTGCTACCTGCCGATCACTCATAACGCAGCGCCTCTACCGGATCGAGTTTGGACGCCTGCCAGGCGGGGTAGGCGGAAAACAGGAAGGACATGACAAGGGTGAAGAGCACCACGACGCTGACTTCCTGCCATTCGAACACGGACGGGATCTGCGCTAGGAAGTAGATCTCGGGGTTCCAGCCGACACCGAACAGCTTGGAGATGGCCCGCTCAATCGTCTGGATATTGGTCGAGACCAACGCCCCCAGAATGGTGCCGATCACCGTGCCGGTGATGCCGATCGTCGCGCCGACGAGCAGAAAGACGCGCATCACCCCGCTTTTCGTCATACCCATGGTGCGCATAATGGCGATGTCGCTGCGCTTGTCCTTCACGAGCATGACGAGACCGGAAATGATCAGCATCGTCGCGACCATGACGATCATCAGAAGAATGATCCGCATCATGCCGCGCTCAAGCTGCAAGGCACCGAAAATATCGCTGTTCCGGTCGCGCCAGTCCGACAGCGCGTAGTTGGGGGCGGCCGAACGAATGGAGGGAAGATAACGGTCAATCTCAAGCGGCTCGGCAACGCGCACTTCAATCTCGCTGACCTGCCCTTTCTTGCGGCCGAAGATCTGCGCCTGTTCCAGCGGCATATAGGCGTAGTACTGATCGTAGAAGGAATTGCCGATCTGGAAGACCGCGCCAACGCGATAATCTTTCTGCGTCGTCGGTGAGCGGCCGAACGCCGTCTCTGCGCCGCCAGCAGTGATCAGTGTCACCACATCGCCCGAGCGCACGCCCAGCGCATTGGCAAGGCCCCATCCAAGGGCGATTTCATTGCCGCCATTCTTGCCTTCACCAAACCCGTCGAACCGTCCGCCGCGCAGATGGCTGTCGCCAGTGACCTCTTCAATCTGGTTCAGATCATTTGGTGCAATCCCCCAGATCAGGGACGCCTTCTGGCCAGAGGGGCCGACCATGTAGGCCTCAAGCCGCAGGACGGGCGTCACCCGTTCAACCCCCGGCACCTTCGCCAGCGCCACCGCCTCTTCTTCGTACTCGGTCATGGGGCCCATGCCCGATTCGACAAAGACGTGACCGTTGACGCTCAACAGTTGATCGAGAATCTGGACCCGAAATCCCTGGAACACCGACATGACGACGATGAGGACCATGACGGAGAGGGCGATACCGGTCAGCGCGATCGATGTGATCAGGCTGACGCCGCCGCCCTTGCGCGTGGCCCCCAGATAACGCCGGGCCACCATCCATTCAAAAGCACCGAAGGGACGGGCGCCTCCGGTCGACACGGTATTTTCTGACATATTTGATGACTGCCATTTATCGCGCCAATTTACCAGCAGGAACCCGCACGCACGCTCGTCTCACGGCCCGTGCACACAAAGCGGCTGACAAGCTGGCGCAGATGCCGATAAGGAGGCCCGATGACAGACCAAGCCTCCCGCACCAAACAGCTCGCCAATTCCCTCCTGACCAAATTCAAGGCCCGGGACCGTGATGGCGCAGCGGCCGACATGGCGGCGCTGCTTGACGCGGACAGCTCTTTGGGACCGGCCTGGCGCAATGTCGTGAAGCTGGCCATGCCGCTGGGGGAGACGTCGCTGGCGCTGGTGGCTGCCGAGCGGATCTATCGCGACAACCCGGGCGATGCGGGCCTGGCCGTCGAATATGCCGGGACGCTGGCGCAGATGGGCCAGCATGAGCGAGCCCAGGCGGTGCTGAACAAGCTCGGTGACGACGCGAAGAACACAGCGCCGGTGCAGAACCTGCTTGGCGTGATCGCGGCAGAACGTGGCGAATTCGACGCGGCCCGCCGCCATCTCGAAGCGACGTTGGAGAGCCGGCCGGGTGCGCGATCGGCCTGGTTCGCGCTCGCCAGTCTGGGCCCGGTGAGCGAGGCGCTGCGCGAGCGTCTTGAGCGGGAAGTCCAGAAGCCCATGGCCGAGGACGAACCCGCCGCCAGCCTCTATTATGCACTTGGCAAAGCCCGTGACGATGCCGGTGATTATGAGGGGGCGTTCAATGCCTACCGCAAAGCCGGCGGTATCCTGCAGATCTATCGCGCCCATGATCGCCGTGTTGACGCTGCAGGGGCCGACGTTCTGATGCGCGACACGACCGCAGAGCTGATGGACGATCTCGCCCTGAGCGCGTCCACCGCTGATCCCATTTTCATCCTCGGGCTGCCGCGCAGCGGGACGACCCTCCTCACCCAGATGCTGTCCCGTCATCCACGGCTCGGCGCATTAGGCGAAGTCAACTTTGCGCAGGCCGCGCTCATGCCCGTGAAGGGATTTGACGCCCAGGCGATGACTGCTTTCGATACTGATCAGGGTTCTGAGGGCTGGACCCGCGTTGGGGACACCTATAGGCGCCTGGCGGCCGACCGGCTTGGCGCGCCGCTGCGGTCCGTGGACAAGTCCCTCTCCCTGTCCCGTCTGCTGGGACCGCTCGCCCAGGCCCTGCCCCGGGCGCGGTTCATTCACATCCAGCGCGATGCCGGCGACAATGCGATGTCATGCTTCCGCACATATTTTGCGCAGGGCCTGCCATGGACGGCGGCGCTGGGCGATATTGGCCACCATTTCCGCACGGAAGAAAAGCTGATGGCCCATTGGAAGGCAGTCCTGCCCAACCGTATCCTGACCATTTCCTATGAGGAGCTGGTGAGCGCCCCTGAGTCAGTTCTGACCCGCGTCGCGGATCATATCGGCGAAGCCTATGTGCCTGAAATGGCCGATCCGAGCGGCGCCACGGCCACGGTCAACACCGCGTCCGTCTTCCAGTCCCGGCAAGGGCTCAATCGCGGATCCATTGGCATCCACGAACGCTATGGCGCACACACCAAAGCCTTCTTTGATGCGTATGCGGCAGAACGCTGAGTAAAGCCTAATCCATTGACGGTGAGTTGAGCGGCAGATTGGGCGCCAGCATCGGGTTGCGGATGGCGTCGACGCGGCAGCGATCAATCTCCATCGTGACCATGTCGATCTTGGGCGGCACGCCAAAGCGCAGGGGCACGCCGGACATGCCGGTCCCCGATGTCACGAACAGTTTGCCCGCCGGGGTCTCCTCATACCCATAACGCAGCGTGTCGCAGGCGAACGTCATGGTGCAGGTGATGAAGGGCAGTAAAATTTGCCCCCCATGCGTGTGACCCGCCACAAACAGGTCAAAGGGCCCTGTCCGTCCGGTCTTGATCAGATCGGGGTTATGTTCGAGCAGAATGGTGGGCAGCGGACTGACACCATGATCGGGGCTGAAGTCCGGCCTGTTTTCTTTCAGCTCGTAGAAATCCTGCATGCCGACGATGCGGACATATTTGCCGTGCGCCCCGAAGGTGGCACTGCCCGGATTGAGAACCGTCACTCCTGACTTTTCGAGTGCCGTCTGCAGGCGTTCCTCGACATCATGGCCCGGCAGGCCGAAATCATGGTTCCCCAGAACCGCATAGGCCGGCATATCGAGATCCATGAACGGCGCCATGGCGCGATCCATGTGTTTCTCGGCCAGAAAATTGGTGAAGTCTCCCGGCATCAGGACGAAATCCGGCGCCTGATTGTTCAGGGTCCGGACAATGCGGCTGATCGACGGGGAGTTACTGTAGAGGCCCGAATGCATGTCGGAGACGACCGCTGCGGTCAGCGTACCGGGCAGCCCTTCGCCGCAAATGCGGACCGTGTGTTCGGCAATCACCAGCCGGTGCGGCTCGATAAAGCGGGCGTAAAATCCAAACAGCGCAGGGACCATCAGGAGCCCCGCGAGGATACGCCAACGCGGCTTTTTCCAGAGGGTCCAGAGGAGGCCCAGCACGACAGGAATGATAAGAAAACTGAGCCACCAGATCATGACACTGCCATAGGGGTTGTCGGCGATCAGGGAAAACCCCTTTCGCGGCCCGACCACGCCGGGGATCATCATTACCAGTTCAAGCACACTCGCCCCGCAAACCACCAGACCACCATGATAGACGAGGACCTATAACAATTTGCGTCCCCGTCCATCAGGATGACGGCGCTCTACGCGAGGAGAAGCTGTGGGTCGATAGGGGCCACGGTCCCGCCCCCGGCCATCACGGCTGCCGCAAGGCCTGAGGCGCGCGGCAGGAGATTGTCGGCGTAGAACCGGGCGATAGCGATGCGTGAGGCGTAATAGCTGGCATCGGGCGCACCCAGCATGGACGCCGCGGCCTGCGCCGAGCGCGCGAGATAGAAGCCGCCCGCTACATAGCCGAACTGGTCGAGATAAGGCGTTGCCCCGGCAAGGCCGTCCTGGGCGTCGCCCTGCATGGCGCCGATCATAAAGTCGGTGGTTTCGCGAAGGGTCGTGATTTCTGCCGTCAGCCGCTGGCCGATGACCTTCAGGTCTTCATTGTCGCTGCCCGACAGTTCCCCCGCCAGATCCTTCGCCTCGCCGAGGAAGTCATGGGCCAGCTTGCCGTCCTGCATGCCAAGCTTGCGGCCGGCGAGGTCGAGGGCCTGGATACCGTTCGTCCCCTCATAGATCGCGCAGACGCGGACATCGCGATAGAACTGCGCCGCGCCGGTCTCTTCGACAAAGCCCATGCCGCCATGGACCTGAATGCCGATATTCGTTGTCTCGAGCGCGCGGTCGGAGGCGAACGCCTTGGACAGCGGGGTCAGCAATTCCTCCCGCTCCCGCGCTGCCTTTCGCGTCGCCTCATCAGGGGAACGGCGGGACACATCATAGGCCACCATATTGGCGTAGCAGATGGCGCGGGACGCATCGGTCAATGCCTTCATGGTGTAAAGGTTTCGACGAACGTCCGGGTGCTGCCAGATATCGACCGCCGGGCCTTCCTTCACGCCATAGGGGCGCCCCTGTTTACGATCCTGGGCATATTCGAGTGCCTTCTGGAACGAGGCTTCGCCGACAGAGGCGGCCTGCATCCCCACATCGATGCGAGCGGCGTTCATCATGACGAACATGTTTTTCAGCCCCTCATTCTCCTTGCCCACAAGAGTGCCGAGGCAATCATCATTGTCGCCATAGGACAGGACGCAAGTTGGAGAGCCATGCTGGCCCAGCTTTTCCTCGATCCCCACGACGGTAATGTCGTTGGCGTCGCCAAGGCTGCCATCACTGTTTACACGGACTTTCGGTACAAGGAACATCGAGATGCCGCGTGTCCCCTCCGGCGCGTCAGGCAGCCGGGCAAGGACGAGGTGACAGATGTTCTCGGCCATGTCGTGATCGCCATAGGAGATCCAGATCTTCGTACCCTTGATCCTGTACGTGCCATCACCGACCGGGGTCGCCTTTGTCTTGATCGTGGCAAGGTCCGAGCCCGATTGCGGCTCGGACAGGTTCATGGTGCCAGACCATTCCGCCGTGACGAGCTTTTCAAGATAGAGCTTCTTCTGCGCATCGGTGCCAAAGGTGAGCAGTGCCTTGACCGAGGCGGTGGTCAGCATCGTGCCCATGGCAAAGCCGATACACGCCGCCTGCATTGCATCATTCACCGCCAGCGCGAGGGAGTTTGGCAAACCCTGCCCGCCCCACTCTTCCGGAAATGCCAAGGAGTTCCAGCCGCTTTCCACGTATTGGGCGTAGGCTTCCTTGAAGCCCGGCGTGGTAATGACCTGTCCGTCGACAAGCTTTGCGCCCTGCTCATCGGACACACGCTGCAACGGCCACAGGACCTCATTGGCAAAACGGCCTGCCTCACTGAGGATCGTGGCGACGAAATCGTCCGAAAGGTCTTCGAACGCACCGGTTTCAACGACGCTGTCAAAACGCGCCGCGTGGTCGAGCAGGAACTTCATATCCCGGACGGGGGTCTGATAGGGCATGGAATCCTCCAAATTATCGCTTTTTCCGCAATATGGGCCGGTTCATCTTAAAAATGGAGTGATAGCGGCGCGCAGATTGGCTATCGCGTCGAAATGTCAGCAATTTGGTCGAATACGTCGCAAAACGTCGCCCGCGCAGCCGAAAGGCTTAAAGGTGGCGGCCTTGTGGGCATGCCCACAGAGACGGTTTACGGCCTGGCCGGTGATGCCGCCAATGGCGACGCCGTCGCGGCGATCTACGAGACCAAGGGACGCCCGCGGTTCAACCCGCTGATCGTCCATGTGCCTGATCTGGCGGCCGCGTCGACCATCGCCAATCTGCCGCCACTGGCCGCGACGCTCGCGCGGCGGTTCTGGCCTGGCGCCCTCACACTTGTCGTGCCGCTGAAAGACGATGCGCCGATTGCCTCGCTTGTCACCGCGGGTCTTCAGACTGTCGCGATCCGCGTGCCTCACCATCCCGTGGCAAAGGCCTTGCTGACGCAGTTTGGCGGTCCGATCGTCGCGCCGAGCGCCAACCGGTCCGGCCGGTTGAGCCCTACCCTCGCCGCCCACGTGGCCGAGGAGTTCGGCGATGCCGTGCCCGTTCTCGATGGCGGCCCGTGCCAGCGGGGCGTTGAAAGCACGATCATCGGCTTTCGCGATGGAGGACCGGTTCTTTTGCGCCCGGGCGCGATTGCGGCCGAAGACATCGAGGCCGTCACGCGCCAACCGCTGGGCACGCCGGGCAGCGGTGTGGTGGCGCCCGGCATGCTGGTCAGCCATTACGCGCCGAACGCCGCGCTGCGCCTCGACGCGACATCTGTGGAGAGCACGGAACGCCTGCTCGGCTTTGGCGGCACGCCCGGTGCGGTGCTCGATCTCTCACCCGCTGGCAGTCTGCGGGAAGCCGCCGCCAATCTCTTTGCCTATCTGCGGCAGCTAGATGCCGAAGCCGATACGCCCATCGCCGTCGCGCCGATTCCGCCCGTCGGGCTGGGGCTGGCCATCAATGACCGGCTGATGCGCGCCGCCGCGCCGCGCGATTGACCTTTGAGGGGTTTCGGGGCACCCCTGCCCGCAGGTCGCGCAATTGAAATGTTTGCGCTATCATAAGAATTCGCTAGAGACCCCAGAGGAAGCGCCAAGGAGTATTCCCATGAAGATTTTCATTGATACGGCTGACACGGCTGAGCTGAAAAAAGCCTTTGATACGGGCCTCGTCGATGGTTGTACGACCAATCCGAGCCTGATTGCCAAAGCGGGCCGCGACTTCAAAGAAGTGATCGCCGAGATCTGCAAGATGACGGACGGCCCCGTCTCTGCCGAGGTCGCCTCGACCGACTACGAGACGATGCTGAAAGAGGGCCGCGTTCTGGCCGATATCGCCCAGAATGTGGTCGTCAAACTGCCCCTGACCTGGGACGGCCTGAAGACCTGTTCGGACCTGACGGCCGACAACATCAAGACCAACGTCACCCTGTGCTTCACCGCGCAGCAGGCATGGCTCGCGGCCAAGGCCGGTGCGACTTACATCTCGCCCTTCATCGGTCGCCTTGATGACCTGGGCATGGACGGCATGGAGCTGATCGCCGAAATCCGCGCCCTCTACGACGCCCATGGCTATGAGACCGAAGTGCTGGCCGCCTCGATCCGCTCTGCCGCACACGTCAAGGACTGTGCGATTGTCGGTGCCGATGTCGCGACCATCCCGCCAAGCGTCTTCAACAAGCTGCTCTATCACCCGCTGACCGCCAACGGCCTCGACGCGTTCGAGAAAGACTGGGCGTCGACGGGTCAGTCGATCCTGTAAACAGTTCGAACACAGATGAAGAAAAGGCCGCCTTGAGGGCGGCCTTTTTTATTCCCCGATCAGATGAAAGACGATTCGCCGCCGCTGAGCATGGGTTCGGTGTTCAAACAGATAAAGTCCCTGCCACGTCCCGAGCATCAGGCGATGATCCATCACAGGGATGGAAACCGATGTCAGGGTCAGCGCCGATTTGATGTGAGCGGGCATGTCATCGGGCCCTTCCGCATCATGAATATAATGCGGCCCCTCCGGCACGATCCGTTCAAAGAACGCCTGCAGATCCGTCTGTACATCCGGGTCGGCATTTTCCTGGATCGTCAGCGAGGCAGAGGTGTGCTGCACCGTCGCGGTGAAGAGACCGCGACCAATGCCCGACTGATCCACGAAGCGGCTCGCCTGCCGCGAGATCATGGTCAGGCCCGGTCCGCGCGTCTCAACCGTGAGGGTATCGAACGCCTGCTGCTTCACTCCTGATCTCCGGCGTCCTCACCCTCTTCTTCAGGCAGACGGAAGACCTGGCCAGGGTAGATCAAGTCCGGATCGCGGATCTGGTCCGCATTCTCCTGATAGATCACCGTGTACTGAAAACCGGTGCCGTAAACGGTGCGGGCGATGAGCCAGAGATTGTTGCCCGGCTGCACGATCACATTGCCATCGCGGAGCTGCACATCCGCCAGCGACGCCTGCTCGAACGGCACTTCAATCGCGTAACGCGGTGCGCCATCGGGCCCGAGCTGGATGATCTGCAGCGTGTAGCGGCCCGGGCGAATTGTGGCCGACAGCTCCCATCGTCCATCGTCATCGGCACTGACCTGGCCCACCGGCTGCTTGTCGGCGAAGACCTGCACCACGGAGCGAGGCTCGGCCACGCCGGCCAGAATAACGTTGCCCCCATCATCATAGTCGATCGACAGGATGGAGAGCGGGCCCAAGGCGCCGACCGGGTCGCTGGCGCGCTGCAGGACTTCGGTCGCGCCGCCCGGTGTCGTGCGCAGAATGACGGGGTTATCGCCTTCGCGCTCGGGCACATAGATGATGACGGTCTGCTCGCTGATGACCGTCATGCCGTCCGGCGTCGTCATGCGCAGACCCAGCTCGACTGGTCCCTCGCGCAAGGGGGTATCGGTCGAAATGGCCCAGGATCCATCAGGCCCTGCAGTCTCGGTCGCGATGACCTCGCCATTCGCCGTCAGCTCGACCGTCGATTCCGCGTCCGCCAGCCCGGCAATAACGGCAAACCCGGTCCGGTCGACGCGCACAATGTCGAATCGGGGCAGCGACAATGCTTCCTGTTCTTCACTATCGCCATCGGCCTGATTTGGTGTAGTGTCCTCGACCCCGGGGCGACTTACCTCCTCCTCGGTGCCGAACTGCCGCTGTGTGAAAAGGTAAATTAATATCGCCGCGGCAACAATCAGGACGACGAGCAACAGGGTGCGCATGGTTTTTCTTCTCCGGTCTCGGCGAAGAGGCCGGCTCTGGCCTCGGTGTCCTGTCACTCTAACGAAGAACAGAAGAAATCGCGATGATGAAAAAGAAATCCCTCTGCGTGTATTGCGGGTCCCGTCCCGGCAACGCCCCTATTTTCGCCGAAACAGCAACGAAACTGGGCGCGTCCATTGCCGATGAAGACTGGCGTCTCGTGTATGGCGGGGGAAAAATGGGCCTGATGGGCACCGTCGCATCTGCCGTCCGGGACCGCCAGGGCGACGTGTTCGGGATCATTCCCGACTTTCTGGTGGAACTGGAAGGCGTGCTCGAAGGGGTCGATCACACGATCGTGAAGACGATGCACGAGCGCAAAATGATGATGTTTGAGGAAAGCGACGCGATCTGCACGCTGCCCGGCGGCATCGGCACGCTCGAAGAGATTATCGAGTTGTTGTCCTGGGCCCGGCTCGACCTGCACCGCAAGCCGCTGGTCGTCCTCAATGTGGAGGGGTTCTGGTCCCCACTGATCGAGCTTCTCGAGCATGTGATTGATAGCGGTTTTGCCGCACCGGAACTGCGCAACGACATTATCGTCGTTGACCGGGCCGAAGACGTCATCCCCGCCGCGAAGGAGCGGATCGTCTCAGCCGTGATGTAGGCCGGGCGTCAGGGAGACTACATTGTCGGCGTGACGATGCACCGGACGGTCCGGGCAATGCATCGGATCGGCCGACAGCTTCCGCTCCTCGGACGAGGTCGGCACCGGCTCCACCTGTATCGTCGAGTGGGTGATGCCAAAGCGCTCATTGAGGACGGCCTTGATATCCCGCAGCACCTTCGGCGCTTCGCTGGCGTGGGCCACCTGCACATGCATGGTCATCTGCGGCACATCAGGGGTCAGCATCCAGATGCGCAGATCGTGAATGTCACGGACTTCAGGCACGGCGGATTTGAGAGCGCTGCGCACCGCGTCGGGGGCCATGGAGGGCGGTGCCCCTTCCATCAGAATGCGCGCCGTTTCCCGGGTCAGTGACCAGGCCGACCGTGCGATCAGCAGGCTGACCGCGATGGTCACGATGGGGTCGATGATCAGCCAGCCGAAGGCAGCAATGACACCCGCCGAAATGATCGCCGCCACCGAGCCGAGCATGTCACCAATGACGTGCAATAGCGCGCCGCGCATGTTCACATCGTGGGTTGCGCCACGGTGCAGGACATAGAACGCCAGGAAGTTGGCAAACAGGCCGAGCGTCGCGACGAGCAGCATGGTCTTCGCCTCGATCGGATGGGGCGACGCCATACGCTCAAAACTCTCGTAGAGCAGGAATCCGATCAGGACGAACAGCGCCAGCCCGTTCACGAAAGCTGCGAGCACCTGGGCCCGCTTCTTGCCGTAAGTATAAGCAGCGCTTGAAGGTTTGGCCGCCAGCCAGCGCGCCCACAGGGCCAGGGCGATCGCCGCCGCGTCAGTGACCATGTGGCCGGCATCGGCCAGCAGCGCGAGGGATCCCGACAGGATTCCGCCAATGATTTCCACCACGCAAAAGACGCTGATCACCAACAGCGCGATGAACAGCCGTCGGTTGTCCGAAATACCGGAATGGTCGTGATGATGCCCCGGGCCGTGATCATGGCCGTCATGTGCATCGTGATTATGGTTGGTCACCATGACAATTCTCTAACCGCCCTCGCCCGCGGGACAATGGCCCCAATCGGCTCGGCCTGCAAGGCATTGGCCCCTATGGTCTGCAGCCCGCAATGCCAGCGACCGGCAGCACGCGTGACCAGCCATCGGCGGCAGTGATCGTCAGCGTGCCGGCTTCGACGTAGGAGCCGCTGGGAAAAGAGGTGCCCCAAGAGGTGACTGCCGCCACGGTCACTTCTGTGCCATCGGCCTGCTGCCCGCGAAAATACTGCGAACTGGGCACGGCCATCCGTGTCTCGCCGCCGCGCCCCACAAGCGACAGCTCGGTCAGGGCGCCGTTGATCTCGACCAGACCACGGCCCTCATCGGTCGACCGAAAGACGGGCAGCGATTTGGAGCCGGAGAGCGTGTAGAGGATCATGCCGCATCGGCCGCGAGGAATGCCATAGGTGGGCAAAGCCCCAAGGTCTGGCGCTTCAGTACGCGCCACCTGTGCTGCACCCGCACTGGCCGCCGGGGACGAGCCGGATGTTGGGGTCGAACTCGCACAGGCAGCCAGTGCGCCGCATCCGGCCAGAAGGATAAACGTTCGGATCATGGGACCACCTTACCACGTTGTATCAGGCTGTACTGGTTGCCGCGCTGCTGAAACCCGAAGCCAACGAGCAGCTGACCCAGATTGCGCTGGCGCGGCTCGACGATCAGTTCGGTCTGATAGTCGCGATTGCCAAACCGCACATTCGCCATGGCCTTGCCGTCTATGCCCTCACCCGCCAGGGGCAGCACGAAGGCCCCAGCCTCGCACTGGCCGATACCGGTCATCGGAAAGCCCCGGCCACCGTAGCGCGGCGCACTGCGTTCCAGCGTATTGGTCCAGACATCCACCGTGCCTTCAAGGCATTGTCCCTGCCCCGTATCCACGACAAGACGGTCCGTCTTGGCCCGAACAGTCCCGCTCATCGGGGCGCCAAAGGCATCCATGATCGCAATGCCGGCGAGATTGATATCAAGCGCCGTGTCATGCAGCACGAGGCGTTTGCGTCCGACACTGACATCGGCAGTGCCACTCACGAGCGGTCCGTCGACCTCGACATCAGCGGCGGCACGCCCGCGGAGCAGTGGCAGGAACTTGCCCGACACATCCACATTGCCGAGCGGATAGCCGAGCACATAGCCGTTCTCGATCCGGCCATTCCACACCGTTCCTGACACACTGTCGGCCAGTACCGGCGCCCCGGCCACGTACAGAACGACCGACAGCGGCATGCGCGCAATGACGGTGACGATCGATGTGACGAGGAAGAGAACGATGTAGGCGGACAGGGACCGTTGCATTTATCGTCCTCGTTTGACGGTCAGACGCGCTGTGATGGTCGTCCCATCCGCCGATGGCTGAATCGCACCATCCTGTACGAAGACCTGATGCTCATTGGCAAGCCGTGCAAGCCAGGCATAGAGGCGGACGGTGGTTGTATTGCCGATCGACACGTCAATTTCCGCGCCCTGTGAATTGAGCCGGTTGATGACGATGCCGGATTCGGCCGCCGTGTTGGTCAGGGCGGCCCGGAGGCTACTACCATTATCGTCAAAGGTCGTGGACGGCGCCGCCGCCGCCCGGGCGGTCAGGGCGTGGATTTCTGCCGCATCCTTGAAACTGTCCCGGGCATTGGCCCGATAGCCCAGCACCGGACGGACGATCAGTGTCGTGAGCACAAGCACACCGATCAGCCCGATCATCACGAGAATGAGGATTTTTTCCCGGACGGACAGCCGTTCAAAATAGACAAGCATCACACACTCTCCAGATAAAGCTGGCCGATATAGTCGCCATTGTCATCGCGCCGGTAGTCGCCCCCCTCGCGGGTGCGGACGCCGCGCCCTTCCAGCATCGATTTCAATTGCTCGAGATCGGCGGCCGTCGGGAAGCGCAGATCCGCGACCAGTTCATTGTCCGGCGTGAAACGCAGGCGCGTCAGCTGCACCCGGGATGTCTGCTGCAACGCCTGGGTCAGTTCTGCACTGAGCGGCAGGAAGGCTGACGCATTGCTTGCGCTCAGACGCTGTTGGGCCTGGCGCCGAAGATCGCGGATCACGACATCGGGATAGGCGCGAGAAAATTGCGCACGCGCTTCACTGGCCAGCCGGTCCGCTGCACGATTGTGGCGGAATCCATCGGCGGCAACGTCGAGCAGCCATAAAGTAAGACACGCCGCCATCAGCCCCCCGGCCACGCGCCAGGACCGCGCGAGCCCCCGCCAGTCGCGCCGCTTTGCATAGGGGCCCCTACGGAAGTTCGGGACGGGCCGCGAAAGGCCCGTCATGAAGAATGCGCCCAGCGCCCGCTCATCCGCAAGGGTCAACGCCGCACCGGCTGAGCGAATATCACCCGGCGCTGTAATGCCGACCACGACATGAAGCGCGCTTTTCGTCTCCTCCATGCGGGACGTCAGCGCCTCGACAAAGGCGGCATCGCCGGACAATCCGCCAGGGGGCAAGGATGCCGCAATATGGTCGTTATAGCGTAGAAGGACCCCGCTATAGCCTTCCGCATAAAGACAATGGTGATCAAGCGTGATGATATCCGGATGGACATCGGCGGCGCGGGTGGCCGTGATCCAGATCTGCAGATCCTCATGGGGGACGGCAGATACGGTTCGCACGCCCTCTGCATCGGCCGGACCAAAGGCGAGATGAAAACTGTCGACGGGCTCTGCCAGAATGTCTTCAAAGGCCAGCGCCGCAGCGTCGGCCAGCGCCCGCTCCCCCTTGACCGGCAGGTGAAGGCGGCGCGTCGCTGCCCGATCTCCCGGCAGAATTATGACGATCTGCTCGGCGTCGGTCACGGCCTGGGGCAGCTTTGAGAGATCCGTCACGGTCCCGCCGTCGCGCAGCCGCTCTTCATCGCCGATCGCCCAGTGGACGGGATCGGTGGGGGTCTGTCCGGTAATGATCAGGCCGAGTTTCATAGATCTCTGGCTCCGAAACGGCGGCTGACGACCTGATAGTCCGCGCCGTTTTCTGCTGCAATCATGCTGACGATGTCATAGGCCTGTCCTTCATAGGACAGGCGGGCTGAAAATTCGATGTAGGTCGCGGCGGTGGACAGCTTTTCGGAAGGATCTTCCTCGAAGGTCGCCGATATGTTGGTGAAGGTCGGCTGCTGCATGAAGGCGCTGACACTCTCATAGCCGCTTGGTGGCCGCTGCTCGATCAGTCGCTGCAATTCCGACAGGCTGATCCGGCCTTCGAAGATCGCAAACAGCAGTGGTGCATCATCGATCGTCAGCGTATTGACATTGATGACGCTCGCAAAGGGATCGGCAGGCAGTGCGCAGAGATAGGGCGCGAGGGCCTGATAGGTGCCGGCCGACCATCCGCGTACGGCACGCAGTTCACTGAGATCAGCAAGATAGGTCCCGGATGTTCTATAGGGCGCCTCACCCACATTATAGTTGTAATCCTCGGCGCCGCCCGGTTCGACGCGGTCATCAATATCAATGAAATCGACGACCGCATTGGCGAGGATTTCGGCCGACCGCTGGTCGCCGCCCAGTTGGGACACCATCTCCGCAAACCGGCGCACGGCCAGCCGGTCAACGACCTGCCCTTGCCCCTCTGACATGTTCACGAGGTCATTCATGTTGAAGCACGCAGACCGATCGCGCATCCGTACTGTGATAATCCCCGCTTCGACCGGCAGCGTGATCGGTGCGGCAAGCCATTGTTCGTCGAGCGTGTCGACCTTGGGCCGCAATTGTGCCTGCTGGTCCAGCAGGAGAAGCGCCGCGCGCTCTGCCCCCAGAAGGGCCCAGACGGCTTCATCGCGCTGAGCCGAGGCCGCCGCCCGCAAGGTGGCCCGCTGCATGACCTGGGTCAGCGCGAGCGCCAGCGTGCTCATCGTCCCCACCAGGAGGAGGACGATAATCAGGGCCGCCCCGCGCTGGTCCTGTCGCCGGCTCATTCCATCCCCCCGACCAGAAAATCCTGTTGCAGCCGGCCGTAAACGGGGTGAACCATGGTCAGGCGCAGCGCATCAGGGATCCGCTTGCCCTGTTGAGGCGACCAGTCGCCCTGCCAGTCCACGCCAAGTTCGAACGCGATCCCCACCTCCTGAACATTGGAGAACAGGATCTGGTCGGTGCGCGGCGTCCGCTCTGCGGCATCAAGGAAAGGCCGTGTACGGCGGATCAGGTCTGATCCCCGGAGAATATAGGTGACGTGCTGCAAAGAGCTGCGCGGATACGCTCCGTTGGGATTGGTCCAGCCATTGCGGACAAAGGCGGCCAGCACTTTTTCGGAATCACCGGCCGGGATGGTGCCGTCGGCATCGACACCGCCCAGCATCGGGACGATCAGCTCGCCACCATTGGCTTCGCGATAGGGTCGATCCACCACCTGCATCAGATCGGTCCGGATGACAGACCGCGCCCGCTCAAGAGCCCCGAGATCATCGGTCACGTCCTCGACCTGCTGCCGGCCCGAGGCGCCGATATTGAGTACCGACACGGCCGCCGCGCTGACAAACGCGAAGACGGTGAGCGCCACGAGCAGCTCAACCAGCGACATGCCTTTTTGCGCGCCCGGCCCCCTCATTGCGGCCTCACCGTTGAAAGGATTGCCAGCACCCGGTCGCCATCCGCATGGCGTACCGTGACGGTGACATTGTCGAGGCCATCATAGGGCGTTGGGGTGCGTTCAACCGCCCAGGTAAAGCTCTGGCCACCCAGATCCTCAACAGCGCCGCCCTCAATTCGCCGGCGAATACGGTCTGCACTGACAACTTCCACCATCGCATTTTCTGCAACGATGCGGGCCATGGCGCGATCCTGCAACGCAATCGTGTTACGGGTATGCACCGACAGCAAGGACAGCATGGTCGCCACGGCCGATCCGAGCACCAGAAGGGCGACCAGCACTTCGACAAGGGTCATACCGCGCTGATTATTGTTGGCCACGGCGCACCTCTACGCTGGCGAACCGGTCAACGGTCACGAACCAGTTTTCATCCTGTCCAGCAAACATCAGCGTGAACGGTGTCACCTCGCCCACGGGGCTGAAAACGATCACCGGCATTCTGGTCGTCTCCGCACTCTTGGCGGGCGCCTGACGGAACATCAGGTCGATACTGTCATTATCGTCTGCCTCAGGCAGATCAAATTCGTCGCTCACGGACAATTCCAGAGACACATCGGTCACACGCGCTCCCGCTGTTCGCGGCAAGGCCACAGCCTGCCAGCTGCCAGCGGAAAAACGCCGCACGCTGATGCTGGTGGCAGCAACATCAATGCCCACGGGTCGCGCCTCTACAATGGCCATGTCGAGCAATTGTTCAACCGTGCCAGCAAATCGCGTCGCCGCACGCTCGGCCTCGCTGGCGCGCGGTGCGATCGCCATGACCGCAACGCCCGAAATGAGACCGATGACAATCAGGACGACGAGTAGCTCAACGAGGCTCAGCCCGCGCTGATGGTTGCGATTACTGCCAGCTGCCAATATCCGCATCGGGACCTTCACCTCCCGGTTTGCCATCCCGACCCAGGGAGATGATATCAAACTGGCCGAACTCGCCGGGATATTCGTAGATATAGGGATTGTCCCACGGATCGACGGGCAGCGTTGGCTTGTCGAGATATCCGCCTGGCCGATAGCGTTCGGCGCGAATTCCATTCGGGGCCTGAACCAGCGCATCAAGGCCCTGTTCCTCCGACGGGTATTGTCCGACCTCGAGCTTGTATTGCTGCAGGGCCGTGGAGAAGATGTCGATCTGCGTCCGTGCCGCCTGCACCCGGGCGGTGTCACCCGCCGGCAGGACGTTGACGGCCACGATCGTCGACAGGACACCGATGATGACGATCACCACCAGAAGCTCAACAAGCGTCAGGCCTCGCTGACGCTGGCGTCTTTTTTGGACTGAGTTCATTTGTACACCTCGTGCATTGACGGCTGCTACAGCGCCATCTGGTTCAGTTGCAGGATCGGCAGCATGATCGCCAGAATGATGGTCATGACGATGCCGCCCAGAATGACGATAATCGCAGGCTCGAGCAGGCGAAGCGCCACGGTGACAGTCGCGTCAAAAGCCTGCTCCATCTGAAAAGCCGTTTTCTCCAGCAGTAACGGCAGCGTGCCGGACCGCTCACCCGCGGCCACCATGGACGCCATGAGCGGCGGGAACACGCCCGCGCGCCGCACACCGGCGGACAGGGACGCGCCTTCGCGTACACTGACGATCATCACATCAAGCTGCTGGTGGATATAGGCGTTTGTCACCGTGTTGCGCGCCGCCTGCAGGCTGTCGAGCAAGGGGGTGCCGGAGGCAAAGAGCGTTGAAAGGGTTCGGGCGAACCGCGCCGCATCAAGATCGCGCATCAGCCCGCCGAGGAGCGGCAGCTTCAGCAGCATACGGTCCATCCGCCGCCGGGTGTCGGGCGTGCGGCGGATCAGCCAAACCCCGGCACCGAGGCCGATCAGCATCAGGCCGACAAGCCATCCCCATGCGCGCATGAAGTCGGAGCTGGCGATCACGATACGCGTGATGAGCGGTAGATCCGTGCCGGTATTGGTGAACTGGCTGACGATCTGTGGCACGACGAAATGCATCAGCGCGGCCACCGTCCCCACGGCAATGACGAAAATGACTGCCGGATAGATGAGCGCGGTAATCGCCTTCATCAGCATGGCGCGGTTCTTTTCGACCATATCCGCCAGACGCAGCATGACCGGGGCAAGGTTGCCGGAGCTTTCCCCGGCCGCCACGATACCTCGATAGAGCGGCGAGAACGCCTTTGGATGTTCAGCGAGGGCATCGGAGAGGCGCCAGCCTTCAATGATGCGCCCACGCACCGACAGGAGCACCTCCCCCATCTGGGTGCCCTTCATCTGCGCACCGACCGCGGCCAGAGCCTCCTCGACCGTTGTCGAGGCATCAATGAGTGTGGCCAGCTGTCGCGTCGCGGCAATGACCGATGCAGAGGACGGCTTGCTCCCCGACTTGGCACCGGATGCCGTGCGTTCACGAACAGATTTGAGGGAGACCGGCGTCAGGCCGGATGCCTGGATCTCCTTGCGCGCGCGGCGCTGTGTTTCGGCGTTGATGACGCCCTTGCGACGACGGCCTGCAGTGTCCACGGCTTCATAGCGGAAAGTGGTCATTCCTGCCCCTCTTTCTCCTGCACCACGCGCAGGACCTCAGACAGGGAGGTGACACCGTCGAGGACATGGGCAAAGCCCGTCTCAGCCAGCGTGGGAGCGTTCGAGGCGGCGAAGGCATGGGCCTTCATGGCCTGTTCTGAGGCGTCGTCATGGACCAGCTTGCGGAAGGTGTCGTCCGCAACGATCAGCTCGTAAATGCCGACGCGCCCCTCATAGCCGATGCCGTTGCAGCGGGCGCAGCCTTTCGGTTCGTACACGACGATCGTTTCGTCCGCTACCATGCCCATCATCGCTTTCTCGGCGGCACTCGCGTGACGAGGCTCACGACAGGACTGGCACAGGCGGCGCACGAGGCGCTGGGCCAGAACAGATGCAATCGTCGATGACAGAAGGAAGGGCTCAACCCCCATATCGCGAAGGCGCGTGACGGCCCCGACAGCCGAATTGGTATGAACCGTGGACAGAACAAGGTGGCCGGTCAAAGACGCCTGCACAGCGATCTGCGCTGTTTCCTTGTCACGAATTTCGCCGACCATGACGATGTCGGGGTCCTGCCGCAGGATCGCTCGCAAGCCCGTGGCAAAGGACATGCCGACCTTCGCGTTCACCTGGGTCTGACCGATACCGTCGAGGGCATATTCGACTGGATCCTCGACCGTGAGAATATTGACGCCCGGGTCGTTCAGAAGCGACAATGCGCCGTACAGAGTCGTCGTCTTCCCTGAGCCGGTTGGGCCCGTCACAAGGATGATGCCGTTGGGACGCTTCAGGACCTGTTTGAACCGGCCCAGAATGGCCGGCGGCATACCGACCGTATCCAGATCAAGCTGCGCCTGTTCCTTGTCCAAAAGACGCATCACCAGCCGCTCGCCGAACCGGGATGGGAGGGTCGACACCCGCACATCAACGAGCTTGCCGCCCATGGACAGGCTGATGCGCCCATCCTGCGGCACGCGGGTTTCAGCGATATCGAGCCGCGCCATGACCTTGACCCGCGATGTCAGAACCGGCGTCAGCTTGGCTGGCAGCGACAGAATTTCACGTAGGACACCATCGATCCGCAGACGGACCGACAACGCCCCCTCATAGGGCTCAATATGAATGTCGGAGGCGCGCGTCTTGACCGCCTCGGCAATCAGCGCGTTGATCAGACGGATAATTGGCGCGTCATCTTCGGTATCAAGAAGGTCGGCGGTCGTGGGCAGCCCTTCGGCAAGCTCCGTCAGATCGTGCCCGCCCGCAGCATCATCAAAGGTCGCAGCCGTCAGGCCTTCAGAAGAATAGATCTCGGAGAGCTTGCGCTCGAACACATCGGCAGGCAGCTGCTCGACATCGATATTGCCGCCCGTCGCGCGGTAAGCCTCGGCCAATGCCCAGGGATCGGTCTTCATTGATCCGTCTGTCTGTGAGCGGATGCCGACAACGCCGCGTCCGTCATCACCAAGCCCCAGATAGAGAACGCCGTTCTCCTTGGCGAAGGCATAGGTAAAGCGGATCGGCCGTTCGGCCGCTCCATCAGCGCGCGTGGCGACGGCTTCGCTCAATTGCTGCCTCCACCGGAAATCTGTCCTTCGACGGGCGCGGTCACAGGCATGTCGTCTTCTGGATCGAGCGGCCGGACGCTGCCATCCGTACCCGGCACAACGTACTCACCGCTGCCCAGATAGTTCATCATGACGTCATCAAGGTCGCCCGTATTGCGCAGCTTCTGACGCTTCTGCTGTTGCTGCACATAGTCGTATTTCCGCGCAGTGACGCCATCGGCCGCATAGCCGTCACGCAGGATGGTCGGGCGGATAAAGACCATCAGTGTCTTCTCCTCGCCGGACCTGTTCTGTCCCTTGAAGAGATTGCCGACGAGCGGGATGTCGCCCAGCAGCGGTACTTTCGCCTCAGAGAACCGCTGGTTGTTGTCGATCAGGCCGCCCATGACGAGCGTCTGGCCGTCATCTGCTGCCAGCACAGTTTCAATCACCGATTTGTTGGTGATGATATCGTCCGACAACGACGTAAACGCGCCAATGCTGGACAGCTCCAGCTTGATCTTGAGGGAGACGACATTGCCTGCGTTGATCTGCGGCGTCACCTCGAGAATGTTACCGACATCCTTGCGCTCAACCGTGCGGAAGCCGCCCTGGAAGTCTGAGCCCGTGGCCTGCCCCGTCACGATGGGAATTTCCTGACCGACCTGAAGCCGGGCGGTTTCATTGTCGAAGACGGTGACCGACGGAACCGACAGCACGTTGGAATCCCCGTCGGACTGAATGGCGGACAACAGAACCCCGTAGACGGAGCCCGAGGCCAGCTGCCCCGCGCCGCCGATCAGAAAACCGTTCGTCGACAGAAGGTCCGAGATCGCCGCTTCAACGAGCTGGCCCGCAACGGCGTTGGCCGGATCATTGGTGTCGTATTCGGTGGTCTCGATGATGTTGCCGTTGGAGTCGCGCGAGACCGTGGTGCGGGAAGCGTCATTCGCCTCCTCACCAAGGAAATAAGCAGCGCCCGCGGCGGAGATGACGTTGGGCGAAGTGCCCGTGAAACTGGCGGTCGAGAACGGCACATCGGCCCCGGCCGTCACATACTGAACGCCCAGTTCCCGCGCCGTGGTGTTGCTGATCTCGACAACAACGGCTTCGATCTGGACCTGTGGCCGGCGGATATCGAGCTTGGCGACGATAGACCGGATGATCCGCTGCATCTCCGGCGGCGCATTGATGATCAGGGCATTCGTTGGATTGTGAAAGGCAACGGACGGCCGCATCTGGCCCGGCGTCGGCGCGCCAGCCACATCGCCATAACCGGCATCCAGCAATTGCTGGATGATGGGCACCATTTCCTCAGCATCCGCATGGTTCAGATAGACCGTGTCCAATGCAATCTGGCCGGTTCCCTTGGCATCCAGCTCCTGGATGATGGGGACCAGTCGCTGCACCTCCTGCGCACTGCCGCGCAGGATGATCGAGTTGGAGCTGTCGACCGCCACCACATTGATGGCGCCGCGACGACCCGCCTCCCCACCGCGGCCGCCGATAATTTCAAGCAGCGTGTTTGAGACTTCGATCGCAGCGGCGTTCTGCAAGGCAACCGTCCGGACCACCGAATCGTCCACATCGATCCGCCTAAGGACATCCAGAACGCGGTCCACGTTCCCAGCGGAATCGACAATGATCAGGGAGTTGCTTTCAACAATCGGCGTCACGACCGCGTTGTCGCCCACAAGTCCACGCAGGTTCGCGGCGGCGGTTTGCGCGCCCACATAGCGAAGCGGCACGACGCGGGTTACCGTGGCCGATCCGCTCGTTTGCGCGCCATTCGCGCCGCCATCCTTGATCGCCTGGCTGCTCGGCACGATCTTGTATTCACGGTCCCCGATGGGCACCGCGGCGAAGCCGTTCACCTGCAGCGTCGACAGGAAGACTTCCCACACCTCATCCGGCGTCAGAGACAGCCCCGGCGGCGAGATGATCGTGACGCGACCGGACAGACGCGGATCGATGACAAAGACGCGCTTGGTCCGTAGCGACACATCGCGCGCCACCGCAGCAAGGTCGGCCCCTTCATAGTTCAGGGTCGCCCGATCATCCTGTGCCAGCGCAGCACCCGAGAGCGATGTGGTGACCATCGCAGCAGCAAGAAGGGAACGCAGCGTGAATTTCAAACTCATGGTAGCAATCCTGACGGGTCGAGCACGATATCGAACTCTTCCCCATGTCGGCTGATGGTGGCCGTCACAGGTCCACGCGACAGCATTGTCGCCATGGATCCCATGACCTGGGCCGGGTTGCTGGAGACGGGCTGACCGTTGATATTCAAGAGGATGTCACCGTCGATCAGACCGGCAGCTTCGAAAAACATCGGGTTGGTACCGGCGGACAGGACCAGACCCTGGGTACCGGGGGCCGGCCCGACCTGAACATAGGAACTCAAGACACTGTCACCGGCCGGTGGGCGACTCCCGGTCGAGCCCGGCGTGGGCGCTGTCCGTGGACCCGAGGATGTCTGACGAGCAACGGGCGCCCGGTTTTCAAGGCTCAGGGTCTCGGTGATGCCGTTGCGGTTGAGAATGACCTGGTCGGACAGAATGTCCCGAACGGTCACGCCGGAACTGATGGTGTCGCCGACAAAGAACAGCCGCTGGCCGTTCGATTCCGTGGCGATGGTGGCGCTGGGCTCGTCCCCGATGACATAGGTGCCGACCAGCTTGATATTGAGCATGGTTTCGGCCGCCGGCGTATAATCCTCAACCTCAGTGGTCTGCGGAGCGTAGCCGATGAACGGATCGAAGGACGACATCACCGTCAGATCCGCGATCGGCTGGTCGCCCCGGGCGAAGGTCCGCCCTGACGGGATGGTCAGCGGCTCGAACAGGGTGAAAATCAACTGGATGGTCAGAAAGCCGAGCAGTGCCACATAGCACCCCTCGACAAGACGGATGGCCAGAGCACTGTCAAACGCACTTTCCCGCTGGCGACGGGTAGCCTTGATGGCGCTGCCCTCGCTGTCCGGTGCCTGTGATGTCGACGTCGTCGCGATCTCAGCCAACCCTGGCCCTTTCCGTTCAAATTTCTGCGGTTTCACGGTCATGCAGCCGCCCAGTCACGGTTTATCACACCCTCACGGTAAATGGGCGATTAACCATTGCCCAGCTTCGCGGCGGATGCTGGCAAAAGGTGGCATTTTCAAGGAGTTGAACGAAAAAGGGGCGGTCCGTACCGGCCCGCCCCTCGTGTCAATGTCATTGGTACGACCTAGAAGGTGCGTTTGACCGAAATCGAGTATGTCCGGCCCAGATCATACTCCTGGAAGACGGGCTGACCGGTAATGATACCTGAATTGCCATTGTCCTCGTAGAACACGTCATAGGCCGAGTTGAGGAGATTCTGGATTTTCAGGGTCAGGTTGTATTCACCCCCGGCAATCTCCAGCGGCTGGTCGACCACGAAATCAAGAGAGATTGGTGGCTGTTCAACCGGCGACGGCAGGAAGCGACCGGCGCTGATCGGCGCGCCCCGGAACAGGGTTCGTTCAGACGCGTAATTGCCAGCCAGTGTGACCTTGGTGTTGTACTCCGTCTCGATACCGAGCTGGATGTTAAACAGGTGCTCTGACAGGCCAACCAGACGCGAGCCGTCGAGCAGCTGAGCTTCTGCGGCCCGTTCGCTGGCCGTCACACCCTGCCCTGAAATCTGCGGTACGATGACCGAACCGTCAGCGGACACTTCACCATTAGTATAGGTGTAGTTCGTCTTGAAAACGAGCTGTTTGCCGGACCAGAAGGCCGCATCCAGCATTTGATCGAGGTCGACGTTCTTCTCGAACTCGACTTCGACGCCGTAAAGCTCAGCAGACGGTGCGTTCACAAAGCTCGTGCGGTCGCTTTCCGTGGACAGGATCGCGTCTTCGATCGGGTTGGTCATGTCCTTGTAGAACAGGCCGATTGTCGCAAACTCGCCACGACGGAAATACCATTCCGCGCGGATATCATAGTTTTCGATTTCCGTGTTCTTCAGGAACGGGTTACCGACGAAGACCGTGTCCGTGTCCGGATCAGTAAAGATCGATGGCGACAGTTCGCGGAACTGCGGACGCGTGAGGGTTTTGGAGAAACCACCGCGGACCTGGAAGTTCCCGGTCGGGATCCATGTCAGGGTAGCCGCTGGCAGGAAGTATTGCTCTTCGATCGGATCAAAGACGCTGACCGTCTCTGGGGAGCGCGTCAGGAATGTTGCCACTTCCTGCGATGAGTCCTCAAACCGGCCACCGATATTGGCGCGCAGATATGGCCCCATTTCGATATCAGCCGAAGCATAGGCCGCGGCGACTTCCAGGGTGCCTTCGAAGTTGTCAGGCTCCCCAGCGGTCGAGGCAAAGCGGACGAGCGGACCGGTTAGGCCGAGAACTTCATCGGAGAAGATGACGTCGGCACGGCTGCCCACGACCTCTTCAGGAAACGCGCCGCGGAATTCGAACAGGCGGCGGGCCGTCGAGCGGTCTGTTTGTGTATAGGCGCCACCGAACTTGAAGGTGACGCGCGTCCCAAGGTCGAGCGGCAGAGTGAAGTCGATCCCGGCGGCTGTGTTCTCATCCTGCAGGGAACGGAAGTCGATGTTCGAGCGGCCCTCTTCCGTGGTGAACGCATAGTCTTCGGACGGGTCAGTCCGGACGAATGACGTTTCACGACGGTAAGGCTGATCGCGGTCGGCCTGACCGTAGGAGGCTTTCCACGCGACTTCGAGGTCAGCGAGATCCGGGAAGAGGTGCGTCCCGTTCAGCTGCGCCTGCCAGAGCTGACGCTCGATGAAGTCGGTGCTCTCTGTACGGAACTGACGCTCATCGCCCGAGAAGCTGCGCGTTGAGATATCAGCCTGCTTGAGCGATTTGCGCACCAGAAGACCGGTCAGCTGAACTGAGTGATCCTGGTTGAATTCGATAGCCGAGGACGACAGGCCGGCCAGGGACACTTCCTGACGTGTCGACAGGAAGTCGCTGCCGTAGGAGTTCACACCGGTAATACGGTTACGCGTCCCCTCACGGGTCTGCCAGTCATTATCATACCCGACATAGAGCACGGTACCGGCGGACAGGTCGCCATCGGTGTAGAACTTCTTGCCCAGTGCGATGGAGCCCTTGCCATTGGCCGGCGCATCGTCATTGGAGATGAGTAGCGTTTTCTTCTGCTCAAAGCTGATGTCAGCGGCATTCTGAACGTCACCCGGGACGACACCGCCGATGAAGAGGCCGGTCGCTGCATCCGGCAGGTCACGCAGGCCATCGTCGAAACCGTAAACGTCGGTGTTGCTGCCCTCATAGAACAGGCCGTCGCTGAAGGACGTCGCAGAGTTCGCGGACATGCCCAGATTGATCTCAAAGAAATCTTCCTGCGGAATACCCTTGGTGCGCAGCTCGACAAGACCACCACCGAACTCACCGGAGAATTGTGGAGAGAAGGTCTTCTGGACCAGCGTGCTGTCGATGACAGAAGTCGGGAAGAGATCGAGTGGCGCGGCCCGGCGCAGAGGCTCAGGGCTTGGCAACGGCAGTCCGTTCAGGGTCGCTGACGAGTAGCGCTCGTTCAGGCCACGAACGATAATGAATTTGCCATCCTGAACCGACAGGCCCGTGACCCGTTTCAGGGCCGCGGCGATATCACTATCCCCTGCCCGGTCGAAATCCTCGGCGTCGAGGAAGGAAGCAATTTCCGACGTGGATTTTTTTTCATCGGGGATCAGCGCGCCGCGCACGACAATGACGTCGTCGTCAGCACCAACACCCTCATACGTGTCATCCTGGGCAAAAGCCGGCGCCGACAGGAGAGCGGCGGACAGGACGACCGAAGGGACAAGACGGTTCAGAAGGAACATGATGGACCTCAATTGGCCGATAAGATTTTCAGCACACGAATGACAAAAAGAGCTGGCGGGCATCAGCCCGCCAGCTGTCGCGGTGTCTTAGTTGACGTTCGGCAGGCTGGTGCTGATGTTGTACGACCAGCCAGTCGTCCAGTTGTCAGCATTGGTCTCCGTCGCCGGATCGAACGCACCGACATAGTCGGTCGTATCGATCACGGAGGCGTTGTCCGCCGTCGCCGGGAAGGTGATGGTGGCCACATCCTTGGCAACGATCGCGCCCTGCAGCGTGGCGTTCGGGATGAACCCGGTCATGTTGCGCGCAGTGCCTTCGACGTTTCCGGCGCCGGTGACGTTGAACAGCGTGCCGCCATCCGTGTCGTAAGGCTTGGAATTGTCTGCGACGTAGATCGAGAACAGTTCTGGCGTCGCGTTACCCGCTTCGGAGCCGATCACATTGCCTGCGCTGTCTTCGTAGTTGTTGTTGCGGTCGAAATCGATGCCGTCGCCCAGACCGAAGCCGAGCACGATACCGTTCAACAGGATGCCGTCCGTACCCGCACGAATTTTGACACCATCGCTTGGGCTGGCCGCAGAAGCGGAAGAGCCGAAGAAGGTGAAGTTCGAGATGGTCGGGGTTGAAACAACACCCTGGGCTTCGCCGACATTCACGTCATTGCCGCGGTTGTCGCCTTCGATGCCGCGGTCAGCGGAGACATCGTCCTGAATGACCAGTGCATACTGCACCGACCCCCGCCAGCCATCGGTCCAGTCAATCGAGTCGTCGTCCGCGCCCGTCACGATGATGTTCTTCACATTCACCGTACCGCCGAAGAATTCGACACCGTCATCGTTACCGTTGTGGACGTGGACGTGATCGACATTCGTCGCATCGCCAACACCCTGGAAGGCGATACCGTTCAGCTCGTCTTCACCGTTGAAGCGGAAGCCGGCATATTTGACCTGAACATAGGACAGGCTGCCGCTGTCGTCGTTCTCGTCGTTACCGCCGAAGAGACCCGATGAACCTTCACCCGACTTCTCACAGCCAATCGTGCCAGGCACGTTGGTCGAGACGTTACAGTCATTAATCGGTGCACGGCCGTTGATGACCAGACCGCCCCACTCACCCTTGTCGCTGGCGAGAACCGTGCCGTCGATGTCGGATTTGGAGGTGAAGATGACCGGTGCCGTCGATGTACCCTCAGCCACCAGCTGCGAACCGCGCGTCACGATGATCGCGTCTTCACCAGCGGAACCGTAAACGGTCACGCCTGGCTCAACCGTCAGGGTTGCTGCCGTGCGGCCCGCCAGAGGGGCGGTTGCGTCTGGACCAACGTCACCACCGATAAAGACGGAACCGGCGAAGGTGTAGAGGTTGCCGGATGTCAGCGTGATGTCTGTATCGATCTGGTTTGGCAGCACACAGACGAGCTGCTCGAACCGGCCCGATGGAACGGTCTCGGTTGCCGAAACCGTGGTCCCTGCTGGACAGGCGGCAGCTTGCGCGCCTGGGATTGCGGAGGACAGGGTCCAGCCGGTCATCCAGTTGTCGCTGTTGCTTTCCGACGCAGGGTCGAAGGCACCGATATAGTTGGTGAGCGTCAGCGTTGTGCCAGCGGTGTTGTCAAACACGTTGACGGCCTGCTCAGCCGAACCAGGGATCACGCCGCTCATGGTCGAGAAGACAGCGTCCGTGTTGTCCACACCAGCGTCGAAAAGGGTCTTGCCATCGCTGTCGTAAGGCTTGGCGTTGTCAGCAAAGAACAGCGCGTTGATCGAAGGCGTGGCGTTGCCCATCTCTGAACCGATCACGTTGCCGGCGCTGTCTTCGTAATTGTTGTTGCGGTCGAAATCGAGACCATCACCCAGACCGAAGCCCAGAACGATACCATTGGCGATGTTACCGCCTGTACCGGCACGAAGCTTCAGACCATCGCTTGGCGACGCTGCGGAAGCCGAAGAGCCGAAGAAGGTGAAGTTCGAGATGTTCGGACGGGAGACAACGCCCTGAGCTTCGCCGACATTGACGTCGTTGCCGCGGTTGTCGCCTTCGATGCCGCGGTCAGCGGAGACGTCGTCCTGCACCACGAGCGCGAATTGCAGGTCACCCTGCCAGCCGTCGGTCCAGTCGATCGAGTCGTCATCAGCGCCCGTGACGACGATGTTCTTCACATTGACGGTACCGCCGAAGAATTCGACGCCGTCATCGTTCCCGTTATGGACGTGGATGTGATCAACCGTCGTGCCGTCACCCACGCCCTGGAACGCGATGCCGTTCAGCTCGTCTTCGCCGTTGAAGCGGAAGCCGGCATATTGAACGCGGACATAGGAAAGCGTGCCTGAGCTGTCGTTTGGCTGGTTGCCGCCAAAGAGGCCAGAGCCGCCCTCACCGGTCTTGTTACAGTCAGCAGCGCCCGGCGTGTTGGTCGAGACGTCACAGTCATTGATCGGTGCGAGACCGTTGATGACCAGACCGCCCCACTCGCCCTTGGCCGAAGCAGAACCGTTGACCAGGCCATCATCGACATTGCCGTCGGCCGCGTCGGTGGCAGAAGTCATGACGATTGGCTGAAGCTCAGTACCAACTGCATTAATGTCCGAACCCGGATTGATGAAAAGAGCGTCTTCGCCATTGGCACCCATGATGATGGCACCGGCGCCGATGCTCAGCGTCGCACTGGAACCCGATGGGTTTGAGATGAGGTTGTCACCAACAAAGACAGCACCCTGAAGGAAGTAGCCGACGCGCGCATTGCCCGATGTGCCTGGCAGCGTTGTATCAGCCACAATCGTACCGGCCGGAATGATACAGGCTTCGATCTGGACTGCGCCGACGCTGACCTGATCCTGTGTCGTGCCGGTCGGGCACGTAAAACCGTTAGGAACGAAGCTGACATCCGCGGTCGACCCGCCACCGCTGTTGCCGCCACCGATGGTGACAGGCCCGGCACTGCCGGTGCTGGAGATGTTGCCGCTCCCAGAACAGGCAGCAAGAACGGCACAGGCGCTGGTCGCGAAAAGTCCGCGGCGGATGGAGGATGTGAAAACCATGCTTTGCCCCCTAAGGCAGATTGCAATTCTGAATACGATAAGCGAACGACCCACTTTCGTTCGCGAGACTTGCAATAGGCCGTCGACTTCACAGTTTTATGACAAATCAGGAAACAGCCTGAATAAACTTTGCATACGGAGCGTACGGGGTGCGCATTGTGACAGGCCCGTGAAAGTTTCGTGACAATCTCATCAACTTTCCGCATGGATTGACAGAATGGTGCACGGATAAATGAAGGTTATGAGATGAGCGCGTTGGCGATTCCCTTCTGGACATGGCTTCTGCTTGGGGCCGTTGCGGGTCTGCTCGGCGGCAGTTTCCTGACGGTGCTGGTGTCGCGGGGACCGGTCCTGTGGAAACTGGTGGACCCGCCCGAAGGCGGTCTGCCTCGCCCCTACTCCCTCGCCTTGCCGCGATCGCACTGCCCCGCCTGCCGAACGCAACTGTCGATGATCGATCTCATTCCCATCCTTGGATATCTGCGGGCCCGGGGCCAGTGCCGACATTGCGGCGTCTCTATACCGCGGCGTTATCTGCTGATTGAACTGGCCGGCGGCCTGGCCGGCCTGCTGGCGGCGGCTGTGTTCACGGCTCCCCTGATCGCGCTGCATGCGCTTGTTGTCCTGCTTGTTCTACTGGCGCTGGGGGTGATCGACCACCGCACAGGCTATCTGCCCGATGCACTGACGCTGCCCCTCATCGGGCTGGGATTCGCCGCGGCGCTCGTGCCCTTTTACGTCAGCCTGATGGCTGCCCTGATCGGGGCGGCGATTGGCTACGGCCTTCTTTGGGGGATATCGACCGGCTATCGCGCCTTGCGGGGGCAGGAGGGTCTGGGCCTTGGCGATGCGAAACTTGTGGCTGCCCTTGGCGCGCTGGTCGGCATCTATGCCCTGCCCTTTGTCATCCTGCTGGCCTCCGCGAGCGCTCTTGCCATTGCGATGATATTCGCGAAGACGGCGGGCGGATTTTCAGCGCAGACCGAAATCCGCTTCGGCCCCTATCTCGCAGGCGCCGGCGCAGCCGTCTTTCTATGGAGCCATGCGTTTCCGCTCTGGTCGCCCTGGCTGAGCTGAGATTTTGACTAGAAGATGCCGAGGAACCGCTTACGCTTCCTCTTCTGCCAGTCGGCCTGACGGGCCGCGGCATAGGAAATGTAGTCGCTATCCCGGCGGACCGTCTTGCTGCGCGTGAATGCAAGATCCGCCAACAGCGTCTTTTCAATATTCGACTCCGGCATCGCGAAGCTGGCCGTCGGCATGTCCTGCGCCCGCGCCTTGCGACCCCGCGCCGGTTTCTTCTGCGCGGCCATGGAGGAGTGAAGCGCGCTGAAGGCCGCGCCGACCGGATCGGTCATGCCGTCTGGCAGGTGGGTTGCCCGCAGGGCTTCCGCCATCGGGCGGTCGAGGGCATGGGCCTCCCGCTCCAAATTGCGTTCAAAGCCGGGCCGCGGCGTGTTGTTGATGGACGTGCCGGAGAGGTCGAGCGTCGTACGCTCACCGAAACCGGACCAGATCTGCTGCAGGCGATCCTTCATGATGCTCAGGCTCCCTTAAAGCTCAGCGCGTTCCTTACCCATAACGAGCCCCTCGTTACGGGTAATGGTGGCAAGGCTGATCGGCCCGCCGACGGTTTCGATGGAGTTCATGACCTTCTGCTGGAAGCTGTTCAGCTTCACCAGCGACGCGGCCGTTTCCCCCAGTTCCTTTTTCGGCAGGGATGAGATGGCGCGCAGGATCGGACCAGTATGCGTGATATACTGGAACTGGTCGATCGCGCCAAAAAACGCCTGCAATGCGGTGCCCAGATTCTGCTGGGAGTAATCAGAGAACAGTTGTGCCCGCTGGTCATCGGACAGACCCGGCGCACGGCCCACAACATCCGACACCAGATGGCGCGAAAGCCGCAGTGTTTCGCCGAACATGAACATGCGCAGGCTTTGATCCATGCCGGTCAGGAAGGTGCGAATCATCCGGTCCTGGGCAAAGGGCTGAATCACCGGGCCACTGTCGGCTGAGATGTTCGCCGAGCGGTCCTGACGATGTTTCAGCGTGCCCATAATGACCGTTGAGGTCAGATAGCTGCGCACGGCAGGGAAACTCTCCCGGCGCCCGAAACCGGCAAAGACGACCCCGGTGTAATGCTCGAAAAACGCATCCTTGATGACCGAAAACACAGCAATTTCATTCAGCTGCGCTCGCGTGGCCTGGGACAGGGTCAGACCTGAGAATTCTGACTTGAGCGAGGCAATCAGGCTTTCAACAATATCGTTGATCGGACCATTATAGCGACGCTGCAGCTGCTCGGCGGTGCCCTGGGGGAAGCAGGCAAGCTCCCCGCGCGGTGAGCCGTTCAGATTGGAGTTGTAGTCCCGATGCAGCTGATCGACGACAAACTCGAAAATGGCGCTGATGTGATCGCTCAGTTTGCCCGCCTGAGCCTGCTGGAATTGCGCCAGCTGGTAGTCGAAATCCTGGGCGATGATGCTCATCACCACGGCGATATGCTTGCAGAACTCGCGGTCCTGATGCTCCTGACTGAACAGGTCCGGATTGCCCGACAGAAAGCCAATGAAATCGCGGGCATAGCCGTCGACCGTGTCAAAGCTCTTGCCGCGCGCCTGATCCCGATACATGGAGATCAGGGTCTCCCATGGCGTGCCCATGAGCTCGGCATTGTTATAGATCATCACGCCGACGGGCTGGTCCTTGATCAGCGGGAACAGCTTGTCGACGCTGTTATAGGTCTTGAGATAATCGGGACCGGAGATCGTGACCGCACTGTCCGCCGCCATTGCGACAGCCTGCCGGTTCATCAAGACCACTTCACACGTCATCTGTTCTCAGCCCCATTCCCGCAAACAGCGTTTCCGATCGTTAAGCTATGGGAAAGACAGCCCGGGGGCAATGCGGTAGTAGCCATCTCAGCCGTCCGGCAGACACCAAGTGTGGGCTTTTCGCCACCATTCTGGGCCCGGAACCGGTCATTTCATTACAATTGGACCGATGGGGCTCAACGCTCCTCAACGGTGTCCCGGTATTGTGAGGGCGACAGGGAGCCCTTGCATGACCGACTCGGCTATTGTTTCGCCGCGGACCAGTTTCCAGACGTCGCGCGTCGGCGTGCTGCCCTATGCCCTGACGATCTTTCTCAGTGCCGCGCTCATTTTTCTGGTCCAACCCATGTTCGCCAAGATGGTTCTGCCCATTCTGGGCGGAGCGCCGAGCGTCTGGAATGTAACGCTTGTCTGTTTTCAGGCAGCGCTGCTGCTAGGGTATCTATACGCGCATCTCCTGTCGCGGCTGGCCTCCCTGCGTCTTCAGATCATCATTCACGCCATTGTCGTGATCATGGCCGCCAGCGTTCTGCCTCTGGGCCTGACCGGCATGCTTGGTGATCCTGATCCCCATCGCCCGGCCCTTTGGCTCAGCGCCGCCTTCGCCCTGTCGATCGCCCCGCCCTTTACCGCGCTCTCCGCCACCGCCCCGCTGATTCAGTCCTGGTATTCGCGGTCGGGCCGACCAGATGCGGCGGATCCCTATTATCTCTATGGCGCCAGCAATATTGGCTCGATCATCGGCCTCGTAGCCTATCCGGTCCTACTGGAACCGCTCATGTCCTTGAGCGGACAATCCTTTGTGTGGAGCAGCGCCTATGTGCTGGTGGGCGCGGCGCTCATCGCCTGCGGGTGGCTGGCGTTCAACACCGGACGACATGCGGGGCCAAACCACACCGCAGGCACCGTCGAAGACTGCCCTGCACCCAACTGGCGAGAACGCCTGACCTGGCTTACGCTCGCCTTCGTCCCATCGAGCCTTCTCGTTGGTGCAACGACCCACATCACAACAGATGTGGCGGCCGGGCCGTTTCTGTGGGCGCCGCCGCTGATCGCCTATATCGGCAGCTTCATCATCGTCTTTTCCAAAGCCGGTCCCCGCGCGACCCGCTGGGCGGTGTCCGTTGCGCCCTATGTGACAGCGGCGCTTCTGCTCTTCCTGTGCCACAACCTGTTCGCCGCGCCGTTGCTGCCAATGCTGCTGCTGAACATCACCATGGTGCTGGTGGCGGGCCTTGTCTGTCACGGCACCTTGGCCGCACGTCGTCCGTCCACGGCGCATCTGACCGAATTCTACCTCATCATGTCGCTGGGCGGTGTTATCGGCGGGGCCTTCAACGCCCTGCTCGCGCCCGTGCTTTTCAACGATGTCGTCGAATACCCGCTGGTTCTCCTCGCTCTGCTGGTCCTGTTGCCTGGCACCCGGGGCACCTGGCAGCGCAAGGATCTGGCCATCGCGACCCTGTCGGTCCTGGCCGTTCTTGCCGCGCTGGCCGTCACAAGTGCCACCGACAGATCCGGAGCGATCGGCGCCCTTTACATCCTTCTGGTCATGCCGATCGTCATGATGCTGATCAGCAAGGATCATCGATATCTGCCTACCTTTGCCGGTGCCCTCGCCTATTTCGGCAGCGGTATCGTCTCCGCCCAGCATACGCCGACCCTTGCCACCGAGCGCGGGTTCTTCGGCGTCGTCAGTGTCGATGAGGTCGACGGCCTGCGTCGGATGATCCACGGCACCACGGTCCACGGCGCACAGTACACAGATGAAGTGGGTCGCCCGACACCGCTTATGTATTATCACCCCGACACCCCTATCGGACAGGCCTATGCAGCGTTCGCTGACAAGCCGCGCACCGGCGCGGTCGGCTTAGGGGTCGGCGCCTCCGCCTGCCTTCTGTCGCCAAATCAGTCGGTGACGTTTTTCGAGATCGATCCGGTGGTCGTCCGTACGGCACAGAATACAGACTGGTTCACCTTCCTGTCCCAGTGCGCGCCTGAGGCCCCTATTGTGCTTGGCGATGGTCGCCTGACCCTGATGCAGGCGTCTCCTGCGTCCTTAGACCTCCTGCTGATCGACGCTTTCAGTTCGGACGTTGTTCCCACGCACCTCCTGACGCGTGAGGCCATGCGCGGCTATGTCAGTCGACTGAGCGATGACGGCGTCCTGATCTTCCATATCTCAAACCGCTACATGGACCTCGAGCCCGTCCTGGCGCGGATTGCCGAAGCAGAAGGCCTGGTTATGCGGGCCCAACGGTTCCAGCCGGATCACGCCGGGGACGGGCTGTCGATCCTGCCGACCCATGCCGTCGTCCTTGCACGCGCGACAAGCGATCTGGCCGCCCTGGATACCGATGCGCGCTGGCGACACGTGCAGAGTGATGGCGGTCGGCCATGGACCGATGACTACATCAACATGCTGGGCGTCCTTCTCGCGCACCAGAAATAATTCAAGGCGAATTGTAACATAAATTACGGGGACTTAGGGGGTTTTGCGGCGCGTCCTGTGTCAAATTCGCTCTATTGCCTTGCGGGCCTATTTCCCTTCACAATGGTAAACGTACCGTTGGATGGATTGCCGCAATGACGTCTGTAACTCGACCCCTGTTTGTACTTGCCCTGACCGGGGCCAGTCTTGGCCTCGTCGCATGTGGCGGCGGTGGAGGCGGCGGTTCGGCGACACCACCGGCGGTCGTTCAACCGCCACCCAGCAACAACATTCTCACCTGGACGCCGAATGTCTACGCTGCGGCCAGCAACTACAAGGACCGGTGCGCCGTGCCGCGCACAGGCGTCGATGCCAATGGCGACCCGTTCCCGGATCGTCAGGGGTCTATACTGTATGAGAATTTCTGGCTGCGCTCCTGGACCCACGAGACCTATCTGTGGAACGATGAAGTCACGGACCGGAACCCTGCTCTCTATGACGACCCGATCGACTACTTTGATCTTCTGAAGACCGATGCGACGACCTCTTCGGGCTCGCCCAAGGACAATTTCCACTTCAGCCAGCCGACGTCCGAATATCTGGACCAACGCAATTCGACAGCCAGCGCCAGCTACGGCATCAGCTACACCGTCTATTCGACCCGGCCGCCCCGCGACTTCCGGGTCAGCTATACCGACGCGAACAGCCCGGCGAGTGAGATGGTGGGCGGTCAGCCCAAGATGAAGCGCGGCACCCGGATCCTGACGGTCGACGGCGTGGACCTCGTCAATGGTGGCTCCACGGACGCGCAGATCGATATCCTCAATGAGGGGCTTTATCCATCGGTCGCCGGCGTCGAGCATACCTTTGAGGTGCAGGACGAAGGCTCTGCCACGACCCGGACCGTGACGATGGTGTCGGCCAATCTCTCGCGCGACTCCGTCAATCGGACGAGTGTCATCGACACACCGACCGGCAAGGTCGGCTACATCCTGTTCAACACGTTCAGTCCCTTCGCGTCGGAGAAAGAAATCGTCGACGCGATCACCGAGATGGACACGGCGGGCGTCGACGATCTCGTGCTCGATTTGCGCTATAATGGCGGCGGTCTCCTTGCCGTGGCGTCACAGCTTGGCTACATGGTCGCCGGACCGGCACAGACGAACGGCAAGACCTTCGAGATGCTGGAATTCAACGATGATGCCGGCAATCGCAACCCGGTCACGGGCGAGGTCAATGAGCCGGTGCCCTTTATCGGCGAGGGCCTGGGCTTTTCGGTGGACGCAGGTACGGCGCTGCCAAGCCTTGACCTGAACCGGGTCTATATTCTGTCTACTGACAATACCTGCAGCGCCAGCGAGGCCGTGATCAACGGCCTGCGCGGGGCGGATGTTGACGTGGTCCTGATCGGTACGACCACCTGCGGCAAGCCTTACGGTTTCTACCCGACGGACAATTGCGGCACGACCTTCTACACGATCCAGTTCCGCGGCGTGAATGACAAAGGCTTTGGCGCGTATGCCGACGGCTTTGTTCCGAACAATGCGGCCGGCACATTCGGCGCGCGTCTGCCGGGCTGCGAAGTGGCCGATGATCTTGGCAATGAGCTTGGCGACCCGGCCGAGGCGCTGCTCGCTGCGGCCCTCAACTATCGCAACAGCGGCAGCTGTCCTGCGGCCCCCAGCATGTCGAGCTTCGCCCGCGGCACAACCACCGCGATTCGCAGCGGCACCACCCAGACAGCGGGTTCGGACGGCATCGCAATCGGACCATCGTCGCGCGGTGTGTTGGAGAACAACCGTGACCTGACCGGTCTGCCCGGTCAGCCATAATGTGGAAGGGCGCCCTCATCGGCTCAACGCTGGCCACCCTGGCCGCCGCATGCCAGAGCACAGCGGCCGGTCCGGCCGTCTTCGAGAATGAAAAAGCGACCGAGGACGCCCTTGTCATCCTGCGGGAGGCTTTAGGCCGCAACACGCTGGAACTAGGCACACCGCTGCCGACCGATGAGCCGGTCCTGGTGGTCCTCCCGCCGCCGCCTTCGCCCCTGAATGACCGAAGCGTCGCCCGGCCGGATGTGTATGACATCGTCCTCGACGCAGGCGTCTGCACCCTGCGGCCGCGTCAGGACGGCGCGCCCATTGATCTCGACGGCGTCGCCTGTCGCCTTGTTTCGGCCCGCTGAAACCTTTTCGCTGACAGCCCCGTATATTCTTACAGGTGGCCCCGTCTAAAGGCTTCCGACGATGAGGGTCCTCTACCCTTTCTCCTCCTCGTCGCCGGTACCTTGAATGCCCGCCCGGTCACGTCTGCTTTACAGGCTGGACCGTGTCGGGATGACTGGCTCACTCCGTTGGGGGGCGGCCCGACGTGCAGGATAATCTTCCCCTCGTTGTTTCCTGTGCGTCGGGTCACCATCGTCGACTTTTCGGCGTTGCGGCACATATCAGGTGCAGGTCACGGGCGGAGAGCCACCTCATGGTGAACAAGGAACTGGCGCGTCAGGAAATTGAAGACCTGTTGTCGCAAATTGCGTTGGGACGTCGCGTGGCCTTTGACGATCTTTACGAGCGGACATCCGCCAAGCTGTACGGTGTCGCCCTCTACATTCTCAACAATCGCGCTGAGGCCGACGAGGCCCTGCAGGACGCCTTCATGAAGGTCTGGCGCAAGGCGGACACGTTCAGGCCCGGTACCGCCTCTCCCATGTCATGGCTGATCTCGATTACGCGCAATGCCGCGATCGATATTTACCGGCGCAGGCGCCCCGGTGATGGCGATGAAGCCGAAATGGACGAGATGGAAGATGATCGGGCATCCCCCGAAGACCACGCGGCCATGAGAAGTGACGCCGCTCGTCTTCATCATTGTCTTGGCACACTGGAGCCTGAAAAGGCGAAGCTGGTGCGCGACGCCTATTTCACCGGCCGCACCTATGCCGAACTCTCCACCACGATGAAAACACCGCTGAACACCATCAAGACGTGGATGCGCCGAAGCCTTGCAACCCTGCGCACCTGTCTTGAAACAAAGCCTGAACCGCAGGGAGAGAGCTCATGAGCGATACGCCTGACCTGACTCCCGACGATAATGTTCTGGCCGCGGAATATGTTCTTGGCCTGTTGGGCCCGGAAGAGCGCGCCGCTGCGGAAGAAAAGCTCGGTGCCGAGCCCGAATTTCGCGCGCTGACAGCGTTCTGGGAGGAGGAACTTGCCCGGCTCGCCGAAGGCATTCCGCTGCGGGCGCCAAGCCCGGCGGTGAAGCGGGTCATTGACCGCGCGCTGTTTGAGACGACAACTGCTACCTCGCCTTCGTTCTGGGAGCGCATTGGTTTCTGGCGAGGCGCTACGGCCGTGATGACCGGCCTGTCCGCTGTTCTCCTCGGCGTCGTGATGACTTCGCCAGACCGGCAACCACCAGAACCGCAGCCCGTCTACATGGCCGCCCTCACGGCCAGCGACGCGCCGCTGTCAGTCCTGATACGGATCAATGCGCGCGAAGAGATTCTGACGGTCAAGCCATTCGACATCGCAACTGACGGTCGGGTGACCGAATTGTGGCTGATCGCAGGCGATGCCGCGCCGTCATCGCTCGGGCTGATCAGTCCGGAAGACGGAAGCGTTGTCGAACTGGCCTCGATCGACATCAGCACGCTCGGCCCAGACACATTGCTCGCCATCAGTCTTGAACCAGAGGGCGGCTCACCGACCGGTCAACCGACAGGTCCTGTCGTCGCAATCGGCAAGCTGCAGGTCCTCTGACGATCAGATGCGGCCTGAGCGTTTGTTCGTCATGGTGACCAGTTCTTCCGCGGCTGTCGGATGCAGCGCGCACGTCTCGTCGAACTGCGCCTTGGTCAGACCCGCTTTCACGGCAATGGCGGCGATCTGGATCATTTCAGGCGCATCCTCGCCCACCAAATGACAGCCCAGCACGCGGTCATTGGCCCGGTCGACAACGAGCTTCATGAACATGCGCTCGTCGCTTTCGGCGAGAACGTTCTTCATGGGCCGGAAGTCTGCCGTGTACACATCCACCTCGTGTCCGGCCTCGATGCATTCGGTCTCCGATGGACCGACAGTGCCAACCGGCGGCTGGGAGAAGACGGCCTTGGGAATGAAATGATAGTCCATTCGCTTTGGCACGCCGCTCATCTGTGTTGACGCAAAGGCCGCCCCTTCCCTGATCGCCACCGGGGTCAGGTTGACCCGGTTTGTCACGTCACCAATGGCGAAGACGGACGGGATGGTCGTCTGGTAATCCTCGTTCACCAGGATCGCGCCGACCTTGTCGACTTCAATGCCGCAGCGTTCCAGCCCCAGACTGTCGGTCAATGGCCGACGGCCAATGGCCCACATGATTTCATCCGCGTGAAGAACATCACCATTGATCAGTTCCACGCATTTCTCACCATTCTTGACGCTGATATCGGTAAAGACGGCATTGGAGATATAGCGAATGCCTCGCGCCTTCAGGTCCCGCTCCACGCGTTCGGAGATCTCAGGGTCAAAGGCCCGCAGGAGACGTTCCCCGCGATAGACCAGGGTGACCTCGGTGCCGAGGCCCGCAAAAATATGGGCAAACTCGATGGCGATATATCCGCCGCCGGCGATGATGAGGCGTTTGGGCTGCTCGGGCAGGCTGAAAATGTCATCGGAGACGAGGCCGATGTGATCAGGGTCGACCGATTCGTCCCGGCTGGGCGTGCCGCCGACGGCGATCAAGATTTTTTCCGCTGTGACGTCACGGTTTTCGCCCGCAATATGGATCGTGTGCGCATCTTTCAGCACAGCTCGGTGATCGAACAGCTCGACATTATTGCGCGCGAGGATACCATTATAGATGCCGTTCAGACGATCAACCTCTGCCGCAATCCGGTCGCGCAAGGTGTCCCAGCTGAAGGTCACATTCTCCGCCGACCAGCCATAGCCACGAGCATGTCCGATCGCGTCGCCCAGTTCACTGGCATAGACCATCAGCTTCTTGGGGACACAGCCGCGAATGACGCAAGTGCCGCCAACGCGGGACTGCTCGGCGATGGCCACTTTTTTGCCGGCCTGTGCGGACAGGCGCGCCGCGCGAACGCCGCCCGAACCTGCACCGATCACGAAAAGATCATAGTCATAGGTCATGGTTGCTCGGCTCCATTGTCTCTGCGGGGTCTTATATGGAAATTCCCTGTCCGCCGAAACCGACTGGGTCGATAGAGCGCATCGGCGCGGTCGATATTACATCCCCGGCGGCAGAAAGCCGATGCCGCCCGCATATCGCTCGTCGGTGAAGCGTTGCAAATCCTTGCGGAATACCGCCATCAACTCGGCATGGATGGTCTCGTAAACCGGCGTCAGCTGTCCCGTAAATTCCAGCGGCACCTGCACCATGGGCTGGTTCGCCACAAAGATATCGAAAGTCTCGCCTGTGACCTCAACCCGCAGGCCAGTCCTTAGCCATAAAGAGCCCGAATCGTCGGTGTTCGGCACAATGACACAGACACCTAAGCTGATGGGCTCAAGGCGGATGACCGCGTTCTCATTGTAGGAGAACGCCTTGTCGCCATAGGCTTTTGCCGGATCGAACGGCCCTGCAGGTGGCACCAGTTTCACATGGGCGGGCGGGCATTTGAGGTAGTCGGGCAGCCCCTCGACCACCGCCTGCCCCAATGCTCTGCACCGCAGAAAGTTGCCCATCGCGGCATCGCCGTAATCGCGAATGGCGGTCTGCAGCTGCTCATAGGGGGTCATGGCAATGTCCTTGTCTTGGCCGGAGGCGACGGTGTGCAGGATCAACGCGCACCAAAGGTCAGGCGTTCAACGCCATCTTCGCCAGCAATGATGGCCATGGACGCCATATTGATAAACAGCCCGCAACTGATCACGCCCGGCAGCAGGGTCAGTGCCTGGTCAAGCGCGGCTGGGTCCTTGATTCTCTGCATTCTGGCATCGAGCAAGAGGTGGCCGCCATCTGTCAGCATGATGCCGTCCTGGTCCGCCTTTGGCCGCAGCTGCATCTCAACCTTGTCATAGCCGAGCGTCGCGAACGTCTCTCGAATCCGCCGGACCGTCAGCGAGAAGCAGAACGGATCAATCTCGATGGGCAACGGGAACTGGCCCAGCTGGCTGACCTTTTTCGAGCTGTCCGCGACAATGATCAGCTGCCGCGAGGCCGCCGCAATGATCTTCTCACGCTGGTGAGCACCGCCGCCGCCTTTGATCAGATGACCGTCGGGATCAATCTCGTCCGCGCCATCGACGGTCACATCAATCTGCGTCGTCTCGTCGGGGATGATGAGTTCGATGCCCGACTGGCGGGCCAGCTTCGCGGCGGCTTCCGAGGTCGGAACACCGACGATCTCCAGCCCTTCGGCCACCCGTTTACCGAGGGCCTCGATAAACGGCGCGGCGGTCGACCCCGTGCCAAGACCAACGGTCATGCCGTCCTGGATGAAAGTCAGCGCCTCTAGCGCTGCCCGTTTTTTCAGCTCTGTGCTTGTCATCGTGCGGCTGTAGCGAGGCGCGCGCCCGAGGGCAATATTCTGGCTACGAAAGGGTGCGAGGCGATTTCGGCGCAAACGAAAACGGCCCGCTGCACCTTTGAAGGGCAACGGGCCGTGTCTGATCGATTTGAGGGAGAGAAAACGCCGCCCTTAGTTCTGGTTACCGCCGCGGCGAAGGAACGCTGGGATTTCCAGATCCTCTGGATCTTCGCTGGAAAAGGTCTCGCGAGCCTGGCGGCGCTGCACCGGCTGGTCCTGATGCTGACCAAGTTTGGAGGCGAATGTGTTGCGCAATGCACCCATCACACCATCCAGAGGCGAGCCGCCAAGGGCGCCGCGGAACGGATTTGTTTTCGGCGCCTCATAAGGGGCGGAACGATCCATCGACACTGTGCTGTCTTCTGTCAGCAGGCGGCGGATACGGTCATGCACATCACCCACCGGATTTTCAGGCTGTTGCGGCATCAGGCTCGCCGCCTTCTCAACCTTTGGCGCAGGGGCAGGCTTTGGCGCGGGCGCAGGCGCGCTCGGCATTTCGTGGCTCTCGTCGATTTCCGGGCCGACATCGTCAAGCGCCACTGCCTCGGCGACAGGCTCCTCAACGGCTGCTTCAACGGTTGGCTTCGTCACGATGGCGGGCTTGCTGACAGGCACGACCGTCGGACGGACGATTTCTTCCTCGCGCTCAATACCGGTTGCGACGACAGAGACGCGGATGACGCCTTCGAGTTCCTGATTGAAGGTCGAGCCGACGATGATGTTCGCATCCGGATCAACTTCGGAACGGACACGGTTCGCCGCTTCATCGACTTCGAACAGTTTCATATCGAGGCCGCCGGTGATGTTGATGAGCACGCCCTTGGCGCCCTTCATCGACGATTCATCGAGCAGCGGATTGGAGATTGCCGCCAGCGCAGCAGCCGTAGCGCGGTCGTCGCCCGTGGCTTCGCCGGTGCCCATCATGGCCTTGCCCATCTCCGACATCACGGTCCGGACGTCGGCAAAGTCGAGGTTGATGTGGCCAGGGACAATCATCAGATCTGTGATGCCGCGAACACCCTGGTGCAGGACCTGGTCGGCCATGGCAAAGGCACCTTGGAAGGTGGTGTTCTCATCAGCCAGCCGGAACAGGTTCTGGTTTGGGATGATCAATAGCGTATCGACATATTGCTGCAGCGCTTCGATGCCCTGCTCAGCAATCCGCATACGGCGCTGACCTTCAAACTGGAACGGTTTGGTCACCACGCCGACCGTGAGGATACCGCGATCACGGGCAGCCTTGGCAATGACGGGCGCCGCGCCCGTCCCCGTGCCGCCGCCCATACCGGCAGTGATGAAGACCATGTTCGAGCCTTCGATCAGGCTCATGACCTCGTCGATCGATTCTTCAGCGGCCGCTTCACCGATCTGCGGCATGGAACCGGCGCCCAGACCTTTGGTCACGCTGGTCCCGAGCTGGATCTTGTGCGGTGCCTGGGACAGGTTCACCGCCTGCGCATCCGTATTGGCCACAACGAACTCGACACCTTCGAGCTGCGCTGCGATCATGTTGTTGACCGCGTTGCCCCCGGCCCCGCCGACACCGATGACGGAAATGCGGGGTTTCAGTTCAGTCAGTTCTGGGGCGGATAAGTTAAGCGGCATAACGATCCTCGTGTGGCGCCAAGGCGGTTCAAATCAGGGTTAAAGGATCGGTTATAGAGATTACCGGTTTATTAACCGCCGCCGCTTTTCCGAGTAAATTCAGCGGTTCAGAGCGTTAATTTCTCCACATTTGCCCACGCAAAATCCCGCAATGGGGCGGCCATTGCGGGATCCAGAAAGGCAAGTGGGACCGAAATTGGCCAAGGGCAACAGCCCCTTACTGAGCCAACTTAAAGCGCTGGCTTACCGGCACGCAGGGCCGCGAAGACATTAACCTCTTCACCTTCCAGAACGGCGTTGCCGTCCATGTCGGCCTGAGCGAAATCATCGGACAGCGCGGTCTCCAGTTCGTCGGCTGTGAGCGAGCCGTCACCACCGCTGATCTGGTCAAATTTCGCGATGAGATAGGCCGACGCCGACACGTCATCAGTGGTCACTTCCGCTTCACCGGCTTCGGCCATCATGTCTGGCGAAGTGGTCTCGGCGACAGCGGCACTGGCGAGGAACTCGTCCTGTGTCAGGGCTTCGTCGGCATCAAGGTCACCGGCCGTAATTTCAGTCTGAGCGATAACGGCCAGATCTTCCTTGGCGATTGTCTGCACTTCGGTGGTCTCGACCTCAGGCGCTTCAAGGGCCGGAACGTCGGCTTCCATTGTGGAAGACATGTCCGTGTCCTGGGCATGTGCAATGGCGAGGGAGCTGATGGCGGACAATGTAATGGCTTTGAACAACATGGATCATATCTCCGATTAGGGCGCCGTTCGTGGCGTCAGGGAGGTATATGATCCGTCCACGTGGCAAATGGCAGGCGCAATCAAGGTTTTTTCGTGTTAACCATGGCAAAGGTGCCGCAATTGACGGTCAGCGCGCGCCCCTCTGCCCCATTTTATCGATAGACGAGAGATTAAGCGGCCCGCCCGGCGGTATGTCGAAATAAGTGTCGATCAACTCGTCCGTGACAGCGGACCAGTCCTTCGGCGACCAGCGAGGCGACTTGTCCTTGTCGACGATCTGGGCACGGACTCCTTCATGGAAGTCATGAGACGCCATGAGATGCGCCGCCGCGCAATATTCCCGCGCTATGCAATCATTGAAGGGTTCGGGCGCCCCGTTGAAAAGGGCAAGGGTCAGTTTCTGGCTTGTCGGCGATGTCACCCGCAAGGATGCCAGGGCCCGCTGCGCCAGCTCGCTCTTATCCTTTTCCAGTCGATCCAACAGAATTTCTATGGATGGAATGTCAGTGAACAGCCGCTCAATGTCCTGGCGGTCGTTGTCCAACGCTGCTTCGGGCGGTGCGCTCTGCGCGCGCCGCAATACCTCGTCGACAGAGGCATGCGCATCGCCTTCCAGCGGGTCGATCAACAGGGCGTGGCGCAGATCAGTCAGCCCGTCCGCCTCCACATGGGTGGTCCCAAGGCCGATAGAGAGACAGTCCGCAGCCGTCAGACGCGCCCCGACCAGCCCCAGATAATACCCGACCGCACCAAGCCGCCTCAGAAAATAGCTGGACCCCACATCTGGCATCAGGCCGATGCCGCATTCAGGCATGGCCCAGAGCGTGCGATCCGTCACCACACGGTGCGAAGCCATTGCTGACAGGCCGACACCGCCGCCCATCACGATACCGTCCATCAGGGCAACATAGGGTTTGGGGAACGCGGCGATCCGCGCGTTCATGGTATATTCCGTACGGAAGAATGTGGTCGCCTCAGCTGGGTCGGTGCGTCCAACATCGTGCAGCCAGCGGATGTCACCACCGGCGCAGAACGCCCGATCCCCCTCGCCCTCAATCATGACGGCGCGTATGTCGTTGCGCCCGGCCCAGACTGTCAGCTGCTCGTCCATCTCTGCACCCATCTCGCGGGTGATGGCGTTCAATGCCTTGGGCCGATTCAGGCGGATGACGCCCCAGGGCCCGTGCTCTTCAAATAGAATATCGCTGGTCATGACCCGCCCCTATTCAGTTCTGTGAGACGCGTCAAAAAGAGAACCCGGCTTCAGGACAGTGCGCGGACCGGCAGAAGCGCTCCATGAATATCCTGCGCCGCATCAGAGGCCAGGAAACACATCACCTGTGCCAGGCGCGTTGGATCAACCCAGGACTTCGGATCTGCGTCGGGCATGCCGTTACGGTTGGCAGGCGTATCAATAATCGTCGGCAGGACCGCATTGACGTTGACGCCGTGCTCGCGGACTTCCTCCGACAGGGTTTCGGTCAACCGCATCACCGCCGCCTTGGAGGCCACATAGGCCCCCATATCCGCCTTGCCCGACTGGGCGGCGTAGGCACCGACATTCACCATCGCACCGCCGCCCCGCTGGATCAGCAGGGGTATGGCGACCTTCGCCACGTTGCGCATCGTTTCAGTATTGAGGGCGAACATGGACGACCAGTCGTCGCGGTCGTCGTCATAGACTTTTTTGCCCATCGCGAAGCCGCCCGCGATGTTGAAAACAGCATCGAAATCGCCGATCCGCGAAATCACGGCCTGCGTTGCGTCATGTTCGGTAAGGTCGATCTCGTAGCGGGGCAGATCTGAATAAAAGTCGTCTGCAAACTGCCGGCTGATCAGTATGGGCTCACCCCGTTCCAGCAGAACCGCCTCGATGGCTGCTCTCCCCAGTGACCCCGTGGCGCCGGTGATGACGACAGATTTGCCTTCCAGCATAGGACGTCTCCCAGTCATATTGTCCTCATCAACGGGCGAGATTCAATTAGGTTTCAACGAGTTGCAAACTTCCAAAAGGACAATCAAAAGATGGTGCGCATCCTAGGGCAACCGAACGGCCGTGCCATTGCATGATACAAGCAGCATGGCGCCCTTCTGGGTGTCGATGGCTTCGTAATCGATATCGACGCCAATGACTGCATTGCCACCCAAGGCTTCCGCCTCGGCCACCATGTCCGCCATCGCATGATCCCGGGCTTCCCGCAGCGCTTTCTGATAGCTGCCGGACCGGCCGCCGATGAAGTCGCGGATACCGGCAAAAAAGTCCCGGAAGACGTTGACCCCCAGAATCGCCTCTCCGGCGACCACGCCAATGATCTCGGACTCACGGCCCTGAACGGTGTCGGTGGTGGCAATCAGCATCTTTGCGCTCCTCAATTCGGCTCAGCGGCACTCCAGACCGCCAGGATATTCCCCGCAGGATCGGAGAAGTGAAAGCGGCGACCGCCTGGAAAAACATAGGGACGTTCGGTGATATTGCCACCTGCATCCTCGACGGCGGTCATGCTTTCTTCCAGATCGTCAGAATAAAGAATGACCAGCGCACCACCGGATTGTGCGGGACCACGCTCAAAGCCGCCTTCGACGCCTGCCCCGCTGAAGCTGATATAGGCATCGCCCCATTTCTGAAATTGCCAGCCGAATACCTCGCTATAGAACGTGATGATCGCGGGCAGATCGGGGGCTCTGAACTCGATGTAGTTGATCGAATGATGCGCGTTTTCCGTGCTCATGGGGAGTCCTCTGAATGCTGAAGGCCTGGCAACGTGCCGTCGAAGAGCGGTTCCGTCTGCAGGATCGACCGGCGCGCGCCGGCTTTCTGGACGAGAGATTTGAGGGCCTTTATGCCTTCGGTCATGCGGGTCCGATAATTCTCGATGTCGACCGGATCGGCAGAGACAATCGTCGTCAGGGACTGCAGTTCCCGAACGTAGTCTTCAAACGCGATGGCGACCGCGCCCTTCTTGAGGGCCGATGAATAGTCGTCGCGGATATCCTTTGCATCACGCTCCGCATCACGGACAATCTCCGTACGGACCGCCCGATGGCGGTCTCCCGCTCCATGGCTCATCTCAACCTGAAGCGCATCGATCATGTCGGAGTGGTTCTTGACCCATCGGGTCACGGCACGGCCGCGATGGTCCCGGTGACGATTTTTTTCTCGTTGGCGATCAAGCCAGATGGCGATCACCACACTGATGATGATGCCGATCAACGTGCCCATACCCTCGGCGAGCACGTTCTGCATGAAATCGGCGCGGAAGCCCCATATCCCGTCGCTGTCAAAGATCAGCGAATTCAGTCCCTCACCCATTCCCGTCTCCCCATTTATACGATTAACCTTACCGGCAGATCGCATGGAGGGCCATGGGCAGATGACGGGATTAGCGCGGCATGCGCTCGCCGCGCCCGCGCTCACCACGTCCATTTGCATCGCGGCTCGGCAATTGGGTCTGACGGACGAGTTCGGCCCGGGTCAGGCGGCCATCGGCATCCTTGTCGAGCTCGTTGAACTCCGTCGTCATATGCCGCTGGAATTCGATCAGGGAGATACGGCCATCACCATCGGCGTCAAAGGCCAGGCGGCCTGGTCGCGCATTGGCATCCCCCAGCGCAGCAGCCGACCAGCTCTGAAGCTCAAAAACTGATACGTCGCCGTCACCATTCGTATCGGCGCTGCGCCATTCGGCGGTGACGCCCGCCGCGGCCTCTGCCGAGGTCACGATCCGATCGGTATTGCCGTCATAGGAAGCAAATACCAGCGCCACCGGCTTGGCGACGAAGGCGCCGCTCATGCTCGGGCGCGGGCCGTTTGGCCCCTTGGGACCGGAGGCGCAGGCGGTGACGCCCAGAACAAGACCCAGCGCAGCAACGCTCACAATGCGAAATGACATGAAGACCTCGTGACCACTAAACCAATAATCTCATGGTCACGAGTTTTGCACGAACCGCAAGGCCGCCGGGAGGGAAAATCCTCCCGGCAGCCCCGACGGCGCCTTACAAATAAGGCAGGATCAGTTCAGCAGGCCGGTCGGGTTTTCTGCATCCGGCGCACGACTGAGGCTGAAAGCGCGGCGTCCGGCCAGCGGCGTGCCGTTCAGCACCAGACCGTCCTCATTGGCCGACAGGTGCAGCGTCGTGCCATCATGAACATCACCGGACAGGATGCGTTCGGCCAATGGATCCTGCACCGCTTTTTGCACCACCCGCTTGAGCGGCCGGGCGCCATAGGCCGGATCATATCCGGCGGCAGCGAGCCAGTCGCGGGCAGCGTCATCAAGCTCAAGCGTGATCTTGCGATCATCGAGGAGCTTCTGCAGCCGGCCGATCTGGATGTCCACGATGGACCCCATCTGGTCACGCTGAAGACGCGAGAACAAAATGACTTCGTCCAGACGGTTCAGGAATTCCGGCCGGAACGCTGCACGCACCGCATCCATCACGGGTTCGCGCACGGTCTCCACATCCACACCGTCCGCGAGGCTGGTCATCAGCTCTGACCCCAGATTGGACGTCAGAATGATCAGCGTGTTGCGGAAATCGACCGTCCGCCCCTGACCATCGGTCAGGCGACCATCGTCGAGAACCTGCAACAGGATGTTGAAGACATCCGGGTGCGCCTTCTCCACCTCATCAAACAGGATGACCTGATAGGGTCGCCGACGCACGGTTTCCGTCAGCACACCGCCTTCTTCGTAACCGACATAGCCGGGAGGCGCACCGATCAGGCGACTGACCGCGTGCTTCTCCATATATTCCGACATATCGATCCGCGCGATGGCGCTGTCGTCGTCAAAAAGAAATGCTGCGAGTGCCTTGGTCAGCTCGGTTTTACCCACCCCGGTTGGGCCAAGAAACAGGAACGAGCCCAGAGGCCGGTTGGGATCCTGAAGCCCGGCGCGGGCGCGGCGCACGGCGGCAGCCACAGCCGTTACCGCCTCATCCTGTCCGATGACACGCTTATGCAGGGCATCTTCCATCTGCATCAGCTTTTCACGCTGACCTTCCAGCATCTTGTCGACAGGAATGCCGGTCCATTTGGACACCACATGGGCGATCGCTTCGCTATCCACGACCTCCTGCACGAGGCCGGTATTCACGCCGTTTTCGTCCTGGCGCTGCTCGGCCTTGTCGAGCTTCTTCTCAAGCTCAGGAATGATGCCGTACTTGATCTCCGACGCACGGCCGAGATCGCCGCGCCGTTCAGCATCCACCAGTTCCTGGCGAATCTGATCGAGCTGTTCCTTGACATGAGTAGCCGACGCCAGGGCCTCTTTCTCAGACTGCCAGCGAGCGGTCAGCGTGGCGGATTCCTGCTCCAGCTCAGCCAGTTCCGTTTCCAGCTTTTCCAGCCGGTCGCGGGACGGCGTATCACTTTCCTTTTTCAGCGCCTCGCGCTCGATCTTCATCTGGATGATCTGGCGGTCGAGCGCGTCAAGTTCTTCGGGTTTGGAATCCACCGCCATGCGCAGGCGAGAGGCCGCCTCGTCAATCAGATCGATGGCCTTGTCCGGCAGGAAACGGTCGGTGATGTAACGGTTGGACAGCGTCGCTGCTGACACAATGGCACTGTCCGCAATACGGACACCATGGTGCAGCTCGTATTTCTCCTTCAGTCCACGAAGGATCGACACCGTGTCTTCCACGGTGGGTTCATTGACAAATACGGCTTGGAAACGGCGGGCCAAAGCCGCATCTTTCTCCACATACTGACGATATTCATCAAGGGTGGTCGCACCGATGCAGTGCAGCTCCCCGCGCGCCAGCGCCGGCTTGAGCAGGTTCGACGCATCCATGGCGCCATCAGTTTTTCCGGCCCCCACCAACTGGTGCATCTCGTCGATGAACAGAATGATCTGGCCGTTGGCAGACTGCACTTCCTGCAGAACGGCCTTCAGGCGCTCCTCGAACTCACCGCGATATTTCGCGCCTGCGATCAGCGATCCAAGGTCGAGCGCCAGCAGCTTTTTTTCCTTCAGGGACTCGGGCACGTCGCCATTGACGATACGCAGGGCCAAGCCCTCAGCGATGGCGGTCTTACCCACGCCCGGCTCCCCGATCAGGACGGGATTGTTCTTTGTACGGCGTGACAGGATCTGCATCGTCCGGCGGATTTCCTCGTCACGGCCGATGATCGGGTCGAGCTTACCGTCCCGCGCCGCGTCAGTGAGGTCGCGGGCGTAGCGTTTCAGCGCGTCATAGGCCTGCTCGGCAGACGCACTGTCAGCGGTGCGGCCCTTGCGCAGGTCATTGATTGCGGCGTTCAGCTTCTGCGGGGTGACATCGGCCTGTTTGAGGGCATCCGCCGCCTCACCTTCGAGCGCGAGCGCGACCAATAGTCGTTCGGCGGTGACAAAGCTGTCGCCCGCTTTTTTGGCAATGTCTTCAGCCCGCGTCAGCACTTTGGACAGGGACTGACCGAGATAAACTTGCGTATTGCTGCCCTCCACCTGCGGGAGCTTGTTCAGCGCAAGGTCCGCCAGCTGCAACGCCTGTTCCGGGCGGCCGCCGGATTGACGGATGAGATTGGCGGCCAGCCCCTCGCTGTCGTCCAGCAGGGCTTTCAAAAGGTGGTTTGGGGTGATCTGCTGATGGCTTTCCCGAACGGCAATCGTCTGGGCGGCCTGAATGAGACCGCGGGCGCGATCAGTATAGTTTTCAAAGTTCATGACTTGACCTCAGTTGAGAGCATCAAAGGATGGGCACCCCATGAAGGCAGCGCCCGGTTCAGCGTTAAAATGGGGTGGGTCGCCACTGCTTTCAAGATGAATGCAGGTGCCAGCCGCGTACACTGAGTATCATCGGTCGCTCGCCGGACATGCCGCACCCACACGGCCTTGGTGTAACCCCAGCGGCAATACACGCAGCGCTCAAATAAACAGAAGAAAAAGAGCAGTTTAACGATTTATCTACCCTGTTCAGGAGATTGAGCTGAGCTCCTTTCAAGCGCTAGCTGGCGGCGATCTTCGTGTCTTGCGTTCGAGAGGAAACCCAAATGAAAATCAAAACTGCGCTTACCGCCGCTCTTGCCACCCTGGCGCTGGGTGCCGCGGCACAAGCCGCCACGGTGACCTATTCACTGGATATCGACTTCAAGTCTGCCAGAGGCCCTGAAGGGTCGATCTACAATGCCACTGGCGGTAGCGCCGGGACGATGTCGGGCACGATTACGGTCGACACAGAGACGCGGACAGTCACCGCCGTCGACCTCATGACAACTAACCCGTTCGGCGGCCCGGTGCCGGTCGTTCAGTACAATTCGACCGGCGGCACGACGATCAGCGGCGTGGTTTCATCAAGCATCGCATCGTCCCTGACGGTGACGTCCCAGTTCGGCCCGGTCATCAATGTCATTGCTTCGATCTGCTCCGTCTGCGCGCCGGTTGAGAGCGAGCAGTATAAAGGCATCATGACCTTCAACTTTGGCGCCGACATTTTCTCAGGGGCTGAGGAAATCATCGTGAACAGCGTCAGCGGCGGCCTGCTGGAATATTATGGATTTTACGGCGTTTATGGCGGCTATTACGGCGACTATATGTTGTCACGCCAGAACCAGACCGCAACTGGCCTGACCGCCACCATGTCCATTTTCGAAGGCCTGCCAGATGAAACGGTGCCCGTTCCAGCAGCTGGCATCCTTCTTCTGACCGGGCTTGGCGGCGTGGCCGCTGCCCGGCGCAAAGCGAAATCAGTCTGATCTCTCAGGCTGACCCGGGGGAGAGCGAGACGCCCGGCCGTTCATTCGGTCGGGCGTTTCCGTTTAGTCGGCCAGCACGAAGGTGACTTTCATCACCACGCGGTACTCATCGATCTTGCCGCCCTTCACGGTGACTTTCATGTCCTGAACCCAGGCGCCTTCGACATTCTTGAGGGTCTTGTTGGCACGGTCGATGCCCTGCTCGACCGCATCATCAAAACTTTTCTTCGAAGAACTGATGATTTCGGTGACTTTTGCGACGGCCATGTGCGGCTCCTTCTTTGAAACGTGGTAGTGATAGGGACAGCCCAGCGCGTCACCGCACTATTCGTCAAGTTTTCTGTGCAATTTGAGCGGGAAATGCTCGCGAGGTCTTGCCCCCACGACGCGGAACAGTACCTTCCGATTAAATCTATAGAGGACCATTATGCTGCCCAAACCCCTTGCCGATCTTCAGCCCAACACGCTGGAATATGAAATCACGCCGAAGGTGAAAGCCACGGGCTTTCGCGAATACGATGCGCGTTGGGTCTTCGAAAAGGAGATCAACCTTCTGGGCATTCAGGCGCTCGGCGCCGGGCTTGGCACACTGATCCACGAAATGGGCAAACGCCCTGAGATCGTGGTGGGCCACGATTTCCGCGGCTATTCGATCTCCATCAAGCAGGCCCTGATGGTCGGCCTGATGAGCGCCGGCATCAAGGTGCATGACATCGGCCTCGCACTCTCGCCCGTCGCCTACTTCGCCCAGTTCGAACTCGACGTTCCCTGCGTTGCCATGGTCACGGCCAGCCACAATGAAAACGGCTGGACCGGCGTCAAGATGGGCGTTGAAGCACCCCTCACCTTCGGACCGGACGAGATGGGCCGGTTGAAGGACATCGTCCTGAACGGCGAGTACAAGACCCGCGACGGCGGCGCCTATGTCTGGGTTGAAGGCATGCGCGAGCGCTACATCGCTGATGTGGTGAAAGACGTGAAAATCTCCCGCAAGCTGAAAGTCATCGCCGCCTGCGGCAATGGCACGGCGGGCGCGTTTGCCCCCGAAGCGCTGGAGCGGATGGGTGTTGAGGTTATTCCGATGGATGCGGAGCTCGATCACACCTTCCCGAAATACAATCCGAATCCTGAAGACATGAAGATGCTGCACGAGATGCAGAAAGCCGTGCGCGAACACGGGGCCGATCTGGCCTTGGGCTTTGACGGTGATGGCGATCGTTGCGGTGTTGTCGATAATGAAGGCGAAGAGATCTTCGCCGACAAAATCGGCGTGATGCTTGCCCGCGATCTTTCAGATCAGCACCCCGGCGCGACCTTTGTCGTCGACGTCAAATCGACCGGCCTGTTCATGACCGATCCCGTGCTGATGGAAAACAAGGCGGATACCAAATACTGGAAGACCGGCCACAGCTATATCAAACGGTACAGCCACGAAATCGGCGCCCTCGCCGGTTTTGAGAAGTCCGGACACTTCTTCTTCAACGCGCCGTACGGTCGTGGGTATGATGATGGTCTGGTGGCCGCAGCTGCCGTCCTGCGCATGCTGGATCGCAACCCGGACAAATCCATGGCTGACCTTCGCAAGGCCCTGCCAAACACGTTCCAGTCGCCGACCATGTCGCCGCATTGTGATGACGACAAGAAATACGCCATCGTCGACAAGATTGTGGCACATTTCAAAGGCGTCGACGGCCTTATCGGTCAGAAGATCCGCGATGTGAATGACGTGAACGGCGTGCGCATCACCGTTGAAGATGGCACTTGGGGCCTCGTCCGCGCCTCATCCAACAAGCCTGAGCTGGTCGTCGTGGTCGAGAGCCCGGTGTCCGAGGAAAATCGCAATGCGATGTTCCGGGAAATTGAAAAAGTCCTGGCGGAATATCCGGAAGTCGGCGAGTTCAACCAGAAACTTTGATATCGAAAGAGATATCCACAACGGCAAAGCCGCCCCCCGGGGCGGCTTTTTCATGGGCGATGCACCGCGGACATAAAAAAAGGGCCGCTAGGAAAGCGGCCCTTGAAGTCAGTCTGGAAACGAATGAATCAGACAGAAGCCTTCTTGCGCATGCGCAGACCGGCAAAGCCAGCGAGACCCGTCAGAAGGAAGAGACCTGCAGCTGGCACTGGAATGGGCTGTGCCGCCAGAACGATATTGTAGTTGGCTTGCTGACCGAAGTTCTCAAACACTGTACCTTTCACCGTCAGCTTGACGATAGTACCAGGGACGAGCGTCAGCGGGAACATGTCGAGGATCTGAACGCCGGCATTGTTCGTGACGGAGAAGTTGTAGATCGTACCACCGACGTCAAATGACATCATCATGTTGCGCACGCCAGCGGCAAAGCCGTTGGAGAAGCGTACGTCGATGCCGCCAAAGCTTGACGTCACGTCGTCGCCGACCGTGAAGAAGCCAACATCAGTGAAAGACCCAACGGCCATGTCGTCATTGTCGAACGTGATGGAATTCGTTGGTGTCAGGGTTGTCGATGCATCTGGGCTCGATACAACGAGAGCGGCTTGGGCAGCCATTTGAACGCTTGCTGCAGCAACACACCCTGCAGCGATACTCGCGAGTTTAGTCAAAAGTTTCATAACGGACCCCTTGATTGTCCAGGTGTGAAAGGCGCAACGCGACTTTCAACAAGATTAACGCAAATCGGTATCAAACAAAACGATGGCGTTAAGGTTAATACACCTCAAAACAGTGCGAAAAATGTGATTTCCCCAGATAGGGGCGCTTTTGTTGCAACGCAGCAACAGTTAAGACTTGCAACCATAGCGCGCATTTGCCGATTAACGGTACGGACGGGCTCCAAACGCTCTTTTGAACGATGAATCAGGCGCTTGGCCGAGCCATTCCCCAAAAAAAAGCCGACCCAGAGGGCCGGCTTTCCAAATTGATTCGACCGGCCGATCAGCCAAGAAGGTCGGCGACGGCGTCACGCTCCTCGCGCAACTCCGCTTCGGTGGCGGCGATCTTCTCCTGAGCGAAGGCATTCACCTCCAGGCCCTGGACGATCTCGTATTTGCCGTCCTTGCAGCGGCAGGGGTAGCCAAAGATGATCCCCGGCTCGATCCCATAGGAGCCATCGGATGGCACGCCCATGGACACCCAGGAGTCGCCCTCAGTGCCCAGCGCCCAGTTGCGCATGTGGTCGATGGCAGCTGATGCAGCGGAGGCCGCAGATGACGCCCCGCGCGCTTCGATAATGGCTGCACCGCGCTTCTGGACAGTCGGGATGAAGGTCGACTTGTACCAGTCGTCCTCGACCAGCTCCATCGCCGCCTTGCCGTTCACAGTCGCTGTGTAGAGGTCCGGGAACTGGGTGGAGGAGTGATTGCCCCAGATGGTGATGCCGTCCACATCGGTCGTCGCGGCGCCAGTCTTTTCAGCCAGCTGGCTGATGGCGCGATTGTGGTCGAGACGCATCATCGCCGTGAAGCATTTAGGGTCCAGATCCGGCGCATTGGCCTGGGCGATCAGGGAGTTGGTGTTGGCAGGGTTGCCGACAACCAGAACCTTCACGTCGCGCTTGGCGTGGTCATTGAGGGCTTTGCCTTGAGGACCGAAGATCGCACCATTGGCAGACAGGAGATCCTTGCGCTCCATGCCCGGGCCGCGAGGACGCGCGCCGACGAGCAGTGCGTATGAGCAATCCTTGAAGGCTTCATTGGTGTCTGAAGTCGGGTTGATGCCGTGCAGCAATGGGAAGGCACAGTCATTGAGCTCCATGACCACACCCTGCAGCGCGTTCATCGCAGGTGGGATTTCGAGCAGATTGAGAATGACCGGCTGATCCGGGCCGAGCATGTCGCCCGCCGCAATGCGGAACAGAAGCGCGTAGCCAATCTGGCCGGCGGCGCCGGTAACGGTGACGGTAACAGGTGCTTTCATGGGAAAACCATCCTTCTTTGCTATCATTGGGCGGCGGACCTGATCCGGAATGGACGTTTGGGACGCTGGAGGAGGCCGACAGCTCGTGCGAGCATGTGCCCCGCTTCTGGCGCTTTGCGAAGCCCCGCCGCGCAGGAAAATGCGACAGAGGGCTGCCCCAGGATGTCGCCCCGGTCAAGCCTGCAGCCAGCATGCGGCAAGGGATGAGCCCCAAGGCGTTGAATTCAATCCGCCAAACAGGATCAGCGATTTTTTAACCGCGTCTCTTAACGGGCCGGGAAACACCTTGGGATACGAAGAGCACGCCCTGCTCTTCAACCATTGTGATTGTGCTTATGTCCCCAAATGCTTTCAGACTGCTGCTCGTCGCCGCCACCGCCGCTATCGCCGCCTGTTCGGCCCAGGGCAGTGAAAATGAAAGCTATGAGGCTGTCCCGCCCGCTGATGGACATGGCGCTGGGCACGAAGCATCACCGGTGACAGCGCACGCCGCACCGAAGGATGACGGTCATGGCCAACCCGCCGGTGATCACGGCGACAATGGCCAGAAATCTGCGAAGAACGCGCATCACGATCCGGCCCACTGGACCTATGCCGGTGAGAGCGGTCCGGACTATTGGGCCGCCATGTCCCATGACTTTTCAGCATGCTCGACGGGAACCATGCAGTCCCCGATCGATCTGAGCACGGCCAATGCGGCTGGTGATGTGATGATTCAGGCAGACTACCGCCCGGCCTTTATCGAAACCGTCAATAATGGCCACACCGTACAGGTGAACACGACCGGCGGCTTGAGCCTGTCCAACGGCCGCAACCGCTATCACCTGGCGCAATTCCACTTCCACACGCCATCGGAGCATACCATCAACGGTCAGCACTACCCGATGGAAATGCATTTCGTGCACAAGGACGAAAATGGTGAGCTGCTCGTCCTCGGCGTACTGTTTGAAGAAGGCGCCAGCAATCCGAACCTGAATGCAGTGCTGGAAAGCCTGTCTCGCGACACCTATCAGTTCGACCCGTCGAAATTGCTGCCGGCCAATCTTGACGTCTATCGCTATCAGGGGTCGCTCACGACGCCGCCCTGCTCTGAAGGCGTGAACTGGCACGTGGTGCGTCAGCCCGTGACGGCGAGCATCGCACAGATCCGCGCGTTCCAGCAACTGATGGGCGAAAATGCGCGGCCGATCCAGGCCGTGAACAACCGGCTTGTCGTCCGCCCGCTGTAAATCCTTCTGCACCCGGAAAGTAAAGGCCGCACTCAGTCCGGGTGCGGCCTTTTTCTTTTGTCAGACAAAGAGTTCTTCGAGGAAGTTTGTGAAGCTGACCCACGAACGACGCGCCGCGCCCTCATTATAGATCGTCCCCAGATCGGGATTGTTCGCTTCGACATTGGTGAAGGCGTGCTTCACACCACCGAACGTCACGAGTTGCCAGTCGGCGTTTCGTTCGGTCATCTCGTCGCTGAAGGCTTTCAGATCCTCGGGCGGTGACATCGGATCATCATAGCCCTGATAGGCGATGACCTTGGGCTTGATGGGATCATTTGCCACAACGCCCTGATTCTTGATGATGGCGTGAAACGCGACCGCGCCAAGGATCTTGGCATTGATCCGTGCCATGTCGAGTGCGCACAGCCCGCCGAAACAGTAGCCGATCACCGCCGTTTGATCAGACTCCACCTCGTCGAGCCCCTTCATCGCCGTCAGGGCGGCAGCAAGACGCCCGTGGCGCTCGGCCTCATCTTCGACAAGTGGTGTCATCAGGGCCTGACATTCTTCTGTGGTCTCCCCCCGAACACCAACGCCGTAAATGTCGGCGGCAAATCCGACATAGCCCATCTCGGCAATGGCCAGCGCCGTTGCCTCTTCATGTCCCTTTCGCCCACCCCAGGCGTGGCAGATCATCACGCCCGGCTGTGGGCCGTCAGCCTCATCATCATAGGCAACGACTGCGTCGAATGCCTTGCCGGCAAATTCATAAGTGATTGTCTTGGTTTCAATCGCCATGGCTCTATCTCCTGCCTATAATCATTGCATGTTTCATCGATGTAGCGCCCTATATGATCTCGTCACGAGAGGACGGGACTAAAAGCGAAGCTGGCTTTGCGCCATATTAGATATTCGCCAAGACCGATAGACTGATCTGTATGCCGCCGACTCCTGCCACTGACGCCCATCTGGCGAGCCGACTGGCTTCGCTTCAGGCGCTCGTGCAACAATTCAGGGAAAGTGGCAGGGAATTGGCTGCGCTGGAAGAGACGATGATGGGTGACGTGCAGATGCCCGTCTGGGCCTATCAACGCGTCCAGAATCTTCGAATGGCCAATGTCTGGATCATCAATGAGGCGATCAATCACCAGGCTGCCTCCTTGTGTGAAATTCGCACCAAACTCGAGCTTGTCCGGATCGCCCGAACCATTCCTCACACCGACGGCCCTGTCGATCCGTTTGACGAGCTCGTGCTGTCGGTCGACGGGGACCTGGAAACACTTTTCGAACATACACCGCCCTACCCACAGGGCACGGGAACCGCATAAAAAAGGGGCTGCCGAAGCAGCCCCATTCAATCTCAGCCCTTTTTCTCGGTGATCGGTTTGACCACCTTGATATGGATATCTTTCAGCTGCTCCGGGGACGCCTCCGACGGCGCGCCGAGCATCAGGTCTTCCGCCCCTTGCGTCAGCGGGAACATTGTCACTTCACGGATGTTTTCTTCTTCCGCGAGGAGCATGACGATACGGTCAATACCATAGGCGACGCCGGCGTGGGGTGGTGCGCCATATTTGAACGCATTCAGCATACCGCCGAATTTGTCTTCCACGACTTCAGGGCCGTAGCCTGCGACTTCGAACGCCTTATACATGATGTCCGGACGGTGGTTCCGCACACCTCCTGATGCCATCTCATAGCCGTTGCAGACGAGGTCATACTGCTGCGCGAGAATCCCCAATGGTTCGAACGTATCGAATGCCTCCAAACCACCTAGTGGCATAGAAAATGGGTTGTGACCGAACTCCACCTTCTTGTGCTCTTCGTCCCACTCATACATTGGAAAATCGACAATCCAGCAGAATGCGAATCTATTTGATTCAAAGTAGGGCAGTCCTCCGAAGTAGGTTTTCCCGAGTTCATGCAAATCCAAACCGATCTTGACGCGCGCTTTTCCAGCGAATGCACTGAACTCTGACGGCACTCCCGCCACGAAGAAACACGCATCACCCGACTTAAGACCGAGTTTCTCCCCTAGAAACCTGACTCGATCCGGACCAATATTTTTGGCCACTGGACCCTGTCCGTCACTGTCGTTGAACATAATGTAGGCCATACCCGGTTGGCCCTCGCTCCGCGCCCATTTGTCGACACGGTCGCAGAAAGCCCTGCTCGCACCCTGTGGAGCAGGTATCGCCCAAATTTGATGTTTGTCGCGAGCTGCTATGTCAGCGAATACTTTAAATCCTGAGCCACGAAAATGTGATGTGACATCAACCATTTTGATCGGAATTCGAAGATCTGGTTTGTCAGTGGCATATAAACGCATAGCGTCGCTATAACTAATTTTAGCCCAATCTTCATAAGGATCGACTTGGCGCTCACCGGCGAAGGCGGCAAAAGCGTCGTGCACGACAGGGCCCGTCGTATCTAAGACGTCCTGCTGTTCAACAAAGCTCATCTCAATATCGAGCTGATAGAATTCACCGGCGGAACGGTCAGCGCGCGCATCCTCATCCCGGAAGCATGGCGCGACCTGGAAGTACCGGTCAAAGCCTGACACCATGATCAGCTGCTTGAAGATCTGCGGCGCCTGGGGCAGCGCGAAAAACTTGCCCGCATGAAGACGCGAAGGGACGAGGAAGTCCCGTGCGCCTTCCGGCGACGACGCCGTCAGGATTGGCGTCTGGAATTCAGTAAAGCCCTTTTTCTCCATCCCGCGGCGCAGGTTGGAGATCACTCTTGAGCGCAGCATGATGTTCTCGTGCATGCCCTCGCGGCGCAGGTCGAGATAGCGGTGACGCATGCGGATGTCTTCGGGATAGTCAGGCTCGCCAAAGACCGGCAGCGGCAGGTCGCTAGCCGCGCTCATCACTTCGAAGCTCGACAGGCGGATCTCGATCTCGCCGGTGGGCAGGTTGGGGTTCACCACATCCGAACCGCGCGCGATGACTTCGCCTTCGACGCGGATGACGCTTTCCGCGCGCACAGCCTCAACATCGGCGAAGAAGGGCGCCTCAGGCTCGACCACCAGCTGGGTCAGGCCGTAATGGTCGCGCAGGTCGATAAACAACAGACCGCCGTGGTCCCGCTTGCGATGGACCCAGCCCGACAGCCTGACGGTCTGACCAACATCGTCTTTGCGTAGCTCGCCACAATTATGCGACCGATAGATGTGCATGAAAGCCTCCGAAATTCGAACGGAGCAATTGCGCGCGGGCGCGGCTTACGTCAACCTTCCAGCCGATGATCGCGCCTTGGGCGCCTATCGAGACGGGAAGATTTCGCGCGCAAGAACGAACCGCGCCGCGCATGGGAGGGAAACAATGCCTGAGAAGAAGATCAATGTGGACAGCGGCCTTGCGGCTTTTGCCTGGTTCAGCTCATGGCTGTTTTGCGTAGGCTTCCTGAAGCTGCAGATCCCGAAGGCGCTGTTTGCCCTCGTGCTCTGGCCCTATTTTCTGGGCAGCCATTTCGCGCCGAATCCGGAAGCGCCCTCCATGCTGGAGAAATTCGACGAATAAGGCCGGCTCTTGCCGCACCGCACAAATGCCCTAGCCTCCCCGTCATAATGGCGACCCTATTTGACGCGGAGCAGCGATATGACGACTGACCACGAGCACATCAAACGGGTGACAACGCGCTGGGTCCGCCGATTCCGGCCCCCGATCCTGTTCGCCCTGATCGGCATCGCGCTCGCCCTGCTCCCGTCCGTTCTGGCGCGTTATGTCGAGGTGAGCGACGGTTGGCGCTCTTTTCTCCACGTCTCCTCTCGGGTGCTTTTCACGATCGCTATTGGCTGGGCAGCGACGACAGTGGTCGATGCGCTGCTGAAACGGCGACTGGCCCGGCTCAACCTGACCGAGGCGGATAATCTGGCGGCCCGCAAGCTGGCGACCCGTCTCGATGTCATGCGTCGGGTGTGGGTTGTTCTGGGGGGTCTTATCACCTTGGCGGCCGCCTTCACCCTCATTCCGGGGGTCAAGCAGATCGGTGTCAGCCTGTTCGCGTCGGCTGGGATCGCCGGTCTGGCGCTGGGTATCGCCGCCCGGCCCGTTCTCGCTAACTTGATCGCTGGGATTCAAATCGCTTTCACCCAGCCGATCCGCATCGATGACGCCGTCGTGGTCGAGAATGAGTGGGGCTGGATCGAAGAGATCGGGCTCTTTTACGTGGTCATCAAGATCTGGGACTGGCGCCGCCTTGTCGTACCCATCTCCTATTTCACCGAGAACACCTTCCAGAACTGGACACGGCAGAACGCGTCGATCATCGGCAGTGTCTTCTGGTCGGTAGACTATCGCGCGCCCGTGGGGGCTATGCGGGACAAGCTGACGGAGATCTGCAAGCGCACCAAGCTGTGGGACGGCAATGTCGTCAATCTGCAGGTCGTGGAGGCCGATAACCAGATCATCCAGATCCGGGCGCTGGCCAGTGCGCGGACATCGCCCGAGGCCTGGGATCTGCGCTGCTTCATCCGTGAAGAGATGATTTCCTGGCTGCAGCATGACCATCCTGGCGCCCTGCCCAGAATTCGCGCTGAAGGCACGATTGACCGCGGCAAGGCAGAGGAGACCGGGCCAATGCCGCCGCCGGCCTCCTTCACACGTGATGACAGTCTCGATCCACACGCGGATCAGGCTGTCCCCTGAAAGCGAGATATGTCCCAATGAGACATTGGCCGCGAAGCGATGCTCGCGGCCCCGTTGAAAAAGTGGCCGAAACTTGCCGCTCGTTGGCTATGGGCGAGACGCCCGTCGGCGAAACCAGCCAATCCCGGCAAGGGCGGCCCCGAACATCGGCAAGGCAGCAGGCACCGGCACGGGTTCGACGACCAGGTTATCGATCTGGGGTCGGTCCTCGTATATATCGAGTTCAGTGTAAGTAAAAACTAGCGAGACCAGACCGCTGAACCCGGAAAAGAAGAACGTTTCCGGCCCGAAGATTCCATCGGTCATAAAGGTCTGGTCGATGGTGCCACCCCCGGCAAAAACTCCGGTAAACGTGACGGAGCCGGCAATGTTTTGCGCCCAGCTGTTCTCGATCAGGTCGATGCTCACCAGATTGAAGGCGCTGCCATCTATGGCACTGAAAGTGTGGGTTTCATTGCCAAAAGGGATCACGGCCGTTGAACCCGAGTATCCGGACGAGGTCGATCCAACGACATAGTAATCGTTGCCGGCGCCGTTGCCGATCAACTGATATCCGTCTTCGATAAGAGGCGACGGATAAAGAGTATCGGTCGTCGCTGCGTAACCCTCGAAATCGATGACGGCGGCGCTTGCGCCCGCAACGCCCATCACGCAGACGGCCGACGCCGCTGCCAAAACAGATTTCAACATAGATATTCCCCTCTTGATTCGGCACTAGTCTAGCCCCGATCAGGCAACGGTAAGAGACACGGTGACATATAGCCAGCAGTGAATCCTTGCCGGGGTAGAGATGTTAGGGAAACACGCCTCGGCTGTAGGGAGTGGCTGTGACATTGGCACCGCCCTTTGGCACACCCCCGGCGTGCCATCATCGGCGCCGCCGGCCTCCTTCACACGTGATGACAGCCTGGATCCACACGCGGATCAGGCCGTCCCCTAACGGCGAGATCTGTCAGGATGAGCCATTCGACGCGAAGCGACGTTCGCGGCCCTTGGCCATCGTTTCCTCAACGATGGTGATGTGGCGGGCGCGGATCGCGTCCTGACGCGCGCGGAACTGCGCGACCATTTCCTTGCGTTGCTCTACGGCGGATTGTGCTGCGGTCAGGGCGGCGGCTTCTTTCAGAATTTCGGCCTCTTCCTCTTCCGAGACCTCCTCGTCCTCTGCATCGGCGTCTGTCTCTTCGTCCTCGTCAGACGCGTCGTCATCATCCAGATCGTCGGCAAGGTCGGTGCTCAGCCCCTCTTCTTCGGGCTGATCGACGCAAGACGTCGCTGGGTCAGAAGCGTTCTGATCGGCGGCAGAAGGGTCGGCATCGGTATCACAGGACGTCCCGCCGTCCGTGGTACTGTCGGCAGTCAAATAGGGATTGCTGGGCGTCACATAACCATTGAAGCTCACGCCGGCATTCATCGTGTATTGCGCCCAGGCGGATGAGCCTGTGCCCATACCGACTGCAGCGCATAGCGCGACAATGCAGCGATGCCCCATATTATGCCCCTCTCAATCTCTTTGATTTTCCTGTTAGCAAAACAGGTGCAAACCTAGGGTAAAGCTTCAGGGTTTATTTACGGGTAAGGTTATGCGCGACGTAACCTTATGAAAAACTTACCCCTTTTACGGGCATTCCATTCAATCCGTCGGCAAGCATCTGAGGCTGGAAAATCACCGTAAAAAAATTTGGGGGCAGTTGGCACGTGCCAAGTCGCTCTCAGCACCGCGATGCCCCACTGCGGGACACTATCTCAAATACAGATGACGCGAAATATTTGCCCGACTCGAAACCCGCCCTCAGAGGAAATACCTATTTCCAAGCCATTTCATGGACTTGAAAGGTTTTCCTGAGAATTAATTGAGCCACAAGAGGGCGTGACAAATACCCTTTAGTGCAAATTCGATCAAAATACTTCCAATATTATTTGTTAAGTATAACAGTTTTTTTACCAATGGACTTAGGCGTTTTTTCAGATGCGCCATGTAGAAGGAATGCATAGTCCGAAGAACAACCACGGAGTGGCGTAAATAGTATGGTTGGTATGTTCGCAACACAGAGTGCAGTAAGGAACCGTGAGCCCTATGTTATTGGGCCTGATGGAACCGCGCTGACAATTGCAGATCTTCCCCCTGTAACAACCAAGCGGTGGGTGATCCGGCGAAAAGCCGAAGTTGTGGCGGCTGTCAGAGGAGGTCTCCTGAACCTCGAGAGTGCTTGCGAGCGCTACAATCTGACTGCCGAAGAGTACGCGTCATGGGAACGCGCAATTGATCGATATGGGATGCAGGGCCTTCGGGCCACACGCGTTCAGCAATATCGTTGACTTGATCCTCCCTCCATTGGGAAACCTTGCCGTCCCGATCACCATCGGGGCGGCTTTTTTGTTTGAGCTTAGCCCCACATCGGGCCAAGGGGTCTAGTGATAGGGAACCGTTCCCGCTAGTGTGCTTTGCAAACGCGAGATCAACCAATCCTAGATGAGTTATCAAACCTTTACAGCGAAGTCCGTCGACGAAGCCAAACGCGCCATGCGTCAGGCGCTGGGAGATGACGCGGTCATCCTCTCGACACGGCGCCACCCCGATGGCTCTGTCGAGATGCGTGCGATCAAAAAGGGCAAGCCCCTGTTCCGCGGCGAAGGCACCGGAAGCCCGCCGTCCGGCCGCAATTCAAGATCCGCCGCACCGACCCTGGGCGGCAATCCCGATAACACGATGGATGGCCGGGAGTTTTCTGATCAGGTGGAGCACGGCGCCGGTCGCAACGCGATGAACTCTGTCCGCGGGGACTTCTCCCGCCAGCTCGACCGCAATGGCGGCGGCCGCGGCGACCCGCTTTACGAACACTATCATGCCCTGCTCTCACGCCAGGCCATTTCAGAACCGATGATCGCCGCACTGGTCGAAGAGGCCCACCATGCAGGGTCTCGCAGCGAGACCGAGCGCCTGGCCTTTGCCCTTGAGCGGACGCTGAGATTTGCGCCGATCGCTTATTCGCCGGATTCCCCCATCATGCTGGTCGGCCAGACCGGCGCCGGCAAAACCTCGAGCTCTGCCAAGCTGGCGGCCCGCGCCGCGACGCTCGGTGGACGGATGGCCTTCATGAGCGCGGATATCGGCCGCGCTGGCGCGATCGAGCAGATGACCACCTACGCAAAAGCGCTCGATATCCGGTACTGGGCGGTCGAAGACCCCCAGCACGTGGCTGACATCATGCGCGAGGAACGGCCGCGCGAGCAGATCCTGCTGGACACGCCAGGGGTCAGCCCGTTTGCGACCGCCGACATCGCGGCCATGCGCGCTTTCCGTGAGGTGTTGGGTGCAGAGCCCGTGCTCGTAATCCCGGCGTCCGGCGATGTGACCGAGCATGTGGACTGGGTAAAAGCCTTCGCCCGGATTGGCGTGCGCCGGTGCATCATTACCAAATTTGACACATCCCGGCGCATTGGCGCGGGACTGAGCGCCTGTTTTGAAGCGGGTATCGCCGTCGCGCATCTGTCAGAAGCGCCGTTCATCGCCGATGGGCTGGTCGACGCGAACCCTGAATATCTGGCGCGACGCCTGCTGATGGAGCAGCCCGGGCGCATCGCGACCCGCCGCTGATCCAGTTCGACACAAAAAAGCCCGGTCAAACGACCGGGCTTTCTCTTAGATCGTTGTCAGATCAGGCGCGCTTGCGCTTGGACCGGACGCCAGCCAACCCGGCCAGGCCCGTCGCCATCAGGACAAAGCCGGCTGGCAACGGCACAGCGTCAGGTGGCAGCGTGCCATCAAAGCTGAAAGCGTGCACTTCCATCGACTGAACAACAGAATTGGCAACAACGGTCCCCTTCAGACTGCCGCCAGGACCAACGATCACCTGCGCCAATGGCGCGAGGATCGACGCGCCCCAGGTCTTGGTGATGCTCACCATTTCAGCTTCGAAGAAGTTGAAGATGACGTTCTGATAGGCGTTGTTGAAGTTGAAGCTGCTGGGCGTTTCAAAAGACGTTCCGCCAACATTGATGATGGTCGTCGCGCCGCCAACATTGAATTTCAGGTCAGAAATCGCCGCGAAGTCCGCTGCGTCAACATTGATGACGTGAACGCCGTCGATATTGGCGGTTGTTGAGGTGAAGGTATCACCGACAAGCGAGCCCGTGGCATCAAGGGTTGAGAGGTCCAAAGACATCTGCTCGAACGCGCTCTGCACGGCGGCAACGTCGATCGCGACACCCGTCTGAGCAGGCCCGGTGGCGGACCCTTGCGATTCCAGTGAACTGTTGATGGTACCGCCGATGATGGCGTTGCCAGCAAACCACTTGGCGCCTGAGCCATTGATATCACCGCCCACGACAAGCGCTGCGTCAAACTGACTGTCATTCGCGTTGGTCGGAAACACGTTACTGACCTTCAGGCCAGCCTGAAACTGATTGGCGTCAAGATTGCCGCCGATAAAGGTGCGGCCCTCAACGTGCGCGGTGCCAGCCGATGTAATGTCGCCAAACACAATCAGGTTGTATTCTTTAAGCATCAGCTCGGCGTCGAGCGGCGCCGCCATTGCGGGCGCTGTCAGACCGGCCATCAGCCCCACCGCAGCGATCGTGTTCAATACTGTACGCATGGATAATTCCCCTAGGATCTCGAGACTTACCCATCATAAATCATGCCAACTGAAAAGTATTGCAGTGCACTATCTATAGTTAATGACAGCAAATACAGTTCCTGGTTGTCACTGACATTCATTTTTCGCCTTTATGGTGTCGGATAAAAAAAGGGCCGGTCCCTTTCGGCACCGGCCCTTCGCTATTCGTTATCGATCGTTGATCAGTGGGTGATCAACGCCGACGGATCGTCCTTGGATGCCTGTTCGGCCCGCGCCTTGGCAGCAAGCTCCTCGGCCTCCTCGTCCCATTCAATGGGTGTCAGGGGACCAGTCAACGCGTGCTTCAGCACATCGTCAACATGCTCCACAGGGATGATCGTCAGCGCCTCTTTCACATTCTCAGGAATGTCAGCGAGATCCTTCGCGTTTTCCTGAGGGATGAGAACGGTCGTCACCCCTGCCCGCAATGCAGCGAGCAGCTTTTCTTTCAGTCCACCGATGGCCAGAACGCGGCCGCGCAGGGAAATCTCACCCGTCATGGCGATATCCTTGCGGATCGGCGTACCGGTCAGGGTAGAGACGATAGCAACCGCCATCGCCACACCCGCTGACGGACCATCCTTTGGCGTGGCGCCTTCCGGCACGTGGATGTGGATGTCCTTCTTGTCAAAGACCGTCGGCTTGATGCCGAATTCAATGGCCCGACTGCGGACATAGGACGCCGCCGCAGAGACACTTTCCTTCATCACATCGCGCAGGTTACCGGTTGGGGTCATACGCCCCTTGCCCGGCATGGTGACCGCCTCGATCTTGAGAATGTCACCACCGGATTCGGTCCAGGCAAGACCTGTCACCACACCGATAATATCGTCGCCTTCGATTTCGCCGAACCGATATTTCGGCACGCCCGCGAAATCGCTGAGATTCTCAGCGGAAACCGTCACTTTCTCAAGCGTCTCATCCTGCTCGAGCTTGCGCACAGCTTTACGTGCCAGATTGGCGAGCTCACGCTCAAGGCTACGAACGCCCGCTTCACGGGTATACGTGCGGATGAGCGCCAGGAGACCGTCATCGGTCACCTCGAACTCACCTTTTTTCAGGCCGTGATTTTCGAACTGCCGCTCGATCAGGTGGCGACGGGCGATCTCGACCTTTTCATCCTCAGTATAGCCTGGGATTCGGATGATCTCCATCCGGTCAAGCAGAGGCTGAGGCATGTTGAGCGAGTTGGCCGTGGTGATAAACATCACGTCAGACAGATCGTACTCCACCTCAAGATAGTGATCCGTGAACGTATCGTTCTGTGCCGGATCCAGCACCTCGAGAAGCGCCGCCGACGGATCACCGCGGAAGTCCTGGCCCATCTTGTCGATTTCATCGAGCAGGAAGAGCGGGTTGGTCTTCTTCACCTTCTTCATCGACTGGATGATCTTGCCGGGCATAGACCCGATATAGGTCCGGCGGTGACCGCGAATCTCCGCCTCGTCCCGTACACCGCCAAGGCTGACGCGCACGAATTCACGACCGACCGCTTCTGCGACCGACTTGCCGAGGGATGTCTTACCGACACCTGGAGGGCCAACGAGACACAGGATTGGGCCTTTGAGTTTGTTGGTCCGTTTCTGGACCGCCAGATACTCAATGATCCGTTCCTTGACCTTGTCGAGGCCATAGTGATCTTCGTCGAGCTTGGCCTGCGCCTTGTCGAGATCGATTTTCAGCTTCGACCGCGTCGACCAGGGAATGGATGTGATCCAGTCCAGATAATTCCGAACGACGGTCGATTCCGCTGACATCGGCGACATCTGGCGCAGCTTCTTCAGCTCCGCCATTGCCTTGGTCTTGGCTTCCTTGGGCAGCTTGGCTTTCTCGATCTTCTCTTCGAGTTCAGTCACCTCATCGCGGCCGTCTTCGGCCTCGCCAAGTTCCTTCTGAATGGCCTTCATCTGCTCATTCAGATAATATTCGCGCTGGGTCTTCTCCATCTGACGCTTCACGCGCCCACGGATCTTTTTCTCGACCTGCAACACCGACATCTCACCTTCCATGAAACCGTAAACGGCTTCGAGACGGGCGGCGACGTGCGAAATCTCCAGCAGGTCCTGCTTCTCTGCAATCTTGAGGTTCAGGTGTGACGCCACGGTATCGGCGAGCTTTGATGGCTCATCGATCTGACCGATGGAGACGATGACTTCAGGGCTGACGCGCTTGTTCAGCTTCACATAGGCTTCAAACTGCGCATTGACCGACCGCACAAGGGCTTCGACCTCAGCCTCGTCGCCGATGGTCTCTTCCAGCGTGACGGCTTCGGCTTCGAAGAATGAGTCGTTCTCGACATAATTCGTGATCTCAGCGCGGTCACCGCCTTCGACAAGCACCTTCACGGTGCCGTCAGGCAGCTTCAGCAGCTGGAGTACCTTGGCGATAACGCCGATGGTGTAGATATCGTCTTCGCCGGGATCATCATCGCCGGCTTCTTTCTGGGCAACGAGAAGGATCTCGCGATCGGCCTGCATGACGGCTTCGAGGGCCCGCACCGATTTATCGCGCCCAACAAACAACGGCACGACCATGTGAGGAAATACAACGATGTCCCGCAGGGGCAGGACAGGAAATGCTCTGGTGTCTTCCGACATATCAACTCCTTGAACAGGCAGTTTCGGCCAGCTCGCCTTCCACATGAAGCACGAGCGACCGAGGTGGGATGCTGTCAGGTGTCCAGCACCACAGCCTGTCCTATGTTGGTTAGCACGATTAAGGTTTCAACGCCGTTTCATTTGTCCACCATTATTGATGGGTAATGGATGCGCCTCACCATCAGTCAGGATCAGGCAGAAGCTGTGCGAAATCCGCTTCCAAATGGTAAACGAGACCCTGTTCGGTAAACTCTCTTGTGGCAAAGCCCATCAGGCTCGCCGGTGCAACGCGCGTGAGCAGTATGGAGCCGAAACCACGCCGCGACGGATTCATCGTACCCGTGACCCCAGTCTCGATCCAGTCGAGGATAAATTTCTCACCCTCCACCCGCCATCGCAGCAGAACCTTGCCGCGCGCCTCGCCCAACGCGCCGTGCCGCAGGGCATTCGCCGCTAGTTCTCCAAACACCAGGGCCAGGTGAAGGGCCGCTTTTTCATTGATCTCAATGTCATCGCCCTCAATGACAAAGTCACTGCGGTCGCTTGATTCAGAGAGGATCGGTGACAGGGATACATCGGCGATTTGCCGCAGACTGGCCGACCGCCACTCTTCCTGGACCAGAACATCTGACACGGACTTCAAAGACATGATCCGGTTGCGCACGACCTCCACCAGATCAGTCCGGTTCTCGGTTTCGCGATCCGCCATCGCGACAAGCGCGGAGACCTGCGCGAACAGATTACCCAGCCGATGGTTGAGTTCCCGCGCGACCAGCCGCGCTGAAGACGCCCGCTCATCGGCGGCTTCCTTGTTGCGGGTGAGGTTTTGCAGTTCTTCGGTCGCCTGCACGGCGAGCCGGTTGCCTTCAATCTCGCGCACCAGAATGCCACCAAGATCGGTCAGCGCGCTTTTCTGTTTTTCCGTAAGAGTGCGCGGCACGTGATCGAGCACACATAAAGTGCCCAGCCGCTCGCCCGTGCTCAGTTCGATTGGCGCGCCGGCATAAAAGCGGACATGCGGATCGCTGGTCACAAGCGGATTGTTCTCGAACCGAGCATCCTGCGTGGCGTCGGGCACCTCCATCAGGGCGCTGCCGCGAATGGCGTAGTCGCAAAAAGCGATGTCGCGCGGCGTTTCGGCCACGTCTGTGCCGACGGCGGCCTTGAACCACTGTCGACACTCATCGACCAGAGAAATCAGTGCCACAGGTGCATCGCAGAGTGCGGCAGCCACCCGCGTGTACCGATCAAATGTTTCCTCATGTGGAGTATCGAGAAGCCCCGTGCGCCGCAAAGCGGCCAGCCGCTGATCCTCGCTTGCCCTATCCGGCATCCGCTATCCTGTTCGCGTCTTCGATTGTGCCTGACTGCACCGTTGACCGTTTCTATCGTCTCTAGGGACGGGGGCCAAGACTCTTTGGGGCATTATCCGATTTGAAACACCGACGTTAAAGGGGATCAATAAATTGAAACCACTGCCATATCTGACAGCCGCTGCAATGTGAGCGGCGCGCACAGCCTGCGCCAACTATTTTTCACAAGCCGACCACAAGGGCTTGCCAATCCGCCAAAACGCTGGTTTCTGGGCGATGGACAGGTGGCCGAGTGGTCGAAGGCGCTCCCCTGCTAAGGGAGTAGGCGGGTTGAACCGTCTCGAGGGTTCGAATCCCTTCCTGTCCGCCAGTAAATTCCCCAGCAAAATAAACAAGATGCGCCCGTCGTGGCGCATTTTTTGCATCCAGAACAAAAGTGAACATGAGACTTTTTGTGAGACTTTAAAAAGTCTCACGTGAGACTTCGGCGGAAATTCCTGTTTTTTGCTGGCCAATTTTGAAGCGCCAGGCGCGAAAAAAGGGCCTTTCGGCCCTTCTGAATGTTCCGCAGATGTTCATGGCAAATGGCCTAAACTTTCCAGCCTTCGCGCTCTGCCAATGTGGACAATTTTTCGCCTGCCTCGACCGCGTCGGTGGGCATGATCTTGAGATAATGGGCGACCAGGAGCGACAAGTCATTCGAGCCATGCCAGCTGGCGACCTCGGGCACGCTGCACCCTGCCGCAAAAAGGCGCGTCACGGCGGTATCGCGGCAGTCCTGCGCGTTGAACGCCGTCCATGGATCGCCCAGTGGGTCGATCCCTTCACCGATCAGCGACGGCACGAGCTGCCCAGCCAGCGCCCGGCGCGCGTTCCATTCCTCGTTAAAGGGCTTGTGTTTGCGCACCTGGTCCTTGCCTTCGATCCGCCAATAGGGTCGGCCATCATGCTCATTGATCACCAGCTCATCGTGGCGATCACCTTGCCGCGCGCGGCGTGCGCGCTGCATGACCGGGATGCGGTCGGTCAGCGGGCCTAGGATCGGAATGACGATCCGCTTTTTGGTCTTGGCTTGGGTGTAGCGGATGAAGCCGTCATTGGCGTTGATGGCCTGGTCGGTCAGCGACAGGGCGTCATTGACCCGGGCGCATGTCCACAGCATCAGCGTGAGCGCGTCGCCCATGGAAAATTTGGGGGTCAGGATTCGCTCACCGGTAGGCGTACCCAAATGATCATAGAGACCGCCCGGATCTTCCATGGCCCACATCAGGGCGTCAATTTCGGCCGGCAGTGCGATGCGGATGCGACCGGCGGGCTTGGAAATATCGATCTTGGACAGCGCGTCAGGGGGCGGCACGCGCCCTTCCCAGCCTTCCCGCTCATAGGCCCAGGCCAATGCCGATTTGAACGTGCAGACGGATTTGTAAGCCGCTGTCTGGCCGCGCGCAGCAAACCAGTGCTCATACATCATCTCGAGCAGCTGTTTGGTGATCGCCAAGGGCAGCTCATCCCCGCAGGCCGATCGCACCGCGTTGAGATGGGTGTTATAGTCCTGCAGCGTCTTGTTGGAAACCGGCCCCTTGGATGCCTTGCCCTTTGCCCGATTGGCCAGAAATTCGTCCAGGAGGGCATTGATATCGCGGCGGCGGGGTCGAGCTGGTGGCCGATGGGCGACCGTGACCACGGCCTGGGCCGGGGTCTTGGCGAGGGCCGTGAGTTCTGTGGCGACACGCCGCGCCGCTGCGATGGGAAGCGCCTGCGCCGTGCGCGCCAGCCCCTTGTGGCAGACTGTTGTGTCCGGCGGCACGGCAAAGCCCCGCGCCTGCCAGTCCGCCAGCAACAAAGCGGGGCCCGGTGGGCCCCAGAGGTCGATGGATTTGAAGCCTTTGTCCCGCAGGCCGGGCGACGGTATCCAGCGCCCTATGGTCTGGGCCCGGTCCCCCTGCCCCACGATGCGCCAATGCAGATGATTGCCCCGATCGGTCTTTGTGCGCTTGCTCATGCCGCCCCCGAGACCAGGCGGGCATAGATGCGCTCCCGTGCCGGTTCATATTGGGGTGCCGGTTTGCCGGGCGGCGTTTCGCCCATGGTCGGCATGGCGCGAAACCATGATTTGAGGGTCGCCCCGCGAAAATGCCCGCGGCGGATCGGGCGCGGCATCTCATAGCCGCGCTGGGCCATGGCGCGTTTCAGGGTGGCCCATGAGGCATAGGCGCAGCGCTCTGCCACTTCCTGAGAGGTGATAATCACGTCGTCATCCATGTCCGCAAAGCCGTGCATGGATTGCTATTTGGCAGCGAGAAAAGAAAAAGGCAATAATTGCGAAAGCATTTTGCAATTTTTCGGCAATTATTCTGCAAGTTCACATCCTCCATCTCGGCGCTCAAAATGACCGGTCGCGGATCTGTCGGGCGAGCGTGCCCATGATTTTCAGTCCGGTGTCATCAATAAAAAGCGGCACATCATCGGTCATTTCCGTCGTGTGCGTCACAAGAAAGTTTCCGCGCAGCACGCGCACCAAAGTTTCGGTTGATCCGTATTCGTGGCTGAATTTTTGCGCGCAAACCACATCGCCGTTACGAGCGCGGCGAGCCCTGTCAAAGACAAGAATATCGTCCGGCTCTATCCCCAGAAGATTGAGCGCCCGGGTCTTCACGCGCATCTTAAACTGTGTGCCCGCCTCTACATCCTCACGAAGAAAGCCCAGGTCGCCCGCGTATAGAGAGGCTTCTGGCTCGTCCGCGCCGACGGGCTTGACCGTTTCGAGCTTGGCGAAATTGGCGATCTTGTTCACGGTTGTCTGGCGCAGTGTTTCGGTCTGGCCGTGCAGGAATTTTGTCAGCGTGCTGGCCTTTATGCCAGCCCGTTCCGCCAATGGCGTGGGCTTGAGTTGGGTTGCCCGCATGGCCTCGGTCACGAGGCTCATCTGTTTGTCGCGCAGTGAATCCATGATGGGAGTTGTGGGCGAAAAAAATTCTGCGTTCAGCACCACATTCCCCCTTGAACAGAATTGCAAATCACTTGCGTTTTAACTCAACGCAATTTTTTTGCAACTTTTGGGAAAGTTTATGGCAATTCTTGATGAGATCGAGGCGGCCCGGTCCCGTGTTGGCGTGACAAACCGGGCTCTTTGTGCGCGCGCCGGGCTGGCTGAGCATAAATATAGCAAGATAAAAGCGGGTTTTCTGACGCTGGACCAGGAGACGGCCGACAAGCTGATCGACGCGCTGTCAAGGATCGAACACGAAAACAGTGTTCGCGTGGCCCGAGCGAGATCGATCGGCGCGGGGCGTGCCGCATGACCTGTCCCGTCGCCAAGCTGGCCCAGGCCCTTCTTGAATTTTCCCAACGGGACACGGCCCAGACCCGGGTGGCGGTCGGTGCGGCGAGCGCCGTGGTCATGATCAACGGCAAAGGCCGGAGCTGGCCCGCCATGACGGAATGCGCCCAGTCCCTGGCGCAGGACATTCGCAAGACAGAGCCGGACCGGCTGCGCGGCCCGTACCAGCAACAGGTGGCGGCGGCCATTGGCGCGGCCCTTATCCGAGACCCCGGCACCATGAAAGCGCCGCAGCCCATGGCGGCGTCCAACGACACGCGGGTGGATATTTATGGTTAAGGCCGGTCCCGCACTGATCCAGATGGCGTCTGTGTCGTCCCGTCGGCCCCATGGGGATGACGACCTGGACCCCATTCCATCCCTGGCCATCGCCATTCATCGCGTCAGGCGTGACATGCAGCGGGCGCAGCTGGTCGCCGCCCTGCTCTTTGCGGCCAGTCAGAAGCGGGCCAGTTTCTCCGCCGTGCTGGCAGGCAAGACCCTGCAGGCGCGAGAGACCCAGGCGCTGGGGTGCGCGCTGGCGAAATGGGCGTTCGGGGTCAGCGGGAAGACGCAGGCCCAGCTTGGGGTCCTGCCGCCGCGCCATTATCGATCGATCAACCGGGATATCAAAGGCATCGAAGAAGCGATGGAGCGGGACGATGACTTTGACCGCCAGGTCGAGGCCATGCTGGACACGCTGAGCGATGCGGTCACGGGCGCGCGATGATGGAGCGGCGCCAGGACACCACGGAGATCCGCGAGGGATTGCGACAGCGCGCCGGTGAGCTGGCCGAGCGTCTGTATCCCGGCGGGCGTCGAGACGGCGTGCATTACTGGCCCCCGACCACGTCCGGCACGAAGCTGGCGCGCGGGGATCGCGACAGTTCCATCTGTATTGATGTGGCGGGCGCAACGGCGGGGCGCTGGGTCGATTTTGGGGATCGGGCGGCCAAGGGCGACCTGATCAACCTGATCGCCTTCGCCGAATTTGGCTGTTATCCGCCGGACGGGGCAAAGGAAGCCTTTGCCTGGGCCCGTCAGTGGCTGGGGTTGAGCGACCCCGAGCGCGCTGCCCAATACCGCAAGGCCGCTGCGGCGCGCCCCGCCCCTGCCCCGGCGCAGACCGATGACCGCGAGGTGAAGGCGCGCAAAGCCTATGGCTGGTGGTTGAATCGGGGCCAGCCGCTCCCCGGCACCCATGGAGAAGATTATCTGCGCGGGCGGGGCATCCGCCTGGACTGGCTGCGGCGTCCACCGGAGGCGGTGCGCTTTTCGCCCGCCCTGAAAGCCCCAGACGGTCAGTTTTATCCTGGTCTGCTGACCGCCATGTCCGGGCCCGACGGGCGCATTCGGGCGGTACACCGCACATTCCTGCATCCCCATGAGCCGCGCAAGGCGACCTTGCCCAAGGCGAAAATGATGTGGGGGGATGTTCAGGGCACGTCCATCCGGCTAGCCAAGGGCGACAGCTCTTATTCCCCAGAGAAAGCCTATGCCGCCGGGCACCGCGAAGGGCGGCAGGTGATCACCGAAGGGATAGAGGATGCGCTGAGCTGGGCCATGTTCAACCGCGACGACCGCGTGACGGCGGCGGGGTCCATCAGCAATCTGGCCAATGCGCCCCTATTCGCGTGCTGCGACCATTATCTGGTGGTGGCCGACAATGACCCCCAGGATAGCACGTCGCGCGCCGACCTTGAACGGGCGCTGGACACCCTTGCCGACCGCGCCGGGGCCAAGACGGTGTCTGTCACGCGCCCGCTTGCGCAAAAAGACGTCAACGAATTATTGCAGGACAAGGTGAATGGCTGACGATCCGATCGATTTTAACGAGGCCAAGCGCCGTGTGCAGGCCGGGATGACGCCAACCGAGGCCGTCAATTTACGCCGTGCCCTGAACGCCATTGAAATCGGCAAAAACTTCAAGGGCATGGAGCCGGGCAGTTGGGAGCCGGATGAATGGGGTATGCCGCCCCATTGTCCCGTCGTGCCGCTTGGGCGGTATGGGGACAATTATTATATTTTCAATGCGTCAGGCGGAATCACGGTCATCTCTGGCAGCGTCAAGGAAACGGCGCTGATCCAGGATATTTTTCTGCCCTATGCAAATTATGCCGCCTGGGCCTGGCCCTATTTCAGGACCACGGACAATGGTCGCGTCTATGACACCAAGAAAAAGTGGGAAGGCAATGAGGTCATCGAAGCCCTGAAATGCGCCTGCACCCTGAAAATGGAAGCCTTCGGCGCATGGGACACGGTTGAAAAAGTGCGCGGTCGCGGATGCTGGCGGACCGATGACAATGAGCTGATCGTGCATCTGGGCGACAAGCTGATCATGCCGGGCGGCCTGTTCCAGCGCCCGACGGAGATCGGCGGCTATCTCTACCCCAAGCGTCCTTCGATCAATCCGCCGTCTGCGAACAGTCCAGCGGGCGGTGACGATGGCCCCGGCCAGTTGCTCTACGCGCAATTGAAGTCCTGGAATTGGAAGCGCCCCGAGATCGACCCCTATTTGCTTCTGGGCTGGATCGGCATGGCCTTTCTGTCCGGCGCGCTCGACTGGCGATCGATGATCTATATTACCGGCGGGCGCGGCACGGGCAAATCTTCGCTCCTGTGGATCGTGAAATGGATCATGGGCGGGCTGGGCCTGAAAGTGGATAATGGGACCGCCCCCGGCCTGAAACGCTATCTGAACAATGACAGTGCGGGCGTAATCCTGGATGAATTTGAGGCGACAACGGACAATCGCCGGGCCAAGGATATCATCGACATGGCGCGCGAGGCGTCCAGCGAGGGCAATACCGTCCGGGCTGATCCGAATGGTGGCGCGGTCCTGTTCAAGGTCCGTTCATCGTTCATTTTTGCATCCATCCTGCCCCCGCCGCTGAACCCGGCCGACGTCAGCCGCATGGCTATTCTGGAATTGGGTGCGCTGAATGAAAAGGACAATCCGCAGCCATTAGGCGATTGGGAGGATGAGCGTTTCGTCAATGGGATTGGTGCGGACATTTTCAGCCGAATGGTTTGCGATTTTCCGCGCGTCCGCCGGGCAATCAGGGCGTACAAGGAAGCCCTGCAGCGATATGGCGGCCATGATGGCCGGGGCGGCGATACGTTCGGGACGCTTCTCGGGTGCGCCCATGTCATCATCGATGATGACGAGCCAACCGAAGCGGATTGCAAAAACTGGGCAGAATTGCTGTCGCAAGAAAGCCTCCGCGAGTTTGAAATGGCGGGATCGGAATGGGCGGACTGCCTCGACCAGCTCCTGTCTGCCACGCCGCAGGTCCTGCAGCGCACCGGCACACCGTCCATATCTGCGTTGCTGGGCGAATGGCGCGCCGACACGCTGCGCGTCGATAATGAAGGCATGGACGACCAAATAAGACTGGTCCGCAAGCGGCTGAATATCGTGGGCATGTCGATCGTCATGCCAAAGGGCAAATGGTCCATAGATGACGCGAGCCTGTTTTTCCCGGCCAAGAGCGCGGCGACCAACCCCCTTTTTGAGGGGACCAAATGGGCGGGGGCCGGGGTGGCCATTGCCGCGTTGAGACAAATGCCGTCCACGAATTTTACAACCTGTAAACAGCGCACCGGTGCAGGCGCGCCCAAGAGCGGAATTTCCATTGCATTGAGTTCTATTTTCAAAGGAGAGGATGAATAGAATGGTTGACCCTGTCTGCATACGGACGGCCCGGCCCGTGTCGCCGCCGTCGCCTCTGGCATCTTATGTGCCTGCCCCGCCGGACCGGTTTCTGTTTGAATTTGGCATGGATCGGGGCGGGTTTCGTCAGGCGGACTTTTATACGGTGTGCGCCCCCAGCGCCGACGTGGCGCAAGCCTATGCGCGGGCGCTGGTCGGTCATCATGGCATTCTGGACGCCACCTATCACGGCCCGCTGAAAGGCCGCCTGTCCTGTGGGGGTGCATAATGGCGTGGACGGAAAACAAGGTCGACTGGCTGTGCCGGTTTTACGGCAATATGTGGAGCCCGCGCTGTATTGGCTGGTTCATCGACATGCCGACGACGGCTGTGCAGGGGAAGATCCAGCGCCTTCTGGACGCTGAGGATATTCGCATGGTCAAGGCGCAATTTTTCCGCGATCTGGCCAAGCAGGCTGGGGTGCAGGAAATCAATGCCGGGCAGCTGATGGCCCTGCGACACCAGCCGGGCTTTGATGAATTTATCAGGGACCGGATCAGCCAAGCGAGGGCGGCGTGACCAATTACGCCGATCCTATAGACGAAGCCGCAGACATGGCCGAGCGCGAGCGGGCCGCCCTGCTGGCCCGACCCCGTGCGTCGATGGCGCCGGGGGAGCCGGGCGAGTGTGAGGATTGCGAACGTCCCAGCCCGCGCCTTGTCGGCGGGCGGTGCGCGCGGTGCAGGGATGGGGGTTAGTCGAGCTCTTAACAGTCTTGGTTGACTCTTCAAGAATCCTCCGCATGAGTCGGTTCCATGAAGCCATGTGTTGCAATAGCCGCCATCCTCGCTCTGAGCGCCTGTGTCTCATTCGAGCCGGGCGTCACGATCCTGAAGGAACTACATGGGCAGGATCGCAAGGAGGCGTTCGCTATACTCGGGACGCCTGATGCCGACATCCATCTTGACGATAAAGTGGTCTATGTCTGGAGCAATGGACGTGCGGAAGTATTCGATTATAAGGCGAATGATAGCGTCGCGCCGGTCGTGGCGAACCTTAAATGCAGGGTCGAAGTGAAGGTGGATAGTGCCAGCGGTGTGATTGAAGACACGCTGTTGGCTGGGAATTATGGGGCCTGTCGTCCCTATCTGAAACGGTTGGAGCGGTCACGCGACCATTGACAGCCTAGCATTAGTCGCGCAACCTGATCGCGGAGCTTCAAAACTCTGCCACAGGCGAGTGACGCGATAGAGGCGTCATCTTGCGGACATTTCCGGGGGCTGTACGCGCATGTCCAGGGCGAAAGCCTAAAGGCGTATGGGGCCTTATCCTGTGGACGGGTTTTTGAACCCCCGGATTTTGCGCGGCTTCAAAACCGCCAGAGCCGGCCATTCTGTCCACAGGAAACCGACATGGAAATGTTTACCCCTCTGATTGAACCGGTCACCCCACGCCAGGCCAAATTGCTGGCTGAGTTAGAGATGTTGAAGATGGCGCGCCAAGGGCTTCTCGCGGCGCTCATGATGGGCCAGAACGGCCGCATGGTCAGCCAGCATAGCGAGGGCATGATCAAGCGTCAGATGGAGGACCTGGCGCAGCGAGAGCAGAAGATTTCGTCGCGTGTCGCCGGGCTGGGCGTGATCTATCGCCACATTCCTTCAATGAGTGACCGGGTGATGCCGCAGTTTGTGAGCTTCGCCGCATGAGCAGTCTCATTGTTCATTTATTTGAGGATGACTTCCCTATCCGAAGCCTGATGAGGGGCGGTGCGCCCTGGTTCATCGCACGGGATGTGTGTCGAGCCCTGCATTATACGAACACGCGCGATCCGATCCGAAGATTGGATGACGACGAAAAGGGGGTCGTAAAACACGACACCCCTGGTGGTGACCAGGACATGGTCATCATATCCGAACCGGGCGTCTATCGGCTCATCGCCGGATCCCGAACCCCCGCAGCCAAGCGCTTTCAGCGCTGGCTGTATCACGAAGTCCTCCCTGACATCCGTCGCACAGGCCAATATGCGGGGCCGCCAAAGGCCGGTGATGACGTGGATATCCGCGAAAAAGAATGGAAGCTTGAAGCTGTCCGCAGTGCGCATCGGTACTTTGGCAAGGCCGCTGCGAGGGCGCTATGGCTGCAATTGGGGCTGCCCTCTGCCGACAGTTTCTGCATTGCCACACCACCTGATCCATCAGGCGACGGACGTGCAGCATTGAGCCATATACTCAGTGTACTTTCAGAAGAGATTAGGACGGCAATTGAGGGAGATAAGGCTGGGCTGAGACGCACTGGCATTGCCGTAAAAAGCTGCAAATGTAAGGCATCTGTGCATATTGCATTCAATCATCCGTACCTTGTCCGTCTGTATGCGAATACACCGTTTGATGATCTTCGGTGGTCATATGCGTTGCGGCGTTTGCCGGGCGCAGAAGCGTCATCAACCTATTTTGATGACAGGCGGCAGCGGTCCACACGACTGCCCTTGTCCTTAATTTTGGACCACCTCGAGACCCCATAAACGATACCCAGAGGGCGCGCGCGAGCGAAAGCGAGCCATTGCGCCCGCCAGTGTCGCGCCTGGCGCGCAAGCGCCATCGCGCGCCCGTCTCATCATCCCGCACCGATGGCCGGACCCGGACCCGTGGCGGGCGAAACAATTGGCGCTTGCCCGGACCCCAAGACTGCAGTAAAAGAAGGGACGGGTGCTGATGATGTTACCGGCGCTGGCGACATGCGGTAACGCGATCGGTAACGGGGTATCCCGTTCTTTTCATTGATAAAAATGGCCGGTGTAACCGTGTAACCCTTGTTACCGGCCTATTGGCCTTGCGCTTGCGCTCGCGCGCATAAGGCTAAAACTCGCGGTAACACGGGTTACATGGTTACAGCTTTCAATAAGATACTGATAATAAACCTTATAATCTGTTCAATATTGTAACCCGGTCTGTAACCGCTGTTCCTTTAGCCGAATGGTGCAGAAACCGCCCTTCTAACTAATTTTGTCCCGCAGGGGGGGCGCGATCCTAAGGAAAGCGCCTCCGAAAAGGGACGTTAATTCGTGGGAAAACGCGACGGCATCGACGCAGCGCTGAAAGAGGCGGGAAATCCGCCCGGCGGCGGCGGCGTGCAGGCAAATGACCGGGATCCGGTCGACGTCGTGCAGGACGAGCTTTTCGGCACGTCCGCGCTGTCCGAGGCGGCACAGCTGCGCCGCCGCGTGGACTGGCAACCGGCGCGAAAGGCGACCAAGGCGGGACGTCCGCCAGGCGCGAAGTCCCGTAAAACCCGGGAATTGCTGGCGCTTTTCGACAAGATGGGCCGCCGCGATCCTCTCGTGAACGCGCAGGCGCTTGTCGATGACAACCCGGCCAACATCCGGGACGCTTTCGGGTGCGAGATTGAAAAAGCGATCGATTTGTGGCGTTGGGCCAATGAATTCCTCGCCAAGTACAAACACACACCGGCACCGGTCGCGGTCAACGTTTCGCAGGTGCCTTCGATCCCGCTCGCTTGGCATCTCGAGGATAGAACCAGCCAAGAAAAATCAAAGGGTTACAGGCCGATCGGCGGGGAAGTCTCACAAACCGAAAGTCTCACAGATGCAACAAAGCATTGATATTGCTGCCATTGTTGCATGGTTTTCCCCTACTTCGACGGTAGGGGGAATTGACCGCGCGGGACATAGCGCGGCACGCTTTGCCCGCCGGGACCGGCGCGCGTTCCTCTCTCCCGTGGCGCGCGCCGGTCAGCCTTCACCCACCCCCCCCTTGAGCGCCCCCCATGCCCCGAAAATCGCGGGCCGCGCTGACGTAAAGGGGGTGGTAGACACACCTTCCAGAATTTTGGCTAGGCTGGATGAGGCCACCCGAAAAATAAGGGGCCGCTTCCCGGGGTCCGGGTGCGGGAAATGAACACCGCGCCAGATGTTCTTTACAAGAACGATCCGATTGAAGACTTTGAAGAGCGCGCCAACACCGTCGAGATGACGCAACGCATGCTGCAGGACGCGGCAGGGCCCGTCGCTGATGCGTTCCGCCATGACATGAGCCCCACCAGCTGGCTCATGGGGCCAGTGGGCTCAGCAAAGACGACGACGTGTGTTGCAAAATGTTTTCTCATAGCGCGGCAACAGCACCGTAGCATCGTCGACGGCAAGCGCAAGCTGCGGATCGCAGTGGTGCGGTCGGATTATCGCCGTCTGTGGGAAAGTACGATCCCGTCCTATCTCGACGTGTGGCCCCGGGAGTGGGGTCAGTGGCATGGCGGCAAAGGCAACCCGGCGTCTCATATCTTTGAATTGCCAGACCCGCAGACTGGCGAAATCCTGCGCCTGGAATTTCTATTCCGCGCCATCGGCAATGACCGCGCCGAAGACTTTGCTCGCGGCTTTCAGGCCAATGTGGTGTGGATGAACGAGGCGGATCTGTTCGCCCCCGATGCTTATGGCTGGTTCTTCATGCGGGTGGGTCGCGCCTTCAAGAATGAAATGCCAAATGGGCCGGACGGGAAGCAATTGCCGCCGATCAAGATGGTGTTTGGCGACTTCAACGCCCCGAACGAGGAAAACTGGCTCGCCAAACGGATGATTGATCCGCGTTATGAGCATGAGTTTCACGTGCAGCCCGGGGCGCTCCTGGACAATGGCGAGCCGAGCCCGGCGCGCGAAGGCTTCATGGACGACGAGTATTATATCGGCCAGCGGCAAAAGCTGGACGATTATGACCTGAAACGCATGGTCATGAACAAGCTGGGCTATTCGCGCACCGGCATGCCCGTCTATGGCGACTATCACCCTGACCGCCATGATCTGGGCGAGGAAGTCCGAGCCCGCGCCGACCTGCCCGTAACGGTCGGGGTCGATGGCGGCGGCAAGGCCGCTGCGGTCATTGGTCAGCGGGACGATTTTGACCGCGTCATCGCCTATGACGAAGTGGTTACGGCCAAGGATCAGCGGACGGACGGTTATTCCTTCGGCAAGCGTGTCGCCGAGTTCATGTGCAGTCCGGCGGGCGGCTATGCCCGCCATGTGGACCGCAACATGGTGTATCACGTCATCGATCCATCCAACCAGTTCGGCGGCACGGAAATCGGCGCCAATTTCATGGACAGCTACGCCAGCGGCTGGCGTGAGGTTACGGGCCTGCCCTGCCGGATCGTCCCGGCGGAAACCAATGACCCAGATGAGCGGGTGGGGGCAAATCGCCGCCTGATGCAGGATATGCGTGAGGGTCGCCCGCGCAAGATGGTCAGTAAACGCTGCCCCAACCTGCGGGCAGCTTATCGCGGCGGCTACAAGCTGCATCTGAAAAACATGGCCAGCGGTGACGCTGTCTGGCGGCCGGTCAAGGGCAATCACCACGACAATGTGGCGGATGCGGACCAATACATGACCCTGTTCCATACCGGCATCGGATCAAATGCGGCCCGCCCGTCGGGCCTGAACGGTGTGGGCACGCGCATCGGCACCAAGCCGGTCGCGCCCCGCCGTATTCGCGCCACGGCGCTGTGAAAGGATTGATATGAGCCTGTTTTCAAAGCCCGAGCCGCCAGACGTCAATGTTGAAGTCCCGGAGGCCGCCAACCCGACGGACCCCACCATTCGCATGACCGCAGCGCAGGCCCGGGCCAGCCGTGAGCGGCGCGGGCGCGGTTCCACGGTCCTGACGCGCGGGGTACAGTCGCGCACGCGCAGTGCCAGCGGCAGCGCCGCGATCCGCCCGCGCACCCCGGCCAGCTTCAAAGGCCGGCAGGCGCTGGCCGGTGAGCTGGGCGGCGGTCGGGTGACGACACGATCCCGCACCCTTTTGACGGCGGGGTATTGATGACCCGTCTCGCCCTCTCCGAAGCGCGCAGCGATGATGCGGTCCGCCGCCGCAAGCTGCGCTGGGCGCAGCTCAAGCAGGCGCGCCTTCCCTGGGAGCCCCTGTGGCGAGATATTTCCGACTACATCCTGCCGCGCCGTAACCAGGGCGCGCTCGAGGTGCCGGGGGCCCTGAACCCGCGCCGGATGGTCGACACGACGGGCAGCACCGCCAATGACCGGTTTGCGGCCACCCTGCTTGGCTATCTGGTGTCGGGCTTTGACGAGTTCATGAAGCCGCGGCTGAATGAGCGCGAGCCGACCTATGAGGAATCGGTGTGGCTGGACCAGGTCAGCCGCAAGATGTTCCTGACCCTGACCAGCGCCAAATCGAATTTCCGCACCCAGCTGGCCGAGGGCATGGTGGACAGCGTCGCCTTTGGCACGTCCGTCATGTGGACCGGCGCGCGGGCAAAGGAAGGCCCGCGCTATCTCGCCGTGCCGATCAATGATTGCTGGATCGATGACAACCCGGACACGGGGCAGTGCGACACGCTGGCCCGCCGGTTCTCGCGCCGCGCCTGGGAGGTCAAGGAAAAATATCCCGACGTCCCCAAGATCGACAAGATCGCGGAAGATGATCCGAACCGGGAGATGTTTTTCGTTGAGCTGATCGAGCCGCGCAAGGGCGGGCGCGCAGGCAAGCCGGTCAATCGCAAGCCGTGGTCGACTGTGACCTTCCTGGACGATGAAACCTGCTTTGCCGTGGCGGCCAGCGGCTATGATGAGTTTCCCTATGCGGTCAGCCGGTTCCAGCGGCTGTCGGGCCAGCCTTATGGCTATGGCCCCGGGGTGATGGCCCTGCCGATGATCAAGGGCCTGAATGTCCTGGTCGAATCCTTCATCCTGCAATCGGAGCAGGCGGCGGACCCGGCGCTGATCGATATGACCGGCGGTGCGCTGTCGGAGCTGGACACGCGGCCTGGATCGCTGAACGCCCTGGATGCGAGCATCTGGCGTCAATACAGCAACGCCCCGACCATGCGCGTCTATGAGCCCGGCGACCTGGGGCCGATCATGCAGTTGATCGAATATATGCGCACCCAGGTCGAGGTGATCTATTTCGTTGACTGGCTGCGCCATGGCGGCGGACCACAGCAGACGGCCACGGAATGGGCCGACCGGCGCGACCAGACCCTGCGCGGTCTGGGGCCCGCCGTTGCGCGTCTCGAGCAGGAATCCCTGAACCCCGTAGCGGAGCGGACCTATACGCTGATGCAGCGGGCGGGGGAATTTGGTCCGCCCCCGGAAAGCCTGGTCGGGCTGAACCTGTCATTTGAGTACAAATCCCCGATCGCCACGACCCAGCGCCAGGTCGCGGTTGAGGGACTGATGCGCCTTCTCGAGTTTACGCGCGGGGCCGTTGCGGTCGAAGCCGAGGCCAAACAGAGCCAGTCCGCCGCTGGCGGCGCGCTGAACCTGCCGAGCATCGTGCGGGCCGCCGGGCAAGCCTATGGCGTGTCGCCGTCGCTTCTCACCGATCCGCGCGTCATCGCCGCCAACAAGGCCGAGGCCGAAAGCGCCGCACAGCTGAACCAGGCGCTGGAACAGGCCGGAGCCGCCGCAGGCGCAGCGCAGCAGGCCAGCCAGGCCCTGTCCACGGGGGCGCTTTGATCATGGCCCGGAACATCTATCGCGAGCTGTTCGACAATGATCTGGGGCGCGAAGTGCTGGCCGACCTGCTGTTGCGCAATGTCCTTCTGATCCCGCGCTATCAGCACGGCACCCGCAGCGATGACGAGGTTTACAAGGCCGGTCAGCGCGACACTGTCGTGGAAATCTGCGCCAAGGCGGGCCTGACCGTTCCCAATATTTCCCGAGCCCTGATGGGCGTTTCCACACCCGGCCCCGAGGAGGACCAGAACGATGAGTGACACCGAAAAAGCGACCGATGCAACGCCTGCCGAAACCGCAGCACCGCAAGAGACCGCCCCCGATAGTGCCCCGGCGGCTGCCGCCACCCCCGCCCCTGCCCCGACCTTTCTGGACGGGCTTGACGACGATGCGCGGGCCTATGCGGAAAACAATGCGATCAAGGAGCCTGCCGATGCATTCCGTCAGCTGAAAGTGCTGGAAGCGCAGCTGGGCGCGCCGAAAGACCGGCTGCTTGAACTGCCCCGGGATGATGACCCGGAGCGCGACCAGAAAATGGCGGCCATCTTTGCCAAAATGGGGCGTCCAGACAGTCCCGATGCGTATGAAATCCCCGAGGGGCTGGTCTTTTCCAATGATGAGGAAAAGGCCGGTGTCATGAAGGGGCTGCATGATCTGGGCCTGAACCCCGCGCAGGTGAAGGGCGTCGCCGAACTGCAGAAATCCATGCTGACGGCACAGCAGGAAGCCATGGAAGTGCAGGACCGTCAGCGTCAGGAGGAAGGCGAGGCCGCCCTGCGCAAGGAGTGGGGAGGCAATTATGAGGGCAATCTGAAAATGGTCCAGGCGTTTGTGCAGGACCAGCCCGACGAGCTGGTCGACTTTCTCGAGCAGTCGGGCGCGGGCAACAATCCGGCCTTCATCAAGCTGATGCACGACTATGCCGCCGCGACCATGGAGCCCGGCGCGCTGGAAGGCCTGTCCCGTCGGGAATCACTGCCGCGCCAGACCGTCGCCGAGGCAACGGAGGCGCTCAATGATTTTGAGGGAAAATATGCGGCGGCCATCGATGATCCATCGCACAGGGATCATAAATATGCGGTCACTGAACGCCTTGCACTGATCAAACGGCTGACCGACGCGGAAGGCCGCTAACCATATCTGAACGAGGGGTTGTTCGGAACGGAAAAAGAGAAACCCATGCCCGAAGCCAATGTACTGGAAGAGCACTATATCCGCGCCTATGAGCGCAATCTTGGCCATGAAAACCAGCAGAGAGAGCGCCGCCTCGTTGGCGTGATCGACGAGAATTTCAACTATAGTGAGCCGGGGGAATCCTTCTCCAAGGACCTGGTCGGCAAGTCCCGCGTCAATAAACGCAAGGATCATGATGGCCGCACCCCAGAAGGCCACAGAGCGGCCCGTCGTCGTCGGGGTGGGCATTTTGAGGCGTACGACGTCATGGATGACCTTGGACCGGACATTGACCGGGTCAAATCCTCCGTGACCGACCCGACGTCGGACCTGTTGATGGAGCAGAACATGGCCATTGCCCGCGCGGATGATGAGCGGGTGATCCATTCAATCCTGGGCAAGTCCATGTCGGGCAAGAACCTGACGAACCCGAACACCCTGACCCTGACAAATGTGCCTCCCGGCAATCCGAAAACCGGGAATGTCATTCCGATTGACAGTCATGAGTTTAATCTTGGTGGATCGGGGGAGACACCGCTGACATCATCCAAGATGCAGTCGGCACGGAAAATTCTGCGCTCCCGCTATGTCATGGGCCCCATGACCTGCATCGCGTCGGAAACGCAGCTGGCGCATCTGACCAATGACGAAAAGCTGTCCAGCGCTGACACCAATGTGGTCAAATCGCTGGTCGCCGGGGAGCCGGGCCGCTGGCAGGGCTTTGAATATCGCCCCTATGAGGAGCTGAGCACGATTGCGCAGGAGCTGGGCTTCGATCTGGGTGCGAACGAAGAATGGGTGCTGTGCGTTGCAAAGTCCGTCGCCATTCACCGTAAGCGGGTCTTGAAACGCCCCATGGTCGAGCGGATGCAGGAACGCCGCTGGAACTGGCATGCCTATGCTGAGTGGGAAGTGGGCGGCGCGCGCATCTATGATGAGGCGCTTCTCCTGATCAAGTGCAAAGCCTGATCATCTGAACACGAATGGACGGGCGCATGGTGCGCCTGTCCCCCAAGATCATATAGGAGCCCATTAAAATGGCTGATATCAATTTTCCGAATATCAAGGGGCTGACGCTCCAGACCCCGCCGCAATATGCCCCGTCCGCCTTCTATGGTGGCCAGATTGCCCCGATGCAGGACTGTGTCGTGGTGCCTGACGAAACCGCTGTTGCGGACCGTCTGTGCCTGGGGCTGATCAATTCGTCCGCCTACCTGCTGCCGCAGTCCAAGATTTACGTCGAGGCCATGGGCACCGGCGTCACCATGGATTTTGGCGGGACCAATGACGAGGACGGCATCCTTGATGGCGTGGACGTCAGTGCCGCGGATGAGTTTGAGCTGGGGGCCGCCGTCATGGGCGTGCCGATCTGGCAATTGCTGGGGTACACGGAAGACCCGCTGACAGACCTTGAGCTGTTTTTCACCATTCGGTCCGCCGCCGTCAGCGCGGACGCAAAAGTGACGGTGTCGCTTCTGCTGGTGGACCGCTAATCGGTCGGGGCTTCCCCGCCTGATCGGTGCGCCCGGTTTTTCCCCCTCGGGCCGGGCGCACCGTCATTCATCAAGAGGGGCAAGAGGGTGATATGACCGACCAACAACCACAGACCGAAACCGCCGCCGACGACAAGCCGAAGGGCCCCTATGCTGAAGTGCAGGAACTGCGCACGAAGCTGGGCTTTACCGCCGCCGATGTGGGCAAGCATATGGGGATCAACCCCGCCCTGCTGACCAGCCTGGAAGCCAAGGGCGAAGTGCCGAGCGCGGAAGACTTCAAGTCCGCGATCCGCCAATTGGCCGAAAAGCGGCACGCTGAAATTTTCGGAGACTGATAGACCATGACGCAATCCCCCGGCAATCTCGGTGCTGATGATCGGTCCAGCAAGGAAACGATCGTCAATAATGCGCTGGCGCTGATCACGACCGAGCTGGTTGACACGCTGCCCGGCCCCGGTGACGTGTCGGGGGATAGCTTTGCGCGCGACCTGGCGCGCCTGTTCGATGATGCCTATGACGAGGTGCTGGCCGCCCGGGCCTGGCCCTCCGCCACGACCCGCCTGGCCCTAACCGCCAATGCGTCGGACCAGCCCGATGGTGCTGAAATCATGGGGGTGTCCTGGTATCGCATCCCGGAAAGCTGCCTGCGGATCATCCGTGTGTGCCGCCGGGACAGTGATGAGCATGTGCATTTTGCCCGAATGGGCCAGTTTGTGGAGGTGGCGGACCGGGGCGGCGTCATCATTCTTGAATATGTCGATCGCGTGGACCCCCAGGCGCTGATTGGCGCGCCGCTGCTGCGTTCCGCCATCTCTGCCCGCCTCGCGTTCCGGTATGCCCGCTTCAAAGGGGCCGGGGCCCGGGAGCGGGACAAGATGTATGCGATCTATGAGGATGAAGAGCGCCGCGCCTTCATGGCCGAAGTCTCCCAGACGTCAGCGCGCCGGGCCCGGCGGTCCAGGGTGCTGGAAGTCATGGCGGGCGCGGATCATCGTCAGCCCCTGATCGGTGGCGACTGATGGGCAAACAGGCCATTCTGCAATCCTCCCTGCGGGCGGGTGAGCTGTCGCCGGACCTGATCATCCGCGAGGATATCCAGCCCTATTTTGAAGGGGCGCAAATCCTTGATGGATGGCTGCCAAAACTAACGGCAGGCGCGGAGAAATGCCCGGGTTTTGTGGATCTGGGCGCGACATTCGCCAATGGCAAAAAATCCCGCCTGATCCCGTTCCGTTTCAACCGCCGGGAAACCTACTGGATCGAGCTGACCGACCTGAAAATCGTCGTGCGGGATTCGGTGTCCCTGGTCGAGATCATGGCGCTGGACGCCCCGTTTGTGGAGGCGGACCTGGATGCCGTGCGCTATTGGCAGTCCGCTGACGTCGTTTTCATGTCGAGCACGACCTATAAATATCCCCTGCAGGCGCTGCAGCGCTATGCCGAAGATGACTGGCGACTGGTGGAATGGGCGATCGAAGACGGGCCCTGGCTGGATTACCGCAATGACGGCGTGACGCTGGCGGCGTCCGGCATTGCGCTGGGGGCCAGCGTCACGATCACCGCGAGCGACGATGTGTTTGATCCTGGCCATGTGGGTGGGCTGTTCCAGATTGGCACGCCGGAGGAGTATTTCTCTGGCGACGCCTGGCAGGCGAAGGCCGAAGGCGTCGCGATCAATGAGCAGCGGGTCAGCGATGGCAAGGTCTACAGGGCTGTCAATGGCGGCACGACCGGGTCCAACCAGCCGCTGCACACGGAAGGCACAATATCCGACGGCAGCGTCTCCTGGACCTTCCTGCATGATGGCGCCGGGTCCGTGCGCATCACGTCGGTCGCCAACCCGCGCCTCGCCACGGGTGTTGTCCAGCGGGCCCTGCCATCCACGTCGCCCACGACCTATTGGCGCGAGGGGATGTTTTCAGGGCGTCAAGGCTTTCCATCGGTCGGGACGATCCATGATGAGCGGGTGATCCTGGCGGGCAGCGCTGCCGAGCCCGACGGCATTGCCCTGTCCCGGGTGGCTGATTATGGGCCGGACAGCGCGAGTTTTCGTCCGTCCACCGGGTTTGGCGTCGTTGCCGATGACGATGGCGTGCGCCGCACCCTGGCCGATGGTGAGGTCAACCCGATCCTGTGGCTGGTGAGCCATGAGCGGCTTTATGCGGGCACTGAACAGGTGGTGAAGCGTATTTCGGGCCCCACCATTGACGAGCCCATCACGCCCAACCCCGGCGGTATCGTGGCCCGCACCGTGACCACGGAAGGCTCTGCGGACGTCCCGCCCGCCGTGCTACAAGACGCCATTCTGTACGTCTCTCCCGACCAGACCCGTATTTTCGAGCATGTGATGCAGGAGGCGGAGCGCGATCCGCGCGACCTGATGATCCGGGCTGAACAGGTGGGGGATGTGAGTATTGCCCAGCTGGCCGTCCTGTCCCGCCCTAACAAGCAGGTGTGGATCAGGCGGGACGACGGGAGCCTGTACGTCCTGACCTATGACCGGCAGGAAAACATCGTTGCGTTTGCGCGCCGGTCCATGGGCGGTGATGTGTTCGTCGAGGCCATTGCGGCCATTCCAGGCGCGGACAAGTTCGACGATCTGGTCGCCGTGGTGCGCCGGGGCAGTCAGCGCCGGTTCTATCGCCTGCATCGCCCCTGGCGGCGCGCGAGTGAGTTTCCCGAGGACCAGGTCTATGTGGACGGCGCGGCCATTATCGATCTGTGGAACCGGGACAAGGCCAAGCTGCTGACCCCTGCCGCCGGTGAAATGGGAGACACCGTCGACCTGACCGGCCCCGCAGGATGGCTGGTCGGCGCAACAACAAACGATGAAATCTGGTGGCGGGACGAGGTGGCCAATTCCGTCGCGCCAAAAAGCCTGCGCGTCTATCGCGCGACGATTATCGATATTGATGGCGACACGGCCAGCGTTCAGCTGAGTGACGACGTGCCCGCCATGGGCCCGACCCATCGCTGGGTCCTGCCGCGCACCGACTTCACCGTGCCAGGCCGGGGCGATGGCCCGTTGCGCTGTCTTGTGGATGGGGTGGACTGCGGCGACATAAGTGCCGTGGCCGGATCATTCACACTTGAATATCCCGCCGCCAAGGTGGTGGCTGGTGACAGCTATGGCGCGGTCATGAAGTCCATGCCGCTGGTGGTGCCGACCCCGATCGGCACGTCGCGCGGGGAATCGGTCAATGTCACGGAAGTCTTCATTCAGTACCGGGACATGGTCGGCGGATGCCTGCGGATCGATAATGAGGAGCGGCAGACGGCCCGCCCGGCGGTGACGATCGTTCCTTACCATACGGACGAAGTGACAGGACAGGCCCCGACACCCCAGACGGGCAGTTACCGCTTTACCCCGCAATCGGGCCGGTCCAAGCTGGGGATGGCTATTGAGATCATTCACAACCAGCCATTTGCCGCCACGGTGCTGGGCATGAAGGTAGGTCTTGAAACCAATGAAGACTGATCTTTCCTTGCGCCCCTACTGGGCGGGTGACTGGCGCGCGGTTCGTCCGCGCGCTGAATTGCAGGTGTTCAGCGACCTGACAATCCATCACGGCCTTCTTGATCGCGCCCCCTCCCCCGACATGGTCCGCGCCCGGACGCTGTGCCGGAATGGCCGTCCCATTGCCAGCGCCGGGCTTTTCCTGCAGCGCGCCCATCTGGCGGAAGCCTGGGCGATGTTCGCCGAGCCGGACCCGCGCGCGACCCGCATGGTGGTGACGGCCATCCGTGAGCAGCTGGCGGAGGCGGTCCGTGACTGGTCCCTGACCCGTATCGAAGCCTCGTGCCTCGCCGACTTTCCGGCAGGCCAGCGGTTCCTGACCTTTCTGGGGTTCGCCCCCTATGCCGAAGCGCGCCGCCGGGCCGGTCCGCACACGGAAATCCTGATGGAGTATCTGCCATGAGCACCGCCCTTGCCGTTGCCGCGTCGGTTGTTTCCGCCGTCGGATCGTTCTCCCAGGGGGTCAGTAACAAGCGGTTTGCGGACCGCCAGTCGGCGCGTCTTCTGAGTGATGCCGCTGAATCCCGCAAATTGGGCGCGCTGGATGCGGAATTGATTGCCCAGGACAGCCGCCGTGAACAGGGCGCGGCCATTGCCGCCGCCGGGGGATCGGGCTTTGCCGTTGATGGGACCGTCAATGACGCGCTGGGATCAATCGCCACCAGTTTCGCCCTGGACGGGCAGCGGGCGCGATATGAGGCGGGCCGCCGGGCCGCCGCGCTGAAAACCGAAGCCTGGGAAACCCGCATAAGGGGCCGTCAGTCGCTGCTGAAAGGCACGCTGGACGGCACGGGCAGCTTGCTGTCCGCCGGGGCCCAGATTGCGGCGGCGGGCCAGAGAGGGGGTGCCTGATGGCCCAGATTGGCACGCGCGCGCGGGGGCAGCGGTCGGGCAGCCTGATCACAACGGCGACCAGTGGCGGCGGCAGCGGGAATTACGCAAGCGGTCTTGCTGCCGGGGTGCGTGATGTGGCCGAGGCTATCGCGATCCGCCGGGACCGCGCAGATAATGCCCTGCTGCAGAAATCCCTGACCGAGGGCGCGCTGGAAGAAGCGAACGCCTTTGACGCAGCGAGTGCCGAATATGATGGCGCTGCGCCGGGCTTTGCCGAACGGCAAGAACGGCGGTTCAGGGACCAGTGGACGGCCCGGGCCGACAGCATTCAGAACGAGCGCGTCAGAAACCTCTATCTTGAGCGGATGGACACCGAAGCGCTGCGCGTGCGCGGCGCGGCGCAGGAGGTCGAGCGGGCCCGAACGGCGCAATACGCCTATGCCCAGACCCAGGACACTGCCCGCACGTTGGGGGCCATGGTGCTGGTGGACCCGTCCCAGGCGCCGGTGGCCGAGGAGCGCCTGGCGGAGCTGGCCGAGAACATTCCGGGCCCGCACCGGGCGCGGTTTATTGCCGAGGAACGCAGCAAGATTGTCGGGGCCGAGCTGGACGGCCTGGTGCGTCGCGACCCGTATGGACTGAAGCGGGAAATCGAGGCGGGCCGGTTCACGGACCGGGCCAGCGCCCCGCAGCTGGACCAGGCGCTGAATGCCGCCGATCGTGAAATCCGCAGGCGGGAAGCTGAAAAGGATGCGCAGGACCAGCGTTATCGTGCGGTGCGCAGCGTCGCGCTGCGGGGCATGATGGCCGATGACCTGGCGAGCCGGGCCGCCACGGGCGTTGGTCTGCAGGGACTCGACATCCGTGAGATCGAGGACATTCTCGGACCAGATGACGCGGCGCGGTATTATGAGAATGCGGTTGTGGCGGATGAGACCCATGCCGCCACGGCGCATTTTGACAAGATGAGCCTGTCCCAGATGGGCGAGGCGATTGCGCAGCTGGCCCCTGCCCCGGGATCACGCGGTTACAGCGCCCGGGCGGGCATTTACGAGGGGGCGGTGCGACGGGCCGAGCAGGTGCGCAAGGAGCGGCTTGACGATCCATCGCGCTATTACCTGCAGACCGACCCGACCGCAGGCGCGGCGTTCCGGGCATTCCAGGACGCACTGTCGGGCGACGCGGGCGACCCGGCCCGGCAATTCGAGCTCTACGCCAATTATGCGCGCGCCGCCCAGACGGCGGGCGATGTGCCGGAGGACCAACAACGGTTGCTGCCGGTTGATGTGGCCCAGGCGCGGGTCAATGAGGCGCTGGATGCCGCCCCGGGTGAGCGGGCGGCCGCCATTCGGGACCTGGTCGCGTCCCTGCCCCAGACCTATGGGCGCGAGAGCCCGCGCGTCATGGCGGAGCTGGCTGAGGCCGGATTGCCCGAGTTTGCGCGCATTCTGGAATGGACGTCCGACGACACCGTCCTGTCAACGCGAATTGCCCGGGCGAAGGATCAGGAGGCGGACGTCAACAAGCTGGTCCCGGTCATGGACCGGAACGATCTGCGCAGCGACATTGTCCGCGAGTTGGAGCCCCTGACCGATACGCTGGCCTATGCCCCCGATGGCAGTGCGGCCAATGCGGGCCTGATCGACACGCTGACCACCACGGCGGCCTATCTGGTCGCGCAGGAAGGCATGAAAAAACGCGAAGCCGTGCGCGAGGCGACGCGGTCCCTGATGGAGGGCTATACCTTCGAAGACACCTATCGCGTCCCGCGCGGCTATCATGCGGGGCGGGTGCGTCGCGGCAGCGACCGGGTGCGCGAGGATCTTCTGGACGGGGGGGCCGCCGGGCTGTCCGATGCCCTGGGCACCGCCCCCACCCCTGAGGCCCGCCGGGCGGAATATCGCGACCTGATCCGGTCAGAAGCGATCTGGGTCACCAATGGCGATGAAACCGGCCTGGTGCTGGTTGACGCTCTGGGCAATCCGATCATCGACCGCGCCGGCCAAATGGTTGAGCGGACCTATGAGGACCTAGTTGCGCGCGGGCAGGAGCGTCAATAATGCCGAAAATTCGCACCGCGCCGCGCCGAAGGGACCGGGTTCTCGAGAATGAAATCTATCCCACAGAGCGCCGCGCAGAAGCGAGCATGCGGGCCCAGTCCTTTGAAGAAAGCATAGGGCCAACCGCTGTCCGGCGCCTGCGCCGGGATTCGCGTGAATGGCGCGAGTTTGCCGATTTTCAGACGGGTGCGCGGGATGACCTGCCGGTGCTGAGCGCCGCAGCGGCCCAGGAGCAATATGGCCTGGATGGGGCCCTGACCTTCGATGCGCCGGTTTATGAAAGCACGGCCCAGGAGCTGGCAGAGATCAAGCGCCGGGAGCAGCGTCGGCAGGATATCCTTTACCGCAACGCCGTGGGCCCCGATGCCGCGGGCAATCTCGACCGCCTGGCGTCGGGCTTTACCGGGGCTATGGCGGACCCGGTCAATATCGCCGCGACTTTCATCCCGCAGACCTGGCTGGCCCGCGCCGGTTTCCTGGCCAAGGGCGGGATTGCGACCAGAACGGCGGCGCGCTTTGCCGGGGGGGCGGCGGAGGCTGCGACTGTTACGGCGGCGTCCGAGGCGTTCCTGTTGCCTGCGCTGCAAGGTGAGCAGCGCGACTATGATCTGGGGGACAGCCTCGCCAATATCTTTTTCAGCACCGTGTTGGGCGGGACGTTCACCGCCGGGGCGGGCCTGGTCGGTGACGCGCTGTCTCGCCCCCGTTCGCGCCCAGATGGCGGTGACGGTTCGGCGGACGCCCCGCCGGGCACGGACGTCGCCCGCCAGGGGGAGCGCCGCCCCGACGCCAGCGTTTATGCTGACGAGGTGCTGGATGCGCCCGACATTATTGACCGCCCCATTGATATCGAGGACCCGCTGGATGCGGATTTTTCCGTTCGGGAGCGGATCGGTGACGAGGGCGCGGGCCGCCGGTTGCTGCGCGAGGAAAGCCGCGAGCTGGTCCCGGCAGGTCCCGACGGTCAGCGGGCCATTGTCCCCTATGACGAGGTGGCCGCGGCGCAGCGGATCAAGATGAAAGCCGCCATCATCCGGCAGCGGGCCTTTGTCGAGGCCATGGACCAGATGCTGGACGGCGAGCCGGTCGATGTGGCCGATGTGATCCGCCGCGCGATCGATGATGAGGGCGTCACACCGGACCGCCCTGCCCCGGGGCGTGATTCACGTGAAACACCCTATGGCGACCTGCCGCCGCGCCCGCCAAAAGAGGACCCCGTCTCGTTCGCTGAGCAGGTGGAGGCCGAAACCGGCGGCGCGGTGCGGTTTGGTGAGGGTGAAGTGACCGAGCAGCTGGACGCCATGCGGGCGCGCCTGGCCGAGGATGATGCCATGATTGCCGATGAGATCGCCGGGGGCCGCCTGTCTGACGAGGATGTGGCGGCAGCGGAGGCCGAAGTGGATGCACGCTATGGCGGGGCATCGCGGTTTGATGAAAAGGCCCTGAGCGCCGCCTATGACGCCGCCCGGGCCTGTATCCTGAGAGGGGGCGTGTAACATGGCCAATCCATGCGCAAAGGCCGTCCGCGATGCTGTCCGCCAGGTCGGCGGCGATATGTCGGATGATGAAGCTGATGAGATCATCGAGCAGCTGACCCGCCGGGCCCAGGCCAATAAACGGCGCACCGCAGAGCAGAGCCTGAAAGACGCGGCCCGGGACCTGACGGCAGAGGAAGTGCTGGAACAGCTGGCCAAGAAACGCATGGCGCGGTTTGCCCTGCTGGCGCGGCAGCGCCGCGAGGGGTTCATGCGCGACTATGTCCAGTCGGGACGCGGCGACATGGCGGATGCCACGCGCGTCTTTAACGTGGGCGAGGAAAAGGACGGCTATGGATCGGGGGCCAGTGTCGACGCCCTGCAACAGGCCGAGCGCACCGACCTGCTGCAGAACCTGGACAGCCGCATCAAAAAAGCCGGGCTTGAGCCGTTCTTTTTCAATTTCTGGGGCCGGATCGATGAGCCGTTCGAGCGCGCCGTGGTCACGGAAATGGCGATCCGCAACGGGGCCAATGAGCGCCCGACCGGCAATGCCCGCGCCCGCGACGCGGCGGAGATTATTGGCGACCTGATCGATGAGACGCGCCGCCGTCAGAACGACCAGGGCGCATTCATTGCCAAGGAAAAGGGTTATATCATTCGCCAGAGCCATGACCGGCTGAAAGTGGCGGGCGGGTTCTGGCAGGGGTCAGCCCTGCGCAAGGGTGAGCGGCTGGCCCGCGAGGAAGCCGCCTTCGTCCAATGGCGCGACACGATCCGCCCGTTGCTGGACGAGGCCCGCACCTTTGGCGAGGTGGATGATCCCGACGCCTTCCTGCGCGATGTGTGGATGGACATTGTCACCGGCCAGCATGAGCGCATTGTCGGGGCCAATGACCTGGACGGGTTTCGCCCGCCCGGATCACTGGCCCGCAAGGTCAGCGCGCGCCGCCAGCTGCATTTCCGGACCAGCCAGGACTGGTACACCTATCACAAGGCGTATGGGCAGGGGAATTTCATGCAGGCCGCCGTGGCGCATATCACCCGCGCGGCAGACAATACCGTGCTGATGCGCGCCTGGGGTCCATCCCCGGAAGCCGCATGGCAGGCCCATCTCGGGCGCGTGATGGAAGGTGCGGAAAGTCCGTCCGTGCGCAATCGTGCCTCGTCCCTGTTGCGGCAGGCGGAATTTGACGAGCTGACCGGTCTTGCCAATTCGGCCCATTCGATCCGGTTTGCGACGGTCGGGCGCTGGCTGCGCCTGAGCCAGGTGCTGTCCAAGCTGGGCGGCATGGTCCTGTCCGCCCTGCCCGACATGGCCAATGCAACGAGCACGATGCAGCGCGCCGGGGTCAACCTGCTGGACGGCTATAAGGGCACCCTGTCCGGCATTTCGCGCCTGCAGGGCGAGGACGCCAAGCAGGCCGCCGCCCTGTTGGGTGTTGGCGCGCGGCAGTCGATCGGCGACATCACGTCGCGCTATGCCGCAACCGACGGATCGGCGGGCAAGGCGGCGTGGCTGCAGAGCTTTTTCTACAAGCTGAACGGGTTTTCGATGTGGGCCGAGGGCAACCGCCGGGGTGTCGGGGCCATGCTGTCCGCGCATCTGGGGCAGAACGCCGGGCGCACCTTTGACCAGCTGGACAAGGCCACAAGGGGGCAGCTGTCCCGTTACGGCCTGGACGCAGCGCAATGGGACGCGCTGCGCGCCCATGCCCGACAGATGGGGGATGATACCTATATCCTGCCCCAGATTGCCGACGAGTTGGATGACACGGAGATCATCGCGGCCTTTGGCCTGAAAGAGGATGCCAAGCCCGGCGCCATTCGGGACCGCCGTGACCTGCTGCGCCGGAACATCAATGCCTATTTCACCGACCTGGTGGCCACGGCCCAGACCGAGCCCCGGGCCCGCGAGAATGCCCGCCTGCGCTGGGGCTATCCGCCGGGCACGCTGGCCGGTGAGGCGTTGCGGGCGTTCCTGCAATTCAAGAGCTTTCCCGTGACCGTCATTTCCCGCCATGTCGCCCCGGCCCTTCGCGGGACGCCCGGCGTCAGCCCGATGGCGGGCGCTACCCATCTGATCGTTATGTCAACGATATTGGGCTTTGCGTCCCTGCAATCCAAGCAGATCACCAAGGGCCTGACCCCCCGACCCCTTCTGGATGATGAGGGCCGCGTGCGCGGCGATACCGTCATGGCCAGTATGCTGCAGGGTGGCGGCATGGGGATCTTTGGCGACTTCCTGTTTGCTGATTACAACCGGTTTGGCGGCGGGGTGCTGGCCACGGCGGCGGGGCCGATCTTTGGCGAGGTGGATGCAGCGGCGCGGCTTCTGACCACGGCCCGCACCAATCCGGCAGACGTGCCGGGGGATGCCATACAGCTCCTGTTGCGCAATACGCCCGGGATCAATCTTTTCTACACGCGGGCGGCGCTGGATTACCTGGTGGTGTACCAGATGCAGGAATGGGCGAGCCCCGGCTATCTGCGCCGGTACGAGCGGCGGATCGAGCGGGAGCGCGGCCAGCGCTTTATCGTGCCGCCGTCCGAGGCCGTCGAATAGGGGCTGTCCCCAGCCGGGGGCGCGGGCTTTGTCCCCCATAGGGGGCGCGACCCTAAGCCGGTCTCATGGCCCTGACCGATATCGCCGTTCCGGTTGAATATACGTTCGAGGACGGCGTGACCGTCTTCGACTATCCCCACCGTGCGGCCCTGGCCACGGATTTGATTATTGAGCATGTGGCCGGTGACGGCACGCGCACCGACCTGCAGCCGTCGATCGATTATATCATTCGCAACGTCACTGGCGTTGGCGCTGAGATCGAATTTATCGGCGACTATCAGGACGGGACCCGCGCCATTGTCAGCCGGGCCAGTGACCGGACCCAGCCGGTCAATCTGCGGGATGCCAAGCGCGGTCTTGCCCTGCCCGCCCAGGACGCTGTCGACCGCCTGATGGCGATTGTCCAGGACGTGGCGGTGCTGGCGGACCGGGGCGTCAAACTGCCCCCTGAGGAATATGACCGCCCGCTGGACCTGCCTGCCGCCGCCCTGCGCGCCGGGCGGATGATGGGGTTCAGCGATGACGGCAGGCAGGTCGCCCTGCCCCTGCGCGTCGCTGACATGGAGCCGATCGCGCGCAATGTGAGCCAGTTCCTGGCCCTCGCCTCGCAGCTGGTCCCCCTTCTGAACATCCATGCCCAGCTGGACGATGTGGAGGCGCTGGCCCCCCTTGCCGAGGAGCTGGCGGCGTTGGGCGAGATCAACACGCTTGATGCCCTGATGTGCCTGGCCGATGACCGGCTGATGCTGACCCAGCTGGCCAGCGATGCCGGGCCGCTGGACGCCCTGATCAACCAGTCGCTGGTCCGCGATGGTCTGGCGGGCCTGGCCCATACGGCGGGCCTTTATGAGGACGAATGGCCGGTCGACACCTACGATCTTCTGTCCGAAGATGAGGGGGTGTTTGATCCGCCGACGGAGCGACCGGTTGCGGATCGCGGCGAAGTCCTGACCTTTGGCGAGACTGTCCCGCCAGAAACGCCCGAGATCGGCGACCGGCACATTCCGGGCGCAGGCGCAACAGGCGACTGGACCGGGGCCGATTATCAGTTTGCAGAATGGGCAATCCCCGAGGGCGGCGATACCGCCCAATGGCTGTTCACGCCCCCGGACGATATCGAGCGGATCACCGTCGCCGATGAGCCCGGCGTGCAATATGTGTACGATGAAACGGCCTGGATCCTGTTCGAGGACGGGCCGCTGTATATTTATCCGACTACGGCGCTAAAAGTCTATGACGAGGGTCAGATCGTATGACCCGAGCCTTTCGCACCGATCCCCATATGTTTGATGTGATCGAGGATGAGGGGTCGATCTGCGCCCCCCGCCTTCTGATTGAAGTCGAGGATTCCGTTGACCAGGGCACGCGCCGAGTGGGTGGCTGCTGCGGCGGCAAGATCGTCCCTGTCCCCCTTAATATCGAAGATGAAGGGCTGATAAGCTAATGTCCAGCAAAGCCAATCTGCGGCAGAAGACCGCCGGAACGCTGTTCCAGTTTCTGACCAAGCTGCCCGATCGCTGTTTTGGCATGGCGCTGGATTTTGACCGCGCGGCCTACAAGATCAACGGTCGGCTGAAAATTGTGCCCGCGCTTTACGGCGAGGTTCACACGCCGGTCGAGAACCTGCAGGCCCTGCAGAACATCAAGCCTGACCTGCATGATATTCTGCCCGGCGGGCGGGTGCGCCTGTTGGGCCTTGACAATGCCGGTGATCGGGCCGCGCGGGTGATGAAATGGGACCCGGGCCAGTCCGGGGAAACCGACTTCGATGCTGGCATCGTCCGTCCCCTGTTCAACAAGGACGGGCTGGCCTGGACGGAAAGCGGCGCTTGGGTGCTTGACTTTGTCGAGAAGGCCGCGCCCGTGGCGGTCGATGCGGCGGCGCTGCCGACGGACCTGTCGGACCGCGTCTCGTTCATCAAGCCGGTGTCCGAATACGGACGGCTTTCAGTCACTCATGCCGTCATTCAGAATCAGACCCGGACCGCCCCGACATCATCCCCTGCCGTTGGCGACACCTATCTTCTGCCCGCCCGCCCGGAGGAAGATTATGGCGATGGCTGGGAGGATTTTGCGCCGAACGAGCTGGTCTGGTGGGACGGGGAAGCCTGGCGCAACCGCCTGATGCCGGACGGGTTCACGGTCTATGACCGGGATACCAAGGCGTTTTTCAGGTACGATGCCAGTGACGAGGTCTGGCGCTGGGAGCGGTCCGCCAATGTGGCCAAGTCGCGCCTGACGTCGGGCTCAACGCGGCCCGATGTACGCGGCAAATACCGCATTCTGCCGTCCACCGGACATGATGATCTGGAGGCCCTGGTGGGGATGGAGCCGGGGTCGCAGCGCCTGCTTTATCCTGATACGGTGGATATCACCCTTGTCCATAATGTAGATGACGTGGGGGATACGCCCGGCGCAGTCGCCTTCAGCTTGCCCGCCGGGATCAATTATGTCCTGAAAGCGCTGTCCAACACGCCGCTGCTGCTGGAACGTGATATCAGTGATGACGTGATCCGCATTATTGGCGGCGGCCTTGGTGACAGCCGCGCGGACGACGTGGCCGCAAACTATGTCGCGCCGACCGTCAATGTGACCATCCAAGGTGGGGCTCAGGCCAGCGGTGCCTCTGTTTCTACGCTCACGATCAACTGGACCATTTCAGGCGGTAATGCGGTCGATACGATCCGCGTGCGCGCTGCGTCGGGGGCTTGGGTCACCAAGGCGTCGACCGACCGGACGCATACGTTTACTGGTCCCTACACAGAGGATACTGTGTTCGAGGTCGAGGTCACCGATATCGATAACGGTATTGCGGGCGGCACGACTGTCACTGATACGGCCACCCTGTCATTTGGTCAGCGCATCTATTACGGCCCGTCGGCTGAGACCAGTCTGACCAGCACACAGATTAACGCTCTGGCGTCAGAGTTCAGTGCCGATAACGACAAGACGGTCACCTATGACTGTACCGGCGGGCGGTATCCGTACATTGCTGTGCCCGTGGCCTTTGGTTCACCGCGTGCCTTTGCCAACGGGTTTGAGGTCAGCGACCTGACCGTTGCAACCGTGTCGCACACCACAGCCGAGGGGCGGACGGAGGATTATTACGTCGCCCGGTACAATCAAATCCAGAACGGCGCGTCCGTTGAGGTGGAGTGGAGATAAGCGATGGCTGCACGCAATGGCATTCGCATGCCGACGAAACTCGTGACCCCCGATGATGCGGACACTTTCGCCCTGATGGATGCGGAGGATATTCGGGGGGGGCTACATTCGGTTGCCGATGCGGCGGCGTTAGCCGCGCTCCCGGCGACCAAGCAGCGCCTTGGCATGCAGGTCTACATCCAGTCAACGGGTCAGGTCTATGCGCTGCGGGCCATGTCTCCTGCATCCTGGCTTGAGCTGCGTCGAAGCACGGTGCTGCGTCGGGACAGCGTGACGCTGGAAAACGAAACCGCCTTCGACGTGATCGATGTGAGCGCCCTGCCGCTGAAACGCCTGCAAGCGTCGTTTGTCTCGTCTGATGGGGCGCACCGTCTGCGCTGGTCGATCATGACCGGCCCCCTGACTGGCGAAGAGAGTGATCAGCCGCCCACCGACATTGTCCGGTTTACGGATGAGGCCATCGGGGGCGTGTCGCATGTGGCGGGCGCTGGTCCTGTTCTGCAAATCATTCAGTCCACCGGTGACGACGTCACTGGCGATCTGGTCGTCTGGGAAGGTTGACCGCTATGATTATCGACAAAACACCCCTCGCCCTCGAGGGCGGGCTGGCCAAGCGCCCAGCCGATTTTATTGGTGGGCTGAAAGAGCGGGGTCAGACCGTTCTGCAGCACCACGTCGTCACCAGCGAATTGTCAACGCCGCCAGAGAGCCCGGCCCATGGAGACAAATATCGGATCGGCCCGTCCGCCACGGGAGTCTGGGAAGGGCATGAGAGCAAGCTGGGTGTCTATATCCAGGACGGGGCGACTGGTCAGTGGGAAATACTGGCGCCGGTGATGGGCTGGACCATGCTGAACCTGGACGGCCTTGGTGTCTATTTCTACACGGGCAGCGAATGGTTTGAGCACGATCTGATCGCGCCAGAGCGAGCCGCTGTTCTGCGCTCCGTCAGCTTGTCGTCGGAGGCTGGCTACAACGTCCTGGCGGAAACGGGCCTGAAACGTCTGAATACGTCGTCAGATACCGCGCTGACCCTGTCGACGGCGGAACGTCGGGTAATTGAGGTCGTCGGCTCTGCGGCTGCGACAATCACCATTCCGGCGGACGCTGATGACGACATTCCTGATAATGCACGATTCTTTCTGTATGCGGCGGGAGATGGGGTCTACACCATTCGCGCTGCGTCGGGCGTCAGCCTGAATTATGTTTCTGGCGGAGGCTGCACCCTTGCCCGTCAGTTTGAGGGTGTTTGGCTGTGGAAGCGGGCCACCAACAACTGGGTTGTGGCTGGTGCCGTAGCAAATATCGACGGGGAGACGGCTGTCGCGGCCCCTGCCGGCGCTGACGTAGAGTTCGTGCGTGTCGGGGCGTCAACCAGCCGCAGCATTTCGGCGCGGGCCGAGGACGATCCTCTCGTCCCTGCCGACTTTGCATCCAGTACCCCCGGTATGACGGATGTGAATGCCGCCGTAAACGCAGCGGCTGGTAAGCGCGTGGCGCTGCCTCCGGCAGAATATGCGGGCACTGCGGGCATCCTGGCCAGCGGTAAGGCTGTGGACCTGCGGGGCAGCGGCTTTAACAGCATCCTGCGCCGGACAGAAGGCAGCGCCAGCGGGGCCGTCAACTTCATTTCGTCCAGCTATGACGTCCGGCTGCATGATCTGAAGGTCGCGCTCGACGAGGATCTGTCTGTGTCGTCGCTGAACCTGGTCAACTGGACGCCGGGCTATGGCGTCGAGATGGCGAAAATTGAGCTGGACGCGAGCGTTACGGAAACCAGCGAAGGGTCCGCGACGCGAAACTACCTCGCCTGCGTGACGACGCTCAGCGGGTCGGCCACAGAGCGCAACGGCTTTATCCTGGACCAGTGCCGCATTCAGAATGTGGGCTATGTGATCCTGAAGGCAAACACCACCGTATCAACCGAGCGTCGGCTGCGCATGACGTTCAATGAGTTTAGTGAGGTGTGGACAGTTCCAGGGCTGTTCAATTCGCCTGCGGCTGGTTCGCTGATCGACGACATTCTCGTCTTGGGCAACACGCTCCATGAGAATTTTGGCGAGCTGCCGCACCGCGGATCGTTCGCTGGCAATGTTCATAATGGCCGCGTCATCGCCAACCGGTTTACCGTGAACACGCGCCACGGCGAGTTCTGGCGGATGGAGGAGGAGGCCAGCAACCACATTTTCGCGTTCAACACCGGTGAGGTCGGCGACAATCACGGCTTCGAGTTCACTGCGGGCCCTGCGGAGAACAATGGGACGGAGATTGCCCCCAGCAAAACCCTGTTCATCGGCAATGTGGTCACCGGCGGCGGCGTCGCCGACCACTACGGCATTGCGGAGACGATCGGGTCGGATGGCCTGCAGCCCGGGCTGGTCGACTCGATTATCGCAAACAACATCTTTGAGAATTTCGAGGTGGCGCTGGGCGTTCGGACCCAGTCGGGACGCAAACCGATCCACCACAATATCGGGCTGGATTGCGATGCCCTGGTGCGGGTCAATGCGCCATCGATGTCCATCCATGACAACTACGCGATCGGCCCCAGCGGCCTGCGCTATCTTAATGGCGGTATTCTGGGTGCGCAGCATTTCCGGGCCAAATGGAATGCCTGGAACACGGTCCCGACGATCAGCGTCACCAATGGCCGCGGCGGCCTGACCGGCTGGACGGTCGAGGCGCAGGAAATCACTATCCCCGACGGCTCTCCTTTATTCGAGCTGATGCCCATGGGGCAGTCCATTGTCGGTGAGCTGATGGTGTCGATCCAGCGCAAGGGCGGGACCCATTTCGCTGTTGTTCGAGGGCGGGTGCGCTTTGACAAAACCAAGAGCGCGACGAGCGTTTATTGGAGTGAGATATCTCGCGACCAGACGGGATCGGTCATCCCCTCCGGGTCATTTTTGGGTATCAAGAACGGCAATCTGGCCTTCCGCATCTTCAACGGTTCGGGCGGTGCGTCGACCCATTACAACGTACAGGCACAATTTGTCGGCCTGCATACATTCCCCGTCGTAGAGGAGAGCTAAGCAATGGATAATGAGGCGATTATTCTGACGGCAATTGCGGACCCTATTCAGCGGTCCGGCAGTCCGCAGGGTGTGCTGACCCCGCTTTCAATTTTTCAGCAATGCCTCGACACGACGACGGGCCGACTTTTCACGGCGCGCGGCGCGACGAGCGCGGACTGGGTCGAGCAGGACCTGCGAGAGCAGTTTCTCCGCATCGAAACCAATGTCACGACGGCCTATACGCTGGGTTACAACTCGCCCAAGATCATCGAAATTGCCAATAACGCGGCCGCCTTCACGCTGACGCTGCCTGCGGATGCGACGGCCAATTTTGGTGACGGTCGCATCTTTGATATCTGGTCCGCCACGACGCAGACGGTGACAATCCAGGCGGGGGCCGGGGCGTCCCTGTTCAATGTGGCAGGCGGCAGCTGCACAATGGATGGCCAGTGGAGCCGCGTCACGGTGATGAGCCGATACGACAATCTGTGGGCCATTCACGGCGATCACGGGGCGGTGTCGTGATGACCCCAGACGATAGCAAACAGATGATCGCCTTCGCGGGCGCGATGAAGGCTTTGCATAAAGCGCAGCCCCGCGCCCTGCGGCCACTGATCGGCAGCCTGCGGCAGCTGCGGCAGGACCTGCTGGACGGCGCTGACCGGACCGTTTTGGCCAACCGGCTGGAGCGGGCCCTGTTTGGCGTTGGTGAGCGGTTCGGTCAGCGGGACAGCCTGCCGCCTGTCGCGGAATTGCCTGCCCAAGAGCCGGAGGCGGATGGCCTGATCTATATTCACGGCGATACCGGTCATTCCCCGAGCGCCGGGGCCGCGCCGCTCGTGAGTAACCGGATGCGCCTGGCGGGGCCGCCCCTGCTCGCCGGGGTGCCTGGCCTGCCCGTTTACAATGAGCCGAACCTGCAGGCGCTCTACCAGCGGGACCACGGCCTTTATGATCGGGACGCGCAGACCCTGTCCCCCGACCATCCCGAGGGTGCGCAGTTCATCATCGCCCAGGGGCCGTTCTATGACGTGCCTGACGCCCATGGGAAAATGATTGTCCGTTGGCCGACGGAACAGGGCCGGATATTCCTTGCTCACGATGCGCGCGTCGACATCGAGGTCGAGCGTCCGGGCTATCTGCAGTTCAGCGTCGGGCCGGGCTTCCGTCCGGGCTTTCAGGTCATGTGGGAGGGCGGCGGGAATGCAGAGCCGCTGGAATTGCGACGGGTGTTTTTCGGCTATGCGCGTCATGAGCCCGACCATGTGCGGGGTCATGACTGGACCTATGAAATGGTCGACGCGAAGAAGCCCGCCGACTGGGATCGGGGGATGGCCAGCCAGTCGGTCATGGTGGCGCGCGTTCGGTCGGTGGACCAGATCGATCAGGGCGCGGATTATTCATGGTCCATCGGATCGGGCGGCGAAGACCCGGCGTTTCCTGAACAGGTGGGCAAGCTCGCCCCGTCCTGTGGCGCGCTGTATGAGCGGGCGCACCGGGCGGACGCGGGCTGCTGGCTGAACATGTCGATATGGCTCGGGGCATCAGCGTTTGACGATGCGCCCGGCGGCCATATTCAGTTCACAGAAGCGTGGCGCAAAGCGGGCTGGATGGGGCGTCATGCCGCCGCGCCCGCTCATAACAGCCTCATGTATCAATGGGGCCTGGCGTCGGCCAAAGGCATCGCCAGCGGCGAAGCGCATCTGGCCTATGGTCGCCTGCTGATTGCAGAGAAGATCCGCAAGGGCGTGCCCCTGACGATCCGTGAGCGTCATGAGTTCGGCAATGAATGCTGGGGCAATCACTTCCCCGACCAGAAGGCGTTCCTGTGCGGCATGGCGGTCCCCCTGCACGAGATGGGCCTGATCGACCGGGCCCATTGGGCGAGCGCGCAAGGCTGGCTGTCGGCCAGCATGATCGACCATATCCGCCTCGCCGGGCAGGATCAGGGCGTGAATCTTGACGCGACCTGTGTCCTCGCCAGTAACCAGGAGCAGGGCTATGACCAGAAATGGGCCACCGAGTTCGGGTCGCAGATCGATCAGGCCGGCAGTGCGGCAGAGGCCGACGCCATCCTGTCCGGGATCCAGGCCAATCAGTGGTCGGACGTCTATCTGATCATCAGAGGGGCCCAGCGTTACATTGATGACGGTCATGCCAAATCCGGCCTGAGCCTGCCCGACCATTTCGCCGTCAGCTGTGCGGCGTACCGCAATGGCTGGGGCGACGGCATCCTGCCCATGCTCGCCTATCACGGCATGAAGTTTGACAGCGTGACAGACCCCGCCCTGATCGCCCGTGTCAAGGCGCTGTACGCCGACACGTCCGCTGGTCACCCGAATCCCGGTGACCGACTGGTCGCGATGATCATGCAATGGGCGACGGATTACCGGACCTGGCGGGATCGCGGCAGCAATTCAGGGGTGTTTCGCGGATCGTCCATCGTGCGGAATGTTGGCCGTGAGTTCGGTATTCCGTGGGCCGGTCCCTATGAGGAAAACAACCACGCCCAGAACGAAAAAAACAAGGGCGACAAAGACTATTCGGCGATCTTTGCCGAGGTGAATGCGCGCCTGTCCTATGGCGATGCCGCCGTTGAGATTGTCCGTGACCGGCTGGCCCGCGTGCGGACGATCCACGGTGACGAGGCAGCCATTGCGACATTCACCGGCTGGCGCCCGAACGCAAATCAGCCATGGGCACAAAACGAGACCATCGCGCCGGATGACGAGGCGCTGGAACAGCTGTTCCTCGAGAATATGGGGGCGCGGGCGCGATGATGAAACTGTCAGAGCCGGGCCTGACCTTTCTGAAAATGCGCGAGGGGTTGCGCCTGCGGGCATACCAGGACGTGGCGGGCATCTGGACCATTGGTTATGGTCACACCGGCCCTGACGCGCGCGAGGGCAATGTCATCTCGGAGTTTCATGCTGAGGTCCTGCTGCGCGAGGATGCGCAAATCAGCGCCGACTGCGTTAATGAGCTGATCAAGGTGCCGATGAAGCAGCACGTCTTCGATGCCCTGGTCAGCTTCACCTATAATCTGGGGTGCGGCGCGCTGAAGCGGTCGACGCTGCGCAAGCTGATCAATGACGAGGTCCCTATGGAGGTTGCTGCGGCGTCCCTGCAGCGCTGGAACAAGGCGCGTGTGAACGGCACGCTGCAGCCGGTGGAGGGCCTGACCCGACGCCGGAGGCTGGAAGCACAGGTGATGACGCGGGGCGTCTATGCTTAGGCTCTGGCCCGTCGCCCTGCCCGCCGTGCTGTCTCTCGTCTTTGCGGGCTGGATTGCGTTCCTGCGGGGGGAGGTTGACCAGCTGGCGGCCAACGCCGCGCTCCTGACCCATGAGCGGGACGTGGCGCGGGCGCAACGGGACTATGCACAGAATGCGCAGATGGCCCTGTGGGCCGGGGCGACGAAGCGCCTGGAAGTGACGGCCCGGAACGAGGCGCGTTCCGTGGTGCGGGAACGGATCATCAAGGAAGAATTGAGCCATGACGAGATGCTGGAACGCTGCGGCCGCATGGTGTGGCCTGACGCTGTCCTTGACTGCCTGTTCGACGGCCCCTGTGGCGACACCCCCGCCGCCCCCGGCCCTGCCGGATCCGGCCTGGCTGGTGGACTGTAAGGCCGTGCGGGCACCCACCACGGCGGAGATATTCACGGCCCTGCGCGAGGCGCTGGACGCCTGTAATGAGCACAAAGCGGCCCTGCGCGCCTGGCGCGATGGGCTGAAAGCGGATGAAGTGAAATGAGCGGAAGGCAACATCATGGCTGGACCCCTGCCCAAATTGATTGTGGCGGCAGTGATGGCCATGACGGCCAGCGTTGCGGCGCAGGAGCCGCCCCCATCGGACGGGGGCGTCAGCCTGGTTACCTTCGGCCTGGCCCTTGCCGGGGCGTTTGTCGGAGCTGCCCTGACCATGGGAGACGCCAAGAAGAAGGGGCGTCCGGTGCCCTTTGCCGACATTGCGGCGACCTTCGTTATTGGCGTCGTCTTTGGCTGCGGGGCCAGTTCGGCCATGCCGGACGGCCTGCAGATCAGCGTCAACGGCACCGCCATTCATTTGGCCGACTGGCTCGTGCCGTTCGTATTGTCCGCCGGTTCCGTGCCGATATTCAAGAAATGGATGCGCGGCCTGGCGGAAACCGGTAGCGGGAAAGATTAATCAGTATGCAGCAGTTCTTTTCAACGACGTATATTGTGTTTCTAGTGCTGGAATCGTTCGGCTTTGGCATCGCCGCCCTGTTTTATTGGTCGGTGCGCCCGCGCCTTTTTTCCTGGCAGGCCGGAAAGTCAATTGTCAGCGTCTGTGTTGCAGTCGGCGCGTTGTTGGATGCGGTGTATATGCGCACCGGAGCCGGTGTCATCTTGCTGGTCGTCTTTGCCATGCGCGACGGGGGCCAATTGCTGCGTCTGTTGCGGGAAGAGAAGTCAGCGGTCGGCGTGCTGATCCGGCGGGTTATTGGCCGGGGATGATGGGGCCTCGTCTTTGATGCCTCGCGCTCAGCACCAACTGCGCAGCCTCATCAATGGGCATGCCGAAAAAAGTGGGATGATAACAGCGCCCGTCACTCGCCTGGATCATCGTCTCGATAAGTTTTTGCTGGGCAAGGACCATGTCAGCCAAGCTAAGGGCGGATAGTCTCGTGAGGTCGTCGCGCGTGGCGTCTGACATGGCCTTTTGCACGATCTGAGTGATTTCTGCGTCGAGCAGATCACGCTTTTCCCGCAGTTGAGTGAGGTGATCTTTAAGATCCATCATGAGACGGTCCTTTTCTTACGCTCGCCCGGCGTGGGCCATATGCTGCCTACGTTCCTCAGCAGCTCCGTCCGCATACGCCCGAACAATGTCTGCAAACTCGTCAATTTGATCAGGCGGACAATTACTGATGAAGAATCCTGACACCTTGGCAAGAGACTGCAACACGACGCTGATTTCCTTGCGGCCGATGGCAATCTGTGTGGTTTGCGATCCCCCGAGCGCTTCGTTGATCGCGCGAAAGATCGTTTCGGCAAATAGCTCGGCGGCTAACTGGATGTCTTCTGGCGTGCTCATTCTGATGGTCCTTCGCTTTCGAGAAGATTGATGACGGCCTGCGCGTCGAAAATGTAGTCACGCCACCAGAAACTACCCACGTCACCATTCGGCAGCTCACCGTCATATGGAAACTGATCCGCCACAAAGTCTGTGTTGCCGTCGGCGGGCTCGTCCATAGAAGGTTGAATGGGGACAAGACCGGGCATCAACCGATCAGGATCGTAACCGCTCCGTCCACACAAGAGGCGAGCGACCGCTTCAATTTTCTCTTCGCGGGTCATTCTTCCGGTCCTTGTTTGGTGGGGTTCACCACGGTTCAATCTCTTCGGCGGAAGAGAGGTTAAATGGTCCATCCGTAAACGCCGTAAAATGCCATCCGGCGGGAACGGTTTCGGTCGCTTGAGCTTCTTTCACTTCAAACAGATATTGCACCTGGCCGCATTTGTTGGCGGCGATTTGCGCGACTCGGCGCGCTGTTTCTTTGCTCTGCGGCGCGATACCATCCCTTTTAGAGAGTTCGGCGTCTTCTCGGAACGCTATCGGCCGACCGGGAAGGCCCTCGCCAGCTGCCCAGTCGCGGGCCGCACTGGCTGACGCAAACACCAGTGGCATTATGGATGGTCCTGCCGTTCGCGTAACAGATAGCGAAAAGTCTCTTCCCCGCCATTCAGGGTTTGGCTGCCAAGCCCACAGAACCCTGCGACCCTCATTCGGTACGGTGTCGTCCGTCATTTTGCCGGTCCCTTCTTAGTTGCCCTGCGCTCTCTGCGCAGGCGGCGTCCATCTTCAAGGGCATTCCACCAGGCAGTGGGGTAAGACCCTTCGTCGAGATGCTCCGCAAGATCGAGCAGCATCAGCATGTCGGGGTTGACGTGGCCGCGGTTAAATTGCGTCAGAAACGCATCGGCTTTCAGTTCGAGCAGCGCCGTTTCAACGTTGGCGATCACTGTATCGCGAGCCAACTTAGGCGACACGCGCAACCATTCGCCGTCGACGACATGCGCACAGAGAACGCCCAGCGCCCGCTGTTCGGTCAGCCAAGCGAGACGATGGGGCTTGAGTTTCAATGACCAGAACAGTTCGGGTGCGCCTCGGGACATGCCCCTCATCTTCAGCGGAACGCGCATTCGATGGCCGGCATCGAAGGAGTAACCGATCTTAGTCAGTCCGTCGTGAGTTGCGACGTAGACGAAAGCGGGATCCGTGTACCACTTGATCATTCCGGTTTCGCCTTCTCTCCCAGCTTCAGCGCCTTCCCCCAACGGTTGATCGTAGTCCAGTCGCGGCCGTACTTGGCGGCCAATTCCGATTTCCGCACGGTGGGATCGCGCCACAATTTCGCAAAGGCTTCCCGGTCTGCCTTCGTCTTGAGGTCTCTCGGCCCGCGCTGTGGCTTGGCTTTCGCCCTGGCATTGGCGGTCTGCCGACGACGGCGTGCCGTTTCGTAGGCTTCCAGCGCCTCCGGAAAACTGTCCCAGTCGGCGAATGATCCGATCCCGTCGATTTCGATGGCGCCATTCGCGCGCATGACCCCGCGATACCGCAAGGTCAGCGTCATCACGTCCGGGGCAAGCGCCAAGGGTGTGCATACCGTCACCATATCTCCCGAGCGAAGGGGCGGCAGGTCGCCCCAGTCTTCGACGATGTTTCGCTCGATCACGCCAAGGTCTGCAAATCGCTCTCTCTGCCTGACCGGCGCGAGGCGACCCATCCCATCGGACCAAACAACACAAAAACGCATATGGCACGCCTGTTCTCATCTTGCAATATGTCACAGCGTTTGCCATATTGCGGTTAAGCACAGGTTTTGCCGTAGCGGGAGTCACCGGGACGGCGCAAATATTGGAGAAGACTATGACCCAAGTGAAACCATTCGATTTCACTGCCGACGCAAATCTCCCATCCGATCTTGCGGCGAAAATGCAGGCGGTCGCCGACAAGCGCGCTGCTAAGGGTCTCATCAGCGCCGATGGAAAAACGCATCCAAACCCGGAAGCCTTGGACGTCTACAATGCAGGCCATAAAACGCACTCTGATGTGTATTTGACCGCCGCGTATGGAAAAGCCTGATGCGCGTTCTTGTCGCCTGCGAATTTTCCGGCATTGTTCGCGACGCTTTTACGGATGCGGGCCATGACGCAATGTCCTGCGATCTTCGAGCGAGCGAAACGGCAGGCGCGCACTATCAGGGCGATGTCAGGGATGTGCTGGATGACGGCTGGGATCTGATGATCGCCCATCCGCCCTGTACCTTCCTTACCAACGCCGGTGTGCGCTGGCTCCATGATCGCCCTGAGCGCTGGGCCGCAATGATCGACGGCGCGGTGCTCTTCCGTGATTTATGGCAGGCTGACATTCCACGCATCGCGATCGAAAACCCCGTGATGCACCGATATGCAAAACAGGTTATCGGCGCGGATTTCAGCCAGTCAGTGCAGCCGTGGCAGTTTGGGCAGGGTGAAGTGAAACGCGTGTGCCTTTGGCTGAAAGGGCTTCCGCATCTTGTTCCGACGGATATTGTGGAGGGCCGCGAGGCCCGCGTCCACCGAATGCCGCCCGGTTTCGCAAAAGCCGAATGCCGTGGCGACGCTGGCGTGACCACCACTGCTGCAGCAACCGGATCGACACCCTCGACTATGCCCGCGATTTCGACATTCAAAACGAAAGGTAAGGCCCGATGACGCACGTGTCCTGTCCAAAATGCGATCATGAGATGGACGTTTCCCTCGTGTCGATGATTAATCCAGAAAGCCACATCACGATTACGTGGTTTCCGAACTCCGGTCAGATGATCCCGGCAAAGGTTATCGGCAGCGGCCTGGTTGATTTTGCCAAACTGATGAACGCAATCGCGCGCGAGCATGGCGGGTCCACCACGACGTTTCTTGAGAAAATCAGCACTAACGAGGATGGCTGTATAACGGCTGATTTTGTGGTGCTGGAAAACAAGAAGAAAGCGAAAGGATAGCCCCGATGCTCATCACCGCTCGGAACTACCCGGCGATATTCGACGTGATGGAAACCATCATGCACGATGGTGGCGGTCGCGCCGGTCACAAGGCGTATCGGCTCGGCCTTAGCATTCCCGAGGCCATCAACGCCGAGCAGGATCTGCAAAAGTTGACCGATGACGAGCGCCAGGCGTTCGCCATCGGTGAAGAAACCGAGATGGCGGAAATCGCGAATCGCACATGGGCGCTAACAGCGGTCGGACAAGCGATCGGCGTGTGGTGCGGAACGGACAACACTTGCGCCTGCGCAGAAGCGAAAGAATAGGCCCGATGACCCCCGAACAGCGAGTTCTGGCAATCCGGAATGCGGCAATCGCCTTCGCTTCAGATCATGGTCCGCTAAGTGCTGCGCGGTCTGGTGATATTGTCGCCGAACAGGCCGTCGCAAGGCGGCTGTTCGAGTGCCTGAAGGCGGAAGGGCTGGCGATTGTGCCGAGCCCGAATGCAGAACAGTAAGGAATCCCCCCGTTTCTGTCCTGCAGAACTGTGAGACTTTGGCGATATTCCGGCGATATTTCAGCGCCCATAATCCTGCTAAACTATTGATTTATTTGATATACGCCCTGCTAAGGGAGTAGGCGGGTTGAACCGTCTCGAGGGTTCGAATCCCTTCCTGTCCGCCAGCTTTCATCAGCGCTGTCGCCTACCGCCCCGAGCATGCACGTTCGATCACCTTTTCAATCTCGAAGTCACGCTTTTTGGATGCCGCGTGTCGCACCGGATGACGTCCGGACAGCCCGTCATTTCCTAATTCTGATAATCGGTGACATTGGCGCATGAGATGATGTGCCGACGCGCCTCCTGACGACAGGCCGACCTGGCCGCCTTCATCGGTCGGCACGACAATAGGCCTATCGTCTGTAAAGTCCTGAGGCGGTTCGGCGGCCATGGCGCGGGGCGCCAGACCCAATGTCAGCATGATCCCGATCATCGCCTAAACAAACCAACGCGGGCTGAATGCCATCTCCCCACCCTCAAGATCATCACGTGCGACGAGCCTACTTACCCCCCCCCGATATTGCCAGAGCCCGGGGCAGCCACACCGGCAACCCTGCCTTAAAAACGAGGAGCCATCTCCGGCGGCAATAATCTGCCAAACTGTTGACGTGGTTTAAATTGTTCATCATCCATGACGATGGTACGAGTGAAGTGGGACTGACGAGACAGGTGGGCATGGCGCAGCGAGCAGGGCTGAAGGTATTTTCGACAATGGCCAGCGCCATCGCGCTTAACGGCTGTGTGCAGATTGCCCGCCCCCCAGCGCCCGTGGCGATGGACACGCTCACCTACTCTGAAGCCGTTTCGACTGCCCGTCAGGAGCAGTTGCTGCTGAACATCGTGCGCCTTCGCTATAACGATCCCGTGTCTTTCGTGGACCTGGAGCGCCTGACAACGTCGGACCGCATTTCCTATGACGGGCGCGTGTCTTCTAATCTCAACCTGACCGGCGCACCGGCCATTGGCTCACTGAACGGCTCGTTCGGGCCAAACCTCTCCAGCTCACCGACGATGGTCTATTCGACCCTTCGCGGGAAAAGCTATGCAGAGCAGCTGCTGCAGCCCCTGCCCCCCGCCTCTATCTTCCTGCTCAGCCAGTCCGGCTGGAACGTCGAACACCTGATGCTGTGCTGTGTGGCGCGGATGGGCGACCTCGACAATGCGCGGACCGCCGCCGGCCCGACGCCGGAAAAGATGCCCGACAATGGCCGCTTCCGGCACCTCGCCAATCTGATGCGGCGTCTGCAAGAGAAGAATGCCCTGATGATTCAGGTCATCGACCCTGAAGAGCCCGGCCAGGGCCCACGGGTCATTCTGAAATGGCGCCGCTACCCGACCGAGGGTGAGCTGCTGGCCAATTATCTGACGGAGAACTGGGCCGCCCGGGTCGAGCCCATGTCGGGTGACCGCTATGTGGCGGAAATTACCACCCGCGGGAACCGAGTGGGTGATTTTGCCGTTCACGGACGGTCACTGATGAGTGTCATGTCCGCCCTGTCCCAGACCGTGCACATTCCCGACGAGCATGCGTCAATCGTATCGATCACCGAGCAGGCCGAAAACGGCCTTGGTGAGCCCTGTCGCGCGCCGGGCGGCTGGGAGGATGTGACGGGCGGCTATTTTGCCGTGATGGTCGCCAAGAACAAGCCGTCATCCGCGGCTGTCGCCGTCGAGTATCGCGATCACTGGTTCTATATCGACGACACGTGCTTCACGGCCAAGGCGACGCTGAACCTCCTTGACCATCTCTATGCACTGCAGGCGGGGATTACCAACGGCAACAACACCCTGATCCTGCTTGGTGGTTAAGCCACCGCCTTCTGGGGTACTGCTGCCTCAATAGGGGCCGGCAGTACGATTTCCGCACAAAGACCTTTTTCAAGATTACGCAGACGCAGGAACCCGCCACACACCTGGGCTGCTTGCTCAGCAAGGAAGAGCCCAAGGCCGCAGCCTTCTGCGGTCCGGGCGCGAGAGCGATCGGCCTGGTAGAACATCTGTGTCACGGAGCACAGTTCTTCCTCGGCGATACCCGGACCCTCATCGGTCACACTGATTGACAGTTGCCCTTCATGCGCCTCTGCCTTGACCGTAATCTTGCCGTCCTTACCGCCGAACTTGGCAGCATTATCCAGCAGATGTTCCAGCGCGACCGTCAGGAGCTGCTTGTCCGTTCGCACACGGATAGCGGACATATCGATCTCGACCTCGGGGTCACACCAGGATTGACGCAGCTTGGCGGCCGACAGGGCCGCTTTGCCCACATCCACTAGAGAATAGATCTGCAAGGACGGCTTGGTCTCACCCGACTGCAGGCGACCGGCCATCAGCATATCGGTGACAACGTTGAGGAGCTGCTTGCCGCTGGTACTGATCATCTGACCGAACTCGGCATATTCGGCAACTTCGTGCTTGCCCAGCGCTTCGCTCGCAATGAGGTCGCCGAAGCCGATGACCGAATTGAGCGGCGTTTTCAGCTCATGGCTCATTGTGCTGATCAGAGCCGATTTTGCAGCAGAAGCCCGCTCGTGGGATTCCTTTGCCTGACGCTCGGCGATCTCCAGCGCCTTGTGCTGCGTCAGGTCATGCAGCGTGATGAGGAGGATCTGCCGTGCCTCTTTCCGCGTCTCATAGCGCGACGATGCAATGGGCAGGTCCACATAAGTGTAGGAGACATCCACCACCCCGCCTTCCCGGCGGTCGATCTCGAGCTCAAACGGGTTGCATTCGCGCTGATTGATAAGCGCATGCATGCGCGGAAGGATATCAGCGAGGCTTCGGTTCAGGACATCGGACATCTCGAAGCCCAGAAGCTCAGCGCCCCGAACGTTACAGCTTTCCACTTCACCGAACCGGTTGATTGTCAGGATGCCGTCGTGGTTCGACGCCATCATCGCGTCGAGCAGCATCGCATGCTTGCGCGTGTTCATGGTCGACCGGAAAAGCGCCGCAGCGTACTGGTCCGCTGACTTGGCGAGCATCATCAGCACACCAATGATTGTGACGATATGCACAGGGGCCACATCGGCGACAAGGCCAGCAAATCTTTGCGTGCCGTAACCCAGCAGCGCAACACCGACAAATGTCCCGACATTCAGGAGCGTATAATTCATGACGCCTATCCGCGCCATGGGTACCATTGATGCCAGCACAGCCAGAACAACGAGGAACAAGGTCGCGCCAAGCGGCATATAGTCAAGTTCAGTGTGGGACGCGGCGGTCTCATACGCCATGACGTTCAGATAGATGCCGCTGCGCAAGCCCAGTACGGGCAACACGAATTCATCGCCAAGCTCAATCGCGGTCGCGCCGATAAAGACCGTCTTGCCGTTCACCTTGTCACGCAGGTCGCGCATGGTGAGAGCGTCGAAGAACGAGATCGTCTCCACCTGGCTCACGTCGATCGAGGCGTTCAGGATGGACTGCTCAACATGCGCGGGCTCACCAGCCAGCGCATAGGCAAGGTTGGGGACGAGGCCATCGGAGAACATCTCTCCCCCGTTCATCCGCCGGACCAGACCGTCCTCGTCCACCGGAAAGGTCGTAGAGGCGAGAAGAGCGTGCTGCCGAAGAATTTCCGTCGGCTGCATCTCGGCAACGACACCGGGCGCACTTTCGATCGGCTGGCGGAAGGAGGCAAGGTAGACCGGAATGGCAGACGCCTCGAGCGCCGCAGCGAAAGCCGCGTCTCCTCTGCCCGGCGAGCTGAAATCGATGTCGAACGCAATCTGGCGAGCGCCCGCTTCATTCAGTGCCGTGACGAGTTCCGCGTAGCGCGTCCGATCCCAGGGCCATTCGCGATCGACCTGCAAGCTTTCGCTGTCGATTGCGATGACAACGGAATCACTGCCGCCAACCTGCTGCGGGGTCAGCGCGAACCGCGCCGCCGTGATGGCGTTGTTGAATGACCGGATCAGTCCAACATGATTGAACTGAACCGTCAGAAAGACAGCAACTAACGCGTAGACGACTGTCAGGCGATAGGGCCGCAATCTCCCCCAAAATGTCCGCGCCCCCCCCATGGTCAGTCCTTGATCTTCTGCTTGTTACCAACGACCACATGGCCGTCCCCAGACACAGTATTCGAGCTGCCGATCAGATCATTGTCATCGCCAGTGACCTTGTTCCTGGAACCATCGATGACATTCCGATCACCGAGGATATCGTTGGCATCACCCGTCACCGTATTGTTGCTGCCAATGATTTCATTCGAGTCGCCGATGACCGCGTTGAAATCGCCCTCAACCGCATTGTCCCGGCCCTGAATATTGTTCCAGACCCCGCGGATGTCGTTGCCATTGTAGCCGACGAAAGAGGTACCGATCGAGTTGTTGTCGCCGACGACCTGGTTCTTGTCGCCATAGACCCGGTTCGAGTACCCGACGATTTCGATATCATTGCCGGACAGAAAATTCAGACTGCCTGAGATGACGCCATTGTTGCCGAACACGTTATTGCTGGATCCAGAAATCTCGTTCTTATCACCAAAAATGCTGTTCTCGGTTGAAAGCTCGATGGTCTGATCCGCAGCCGTGTAGGCCGTCACCACGTTCTCGTTACCGACCACACGGTTCGTATTGCCGACAATGATATTATCGTCGCCCTCTGCATAGTTCTGGTCGCCCGCGAATTCGTTCGTTTTGCCTTGCACCTCGTTGAAGTCGCCTGTGACGACATTGTCATCACCAAGAACCGCATTTGACGCACCGGCAATCAGATTGCTCTTTCCCTGAACCTCATTGGTGTCGCCGGTCAGCTTGTTCTTCTCACCGTTGAGCGTGTTCGCATCGCCATAGATCGTGTTCTCGTTACCAATCAGACTGTTGTCATTGCCTGAGAGTGTATTTGCGTCACCGGCAATTGTGTTGTTCACACCCTCGTAGACATTGTCCTTGCCATTCACGACATTGTTTTCATCAATGCCCGTATTGTCCGACGACGTATTGTCGCCATTGCTGTTTCCGGACCCAGCGGCATTTCCGTTTCCACCGGCTGCCGCATTGCCGCTACCGTTCGCCGCACCATTCCCGCTACCATTCGTAGCGGCATCGCCATTGCCGTTGGCTGCGCCATTGCCACTACCGTTTGCGGCTGCGTCGCCATTGCCGTTGGTCGTGCCATTACCGCTACCGTTTGAAGCCGCGTCGCCATTGCCGTTGGTCGTGCCGTTACCGCTGCCGTTTGAAGCGGCATCGCCATTGCCGTTCGGTGCCCCATTTCCACTGCCGTTTGAGGCGGCATCGCCGTTGCCGTTGGCTGCGCCATTACCGTTGCCATTGCTGTTCGACGCGGTGTCATCACCGTCATCGTCCGTACCGGTATCGTCATCGCCGTCCTCTTCGGACCCCGACCCAGTGCCGTTACCGTTGGACGATCCGTTGCCATTGGACGAATTGTTGCCGTTCCCGTTGCCGTTACCATTACCGTTGGCTGCGCCATTACCGTTGCCATTGTTGTTTGACGCGGTGTCATCACCACCGTCATCCGTACCGGTATCGTCACCGCCGTCATCATCTGAGGCTCCGTTCTCATCCGATGCGGAATCGTCGTCCTTGTCATCTTTCTGACTATTGCCCGAGGCTGTGACGCCACGCACAGGCTGATCCTGATTGTCATTGCCGGGCAGCGGGTCACCTGATGACCCGTCGTCACCCATGGCGGCACCATCATCACCCTGATCATCAGCCGCATCGTCGGCCTTCTCGTCGCGACCTTTCGCAGGCGCAGAGACGTTGCCCGAAGACGCAGCGGCGGGTGTCGCAACAGCGACCACTTCAAGGCGGCCCTGGCGTGTCACCGATGCCATCCGGCCCTTGGAGACCATTTCCTGCATGCCCGTGGACAGCGAGGTCACCTCAACGAGACCACTGTCCACCTGGACGGAGTGATTATCGCCCGAAGCCGAGACGGTGAATTCTGTCCCTTTCACAACGGCAGCCACCTGGCGCGTGCGGACTTCAAAATGCTTCTGCTTGCGGCGGTCGACCTTGTAGCTGGCCTGCCCTTCTTCCTGCGTCACATTCGTGAAGCCATTCCCGCTGCGGCTGGAAACGGACAGACGCGCATTGGGCCCGAGCGCGATCCGCTGCTCCCCGCGCATGATGACCGCGCTGCCATCTTTCGACGTGGCAATCCAGCCATTGGCGAAAGTCGGTGTTGCACCATTCGAGACGGTTGTGCCGTTGATCTCAACGCGTCCCGATGATTCGACCAGCCGCCAACGTTCTGCCTCAGCTGCGTGAGATACTGTCATCGCTGCCATGGCAATGAAAAGTGTCAGGATGCGTACGAAAAACGACATGGCGGTGCCTTATTGGTTGAATAACTCGAACCCGGAACCTACCGACGATTTATTAGCGCTCCTGTTAGACATTACCTCACATTTGACAGATCAAATTATCCATGACGCGCAACGCGATATTTACATTGTTCTGTGTAAACCATGTCCTCAACCGGGCAGGATTGGTGATAGGTGCGTTTCATACTCAGAATACTTCTGGCGCTGACATTGGCGGTCATGCTGCCGGCCCACACGTCGCGCGGGTTGGTCATCGAAGTGACAGGTGCATCTCGCTACGTTCCAATTGGGGACGACACGGCGACCTATGCTTTACAGCCCAATGATATTACAATTAATGACCTGCAGGGCCTCGCCAATCAATTATCGGTCGATTGCCAAAAACAGGGACTGATTTTGTGCGTGGCAGAAATTCCGCGCCAGGACCTCACCAACGGCAAAGTCACCGTGTCGATGTCCGAAGGGTATATTAGCACGATTGATGCCGAGCCTTCCGCCCAGAAGGTCCTGCGCCGCGTCTTCCGCAAAGCCCTGCAGGAACGGCCGCTTCGTGACGAAACGTTTTACAGCGCGGTCGCCATGCTTGACGACATACCCGGCCTGACCGTTCGCAAGATCGCGCCGCAACGCGTGGCGGGCGACGAATATGTGCTGGTCGTTGACGCGACCATGGACCGGTTCGCGGCACGTGCGCTTCTGTCCAATCGAGGCAGCCGGCGGGACAAACCCTACAAGGCCTTCGTCGGTGGCGACATCAATTCGATGGTCACGGCTGGGGACCAGTTGTCGGTCGGCTATCTGACGCGGCCTCAGGCTGCCGGTGAACTCGCCTTCGTGCGGGCCCGCTATCAGACAGCGCCGTTCTCCAATGCCGCAAGAAGTTATCTGGAGTGGGCGTGGTCCAACTCCTCCCCGGCTAGCCAGTTGAACGACCGTGATGTGGACGGCGATCTGAACCGCGTCATCCTTGGTGTGGAGAGACCGCTTCTTCGCCGCGACGGCGTGCGCATTGATGGCCGGGCGAGCATCGAATATGCCAATTCCGCCGAACGGGAAGACGGCCTGACCCTTTATGAGGATCGCCTGCGGATACTGCAGGCTGCGCTGTCGGCCCGGGTCAAGCTGACCTCAGGCGGCATCATCGCGGCAGAGACTAGCGTCAGCCAGGGCATCGATATCTGGGATGCCGGCGGCCAGTCCCGTCCCGATGGCGATGCCGTCTTCAGCCGCGTGCAGGGGGACGTGACCTTCGCCCAGCCTGTCGGCTCCTACATTGCGCGCTTTGGCGCCAGCGGGCAGCGCGCGTCAGGCCCCCTCCTGTTCGCTGAGGAGTTCGGCGTCGGCGGCGGTCGGTTCGGTCGCGGTTATGATTTTGGTGAAGTGATGGGTGACCATGGCGCCGCCGCCTTTGTGGAAGTCGCCCGGCCAATACAGGGCGGGGATCTCGTCCGGCGCGTTGAGCCCTATCTCTACGGCGATATGGGCGCGACCTGGAATGACGGCGCCGGTCTGTCCGCCGACGGCAAAACACTCTACTCCGCCGGCGCCGGACTGCGCATCGCCATCAAGGGTGGTTTGACCCTGTCATATGAGGCTGCGGCCCCCCTTTCCGATGCGCCGTACACGCTGGACGATCGCAAGGTTCGTCACCGGATCGATCTGGGTCTCCAGCACTAAAGACGACCCCTGCCAATGTTAGCCCTAACATTGTAGATCAAACTTTTTCTGACCAGAATACAGAAGCGCGGAAGCAAAAATTGCTGCAACGCAGCAACATGAAGTCGTTTCAGCTACAGAAATGGCTTAAGATGCGCTGTTACACTCTATTTACCACTAATCTGTATTACGCCAGACATTAGAGTGGCCGTTCCGGGCGCTCCACAACAGTTGTGTATATTCCCGACAAAATGTTTTGTGTGGCCACGCGGCTACACGCTTCACGAATAATCCCGATCGCCAACCAAGCTTGCTTGCCTTGAAACAAATGACCGCTCTAGCATTTAGCTCAAAACGATTTTTACGCCGGCGCCGGGTTCTTGTCGGGCCGGCCAGTAAAAATTGAGGGAAGGAAACACGATGAAAAAATTTCTGATGCTGGGCACGTCCCTGGCAATGACGACTGCTTTTGCTGCGCCGGCTCTGGCCCAGGATGACATGGATGAAGATGTCATCACCGTCACGGCGACCAAGCGTGAGCAGACCCTGCAAGAAGTGCCGGTCGCCGTCAGCGTCGTCGATGACGAAGTGATCGAGCAGGCCCAGATCAACGATCTGATGGACCTGCAGTCCGTCGTCCCTTCCCTGCGCGTCTCTCAGCTTGAACGCTCCGGCAACACCACCTTCATTATCCGCGGCTTCGGTAATGGCGCGAACAATGTCGGCATCGAACCTTCCGTCGGCGTCTTTATTGATGGCGTGTATCGCAGCCGTTCCGCTGCCTCGATTTCCGATCTTCCTGACCTGCAGCGGGTTGAAGTCCTGCGCGGTCCGCAAAGCACGCTGTTCGGCAAGAACGCCTCTGCTGGCGTCATCAGCTTCGTGACCGCCGAGCCACAATTCACGCTGGGCGGCTCGCTCGAGGCGACGCTCGGCAATGAAAATCAGCGGATCCTCAAGGGTCTGATCACCGGCCCGATCAACGACACCTCGGCGTTCAGCCTCTCAGGCACGATGCACAAGCGCGATGGGTATGCCGAAAATACCTATCTTGGCGAGGACCTGAACGAGCGCAATCGCTGGGCCGTTCGCGCGCAATACCTGTATGAGCCTGTACCTGAAGTCAGCCTGCGGATCATCGCCGATCTCGATCGCCTCGACGAAGACTGCTGCTATGCGCCGAACCTGTTTGACGGCCCGACCGGCAATGCGATCCGCGCCGTGGGCGGCACGGTCAGCTCCGACCCATATTCCTATGAAACGATGCTGGACATCCAGCCCACCAACGAAGTCGAAAACTGGGGGACCTCTGCCCATCTCGACGCCGATTGGGGCTTTGCCGATTTCACGTCGATCACCTCCTATCGTGAGCAGTCGGTCAAATCGAACGGCGACGTCGACTTCACCGATGCGTTCCTGATTGCGTCGAACCTGAACGATGTGAATGTCGACACGGTGACGCAGGAATTTCGTCTGACCTCGAAAGGTAATGAGCGTCTCGACTGGATGGTCGGCGCCTACCTCTTCGATGAGCAGGTCGAAAACAAATCGAATGTCATCTTCGGCAATCAGTTCCGCGATTATGGCGATGTTCTTGCGATCTCGCTCGGTCAGCCCGGCGCCCTCGACCAGCTCGAAGCTGCGCTGAGCCTGCCGAACGGGACCTTCTTCGCGCCGAATACAGGCAGCCGCGAGTTTCTCGATCAGGAGAATGACAGCTGGTCCGTGTTCGCGCAGGCAGACTATGAATTGACCGATCGCCTGACCGCGACTGTCGGCCTGAACTATACCGAGGACGAAAAGCGCGTTCAGGGGTACACGATCAATGACGACGTGTTCGCATCCCTTGATCTGGAGCAGGTCGGCAATGGCCTGATCACGCAGCAGGCATTTGCTCAGGCCTTCTTCGACGCCACCGGCTTCGTGGCTACCCCCTCCAACATCGCGCTTGTCGAAGGCTTGATGCCGGGCACGCAGGCTGCGGTTCTGGCTGGCGCTTCGGCGTTTGCAAGCGCCGTCGACTCCGTCCCCTGCTCTGCGTCAAACCCGCCACCAGCCTGTAACCCGCTGCTGACACTTCAGCCGTTCCAGTTCCTGCCGCCATTCGTTGCGTTCCCGAACGAAGTCGAAGACGGCAAGACCAAGGACGACAACGTGTCGTACACGGTCCGTCTGGCCTATGAGCTGACACCGCGGATCAACATCTATGGTAGCGTCGCAACCGGCTTCAAGGCTTCGTCCTTCAACCTCAGCCGTGACAGCAAGCCGTTCCCATCTGACATCGCCGCTTTGGACAGCGCGGGCCTTCTGGTCCCCAACCTGTCGCCAGGCACGCGGTATGCCGGCCCTGAGGAATCGATGGTCTACGAACTGGGCATGAAAGCGCAGTTTGACCGCGGCTCACTGAATGTCACGGTCTTTGACCAGACGATTGACGGCTTCCAGTCGGTGATCTTCACAGGGACTGGCTTTGGCCTGACCAATGCGGGTGAACAATCGACAACAGGTATCGAAATCGACGCCACGTTCCAGCCAATTGATCCGCTGACACTGACCTTCTCAGGCACGTTCCTCGACCCTGTCTATGACAGCTTCGTTGGCGCCAACGGCGTTGACGAGACCGGCGCCCAGGCAACGGTCGACCTGTCGGGTACACAGCCTGCAGGCATCCACACGATGAGCCTGTTCTTCTCGGCCCTCTATGAGACGCCAATCGGGGATGACAAAATGCTCTTCATCCGCGGCGCCTATCAGTATGAGGATGAAGTTCAGGTCGTGGAAAACGTGCCCGCTTCCGTCGCCTCCCGTGAAGTCAATCTGCTGAACGGTAGTGTCGGCATCAACTGGGACAACGGCGTCCGCGCCTTTGTGTGGGGTCGTAACCTGACCGATGAGCAGTTCTATCAGTCAGCCTTCCCGACCACAGCGCAGAACGGCAGCTATAACGGCTATCCGAACCAGCCGCGCTCCTACGGCGTGACGCTGCGCAAGGAATGGTAAGGCCATCGGTCTTCTGACAATCAAACCGCCGGCATCTTGCCGGCGGTTTTTTTATGACCGGCTATCAGGAAAGACTGTCGAAGCTTTCGGTCAGCCATCGCCAAGTGGCAGGAACATCGGCTAGCCGGAAGCCAGCGACGGTTTCGCCCGCGCCGACTTTTACCGCCATGCCGCCGAGATCATTAACGGCCATAAATCCGTCCTCGTCGGTGGTATCATCACCCACAAAGACAGGGATCCGCCCTGTGAAGGGGGCCGACTCGCACAGATGGCGGATCGCGGCGCCCTTGTCCGCATGCTGAGGTTTGAATTCGATGATGCCATTGCCGCGCTGAACGGAATAACCGTCAACCGACGCCGCGGCCTTTCTGAAACGCGTCTCCGCCTCATCGGCCAGATGCGCGGCGTGTCGCACATGCAGGGCCAGGACGGGCCCCTTCACTTCGAGCCACAGGCCGTCATCTTCTGCTGCCATTGCATCGGCCACCGCGCGGAGTTCGGCGGGCGCTTCGGGCAGTTCGTCGATCATCCTGCCCGGCTCCAGAATTGCGGCGCCATGATTGCCAGCCCGCCAGAGATGCGGCGGAACGCGTGTCGACAGATCACGTACGTCGCGCCCAGAGACCAGCGCCAGCGCGCCATCAAGATGATCGGCAAGACCCGCCAAGAGACCGTCGCCTCCGACGGGCAGATGCACCGCATCCGGATCATCCTGCAACGGCGCAAGAGTCCCGTCAAAATCCAGAAACAGGGCGTGCCGGTCCGTCAGGGCCGGCGGCATCATCAGCGCCATTGTCATGGTTTCAGCTGAACGACGCGATCGTCGGTATTGTCGTGGCAGTGCGTCAGATCGTCCAGGAACGTCTCCCGCCACCAGGCAATATCCTGCGCGCAAACTTGATCCATCATGACTTTCCAACGGCGCTTCCGCTCATCAAGCGGCATTTTCAGCGCTTCATGCAGGCGGTCTGCCATACCATTCTTGTCATGCGGGTTCACCAGGACGGCGCCCTCCCGCATCTGTTCAGCCGCCCCCGCAAACTCTGACAGGACCAGAACACCAGGATTTTCCGGGTCCTGTGCCGCGACATATTCCTTCGCGACAAGGTTCATCCCATCATGGAGCGGCGTGACAAAACCGACCTTCGCGATACGGAAGATCCCGGCCAGCTCTTCACGCGGATAAGGCCGCGCCAGATACCGGATGGGGATCCAGTCCAGATCGCCATAGTCGCCATTGATCCGCCCTGCGAGCTTGTCGAGCTGGCTGCGCAGGTGCTGGTATTCTTCCACCTTGGACCGCGACGGCGGCGCAATCTGGGTATAGGAAATAGAACCGCGATGTTCCGGGTAGTGATCAAGCAGGCAACCAACCGCGTCAAAGCGGTTTGGGATGCCCTTGGAGTAATCCATGCGATCCACACCCAAGATCAGGTCGCGATCCTGAAGAAACTGCGACAGTCGCTTGGCGGCGCCCTGTGCACGTTCCTCAGTGGCCAGCCGGGCAAATTCACCAGCGTCAATTCCGATCGGATAGGATCGGATACGGATCGTCCGTCCAGCGACCTTGAACAAGCCCTCGTCCAGACGCTCAGCGCCCAGCTCGTCAATAAAATAGTGTTCAAGATTGCGACGATCCATCTCGGTCTGGAGGCCGATCACATCATAGGCGCAGAGCGCACGCGCCAGGCGATGATGGTGCGGCACAGTCCGGAAGACTTCGGGCGGCGGAAAGGGAACGTGCAGAAAGTATCCAGTCCGGCCTTCCCAACCTTCATTGCGCAGATCCTGGCCCAGAAGGAAGAAATGGTAATCGTGCACCCAGACCATGTCATCGTCGAGAAGACGCGGCGCGACGAGCCGTGAGAAGCGCGCATTGACGTCGACATACTGCTCAAACTCATCCTCGTCGAAATAGGCGAGGTCCGTGCGGTAATGAAGGACGGGCCAGAGCGCGCGATTGGAGAACCCAAGATAGAAGCCGTCATGTTCCTCGTGCGTCAGGTCCGTCAGCGCGAATTCAACGCCATCCTCGACGACCATCTCCACGCCGCGCGGGGTCTGTTCGACCACATCGCCGCTCCAGCCGTACCAGACACCGCGACTTTCAACGAGCGCGTCCCAGACCGCGACGGCGAGCCCCCCGGCCTTGGCTGAGCCAGCGGCTGTGCGATTGGAAATAGCAACAAGTCGTCCCATGAGCGAGCAAGCTCCCATTCGTGTTTTGCCCTATGAAACTAGGGCGAAATGCTGCGCCGGCGAGATGGCGCGATGCAATTAATCAGCGCGCATCCGGGCAAGCTGTCGGATCATGCCGCGAAACAGACGCGTTTCAGCGCTCGACATGGAGGCATTTGTCAAAAGGGTCCTGACATTGCGCTCCATCACCACTCTTTTGTGATCCGGATAGAAATAGCCCGCCTGATCGAGCAGCGCGATGAAATGACTGATCATCCCGTCCACCTCTCCCATGCTGGCCGGCGTATCGTCATATTCCGATTCGAACAGCGGCTGGGTGCCTTTGGCCTTGGACCATTCATAGGCAATGACAATGACGGCCTGCGCCAGATTGAGTGACGAGAAGGACGGATTGACGGGGATGTTGATGATACCGTGGGCCTGGGCCACTTCATTGCTGTCGAGGCCGGATTTTTCCGCTCCGAAAAGAATGGCTGTGCGCCGACCAGCGTGGGCCTCGGTCCGCAAAGTTTCCGCCGCGACCTGCGGTGTGTGCACCGGCAGGAAAAGCCCGCGGTGTCGCGCCGTCGTGGCCAGTACAAGATGACAGTCGCTGACGGCATCCACGACGGTGTCGAACACCCGGGCATTGTCGATGACTTCAGCGGCACCGGCCGCCATCGCCTTTGCCGCTGGATTGGGCCACCCATCCCTGGGCGCGACCAGACGCAGGCCCTTCAGGCCGAAATTCAGCATGGCGCGCGCGGTCGCGCCGATATTCTCGCCCATTTGCGGACGCACAAGCACAATGAGCGGCGCAATATCTGCACCGCTCATTGGTTCTAAATCAGATTTTGAAGCGACTTCGGTCATGGAGGTGAAAAACCCCCTTCCGACCAATTGGTCAAGCGTTGGCTCTAATAGCGCAGCGCGCCGTCCTGCCAGTAGGTCCGACCCGTCCGCTCATCGACATAGTAATAACGACGGGCGCTGGAATCGTAATACAGTTTCTGGCCATCGGCCGTTTCTTTCAGCCGTGTGCCTTCGCCAGACTGGACGTCTTCTTGACGGCCTTTTGCTGCGCCAGCGGCACCGCCGAGCACACCACCGATGACCGCACCGCGCGTCGCGTCGCCATCACCGACATTGTTCCCGATGACAGCGCCAGCAACAGCGCCTACTGCCGCGCCTTGAGCGCCGCGTTTCTCAACATTACCTGTCGTTGTGCAGGCACTCGTCAACAACAGTGCACCAGCGCCAGCGGCGATCATTGCAAATTTCAACATTGGGTCTTTCCCTCTATTATGGCCCTCAAGGCCTATGGGAACATAACGCCGAATTCGTGGCGCGAGTTTCACAAAATGTCGCTGGACGGGACAATTTTTTGTAACCCGTCACAGAAGAAAAAAGCCGTATTGAAAAGCTGAACAGACACAACTGCTTGGTCTTCAGCGCGTCAGATCGGACCAGAAAATCAGTTCCCGGTATCCACCGTGATTTCCGTCGCCAGAAGGCCCTTATTACCCTCTCCAAACGAAACACGGACATTCTGACCAGGAATTAGTTCGGCAAGACCCGCAGCACGGACGACTTCCATATGGACGAAAATGTCCTCCGTCCCCTCGCCGCGCGTCAGGAAACCGTAGCCCTTGGCACGACTGAACCACTTGACCTCGGCGGGCATCATGGCACCGGCCGGGCTGATGATCGTCTCGCGCGGCGACAGTGTAGGTCGCGGCAATGGCGCAGCACTGCTGACATCGAGCTCAATGATCCGAATGGCCTGCAGGCCTTTCTCACTCTCGATCGCTTCGCAGATCACCGTCGCGCCTTCGGGCGCCGTGTTCTGACCGCTTTGTTTGAGGCAGGAGGAGTGGATGAGAACATCGCGACCGCCCGCATTGTCGGTGATGAAGCCATAGCCCTTCACCTGGTCGAACCATTTGACGACGCCACGGACTTCGCGCGAGGACTCGGCGTTTGAGGGGGTGTAGGCCATGCGCGACAGATACCCTTAACTTACGGACAACCCCTATAACGCGATTGTGGCGGGACTGTCATCATCTAAATGGTTAAAATCATAGTGTTATTCTGTATCAAGAGCAGTGAGTACTTGATCAGATAAGAAATTACAGCGCGCAAAACCTTCATTGTTGCGTTGCACATGGTATTGGCGCGACAAATAAACACGTCGCCATCGCTATTTGGCATTGCGTCGCGATGCTCTTCAAGGCCTTTCCACAATCGGTGCAAATCACCCTATATCATTTTTTGCTGACTTCTGCGGAGCCTCCATGCGTATCGATCGACATTTTTCCTCGCCGCAATCTGCTTATGGCGATCTGGATTTTCGCGAAGCGGAGAGCCGTACTCACCGCGGCGATATTATCACTCTGCAGGTCCCGACGCCGTGGTCGCAAGTGGCCACCGATATTCTGGCGCAGAAATATCTGCGCCGGGCTGGCGTGCCGGAAGCGACGGTCCCCCGGCCAGGGTTCGACGGTCCACTTCCCTTGGCACCGCAGATGGCCGCCCCGAACGCAGGATCTGGCGCCGAGAGCCACGCATCGGACGTATTCGAGCGGATGTCGGGGGCCTGGGCCTATCACGGCTGGAAACAGGGCCTGTTCGACAACGAGGAAACGGCAGTTACTTTCCGCGACGAACTGAGCGCCATGCTCGCCCGCCAGGTGGCGGCGCCCAATTCGCCCCAGTGGTTCAACACCGGCCTGCACTGGTCCTACGGCATCGAGGCCATTGGCACGGGCCATTTCCGCTATGACCCGAAGATCAAGGATGTGGTGGCCGTTGAGGACGCCTACGAATGGCCGCAACCCCACGCCTGCTTCATTCAGTCCGTTGAGGACTCGCTGGTTGGCGCGAACGGCATTTTTGATCTGTGGCAACGGGAAGCCCGGCTGTTCAAATATGGCTCCGGGTCAGGCTCCAATTTTTCTGCCCTTCGCGGCGAGGGTGAGCCACTTGCTGGCGGCGGACAATCATCGGGCCTTTTGAGCTTCCTGAAAGTCGGCGACGCCGCGGCCGGCGCCATCAAATCCGGTGGCGTGACCCGCCGCGCTGCGAAGATGGTCATCGTCGATATTGATCATCCGGATATCGAAGCCTTTATCGACTGGAAATCAGTAGAGGAGCGGAAGGTCGCCGCAATCGTTTGCGGGTCGATCGTCATTCGACGGCACGTCGAAGCCCTGTTCGCCGCCCTGTCCGGGAAGGATGATTACCGGTTTGATCCCAAGCGGAACGAGACGCTGAAGCGGGTGCTGAAGGCGGCCCGCCGCGACGGCGTTGCCGAGAACGTCATGGCTCGCGCCCTCGCACTGGCGCGCGAGGGCCGCACGGCGATGATGGTCGAGACCTATTCGACCGACTGGGACGGCGAAGGCTATCGGACCGTCAGTGGCCAGAACGCAAACAACTCCGTGCGGCTGAACGGCGAATTTTTGCAGGCTGTAGAAGACGGCGGCGACTGGACCCTCACCCGCCGGGTCGACGGCCAGCCGCACAAGACCGTGCCGGCCCAGGACCTGTGGGCACGCATTGGTGATGCAGCCTGGTCAAGCGCTGATCCCGGCCTGCAGTTTGATGATACCATCAATGAGTGGCACACCTGCCCTGCCGATGGTCGGATCAATGGCTCCAATCCGTGCTCGGAATATATGTTCCTTGACGACACGGCCTGCAATCTGGCCTCGATCAATCTGCTCAAATTCTTGGGCCCAGACGGCGAATTTGACAGCGCGGGCTTCCGTCACGCCTGTCGCCTGTGGACGATGGTGCTCGAAATTTCCGTGGGCATGGCATCCTATCCGTCACGGGCCATTGCCCAGCGGTCCTACCTTTATCGCACGTTGGGGCTTGGTTTTGCCAATCTCGGCGGGCTCCTCATGTCGTCGGGCATTGCCTATGACAGCGATGAGGGACGAGCCGCGGCCGGCGCCATTTCCGCCCTGATGACCGCCACGGCCTATGAGACGTCGGCCGAGATGGCCGCAAGGCTTGGCACCTTTGACCGTTTCGATGCGAACCGGAAACCGATGCTCCGCGTCCTGAGAAATCATGCGGCCGCGGCCGGTGTCGGTGATTTCGAAGGCCTGTCGATCCGGCCGGACCGCATAGCGCCTGACCAGGTGCCGTATCCTGGGCTGTTCGAGGCAGCGAATGAGGCATGGCAGCGAACGTTGAAGGCCGCCGAAAAGCACGGCCTGCGAAACGCGCAGGTGACGGTGATTGCCCCAACCGGCACCATCGGCCTCGTGATGGACTGCGATACGACGGGTATTGAGCCTGACTTCGCCCTCGTGAAGTTCAAGTCACTGGCGGGTGGCGGATCGTTCCGCATCATCAACCGGTCGGTGCCGCGCGCCCTTGAAACATTGGGGTATACGGAAGACGAAATTGCCGAGATCGAGCAGTACGCCATCGGGCATGGGACGCTGGAGCATGCGCCGGGCGTCAATTTCGATGCCTTGCGTGAAGAAGGCTTCGGTGACACCCAGATCACAGCGCTACGCGAAGCGCTGAAGACCGCCTTTGACATCACCTATGTGTTCACCGCTGACGTCCTTGGCGAAGGATTCATGCGCGGTGTCCTGCACCTGACTGAACAGCAGATGGGGCAGTCGGGGTACGTGCTTCTCAGGGATCTTGGGTTTTCCGACGAGGACATTCACAGGGCCAATCTCTACTGCTGCGGGACCATGACACTGGAGGGCGCGCCGCATCTCGCGCTCGAACATTATGCCGTGTTCGACTGCGCCAACCGCTGCGGCCGCATCGGCACGCGCAGCCTGTCCGTTGCAGCTCATATCAACATGATGGCGGCCTGCCAGCCGTTCATTTCAGGGGCCATCTCCAAGACCGTCAACCTGCCCGGTCGTGCCTCCGTGGCCGATTGCCTCGCCACCTATCACGCCGCCTATGCGAAGGGACTGAAGGCCATCGCGCTCTATCGCGACGGGTCCAAACTGTCCCAGCCGCTGTCTTCCGGCCTTCTGGCGCAGGATGATTTTGACACGGATGATCTGGTTGATCAGCCAGATGCCGAAAAGGCGCGGATCTTTGCTGAACGCGTAGTCGAACGGGTTGTTGAACGCGCGCCGGGGCGGCGTCGCCTGCCCGACCGCCGCAAGGGCTATATCCAGAAAGCCATTGTGGGCGGCCACAAGGTCTATCTGCATACCGGCGAGTTCGAGAATGGCGAGCTTGGCGAGATCTTCGTCGACATGCACAAGGAAGGCGCTGCTTTCCGCTCACTGATGAACAATTTTGCCATCGCTGTGTCGCTTGGCCTGCAATATGGCGTGCCGCTTGAGGAGTTCATCGACGCCTATCTCTTCACACGCTTTGAACCCGCAGGACCCGTCCAGGGCAATGACCGCATCAAGAATGCGACTTCGATCCTCGACTATATCTTCCGCGAGCTGGCGATCAGCTATCTGAGCCGGAACGATCTGGGCCATGTGCCAGAGGGCGGAACGTCCTTCGATATGGGCAAGGGTGTTGATGCCGAGGGCGTGACGCAGGACGCAGGACGCCTGATCTCTAAAGGCTTTTCCCGGTCATCAACAATGGACAACCTCGTCGTGCTGCGCGGCGGTGAGTTCGACAGGCTGCGCGAGAAACGCGAGCAGGAGCGGGCCAAAACCGCACCGGCTGAAGAAGAGCGTGACGAAGAGCCGATGCGGCAGGAACTGCCAAAGGGCCCCAAGCCGCCAACCCCGCCCAAGGGTCGCCTCGCCGATCCCGCTGCCGCGCGAGAGGAAGCGAAGCTGAAAGGCTATGAAGGGGATGCCTGCTCCAATTGCGGACAGTTCACCCTCGTGCGCAGCGGTACCTGCCTTCGGTGTGACAGCTGTGGCCAGACCACCGGCTGTTCGTGATCAGTGCGCACACTGTTCAATAAAGGGACACTATCCCGAAAAATTGAAGGGATACGGATAAGGATGAAGTAAGCGGGCTCTGGCAAGATTGACACGTGGGGCGTGGTGTAACTGGGAGCCTACGATGATCAAGCTCTTGACCTTTGTATCGACGCTATTCTTCAGCCTTTCCATGGTTTGGTACAATTACGCGCCGATTGATCAGCGCCAGCGTGTGCCGACGCCTCTGCGTGTCATGATCGTCAACGCCGATTCTGCCCTCGCCAGTGGCATGGCCCTGGTGACCGAGCGCATCGGACCGCGCGTCAGTGAAGCCGCCGACGAGCTGGCCGGCCGGGAGAGCACCCGCCTGGCGGTGATCGCCGAACAGGGCGGCATCGTCACGGTCTATGAAGACCTGACCGGCGCCGACCTCACGGCCGGACGGTTCGACAAGCATCTTTTTCTGCGGGCCACGCTTGACAACGCCAATTTCTCCAAAGCCTATCTGAAAGGCACGCTGCTCGATGGCGCGTCGGCACAGAAGACCGTGTTCGGTGACGCTATCCTGGCGGAAAGTTCTGCGCGGGTCGCCAACTTCACGGCCGCCGTGTTCCACCAGACCGATCTGAGCGCCGCGTCCATGCAGGGCTCGGTCTTCGACCAGGCGATCTTCAGCGGCAGCAATCTGGGCCGCAGCCAATTCACGGGCGCCAGCTTCATCCAGACGGTTTTCCGCGACGGCAAGGCCATCGACGCTCGCTTCATCAACGCAAAGCTGAACGAGGCGCGCTTTGATCATGTCGACATGCGCCGCGCCGTGCTGGATGGTGCGGTCCTTCGTGGGGCGACCATGACCAATACGGCGCTGCACGGCGCGAGCCTGAAAGGCGCGGACCTGTCGGGCGCCAATCTCGCGCTTGCGGACGGCCTGACCCAATATCAGCTCGACACCGCTTGCGGCGATGCACAGACATTGTTGCCGACGGGATTGACGGTCGTCGATTGCGGCAGTCTTCAACTGCAACAGCCGCATCTCAGCGGGCCTATCGGCACCAGCCCACCGCGTGTCGCCGCCATCACCCCCTGACCCTTTGTCTACGGATTGATAGTGGATGGAATGAGGTCCGGGTAATCCACCGGCCCCGGCGCGGAACGGCTCTGTTCGACGATCCGCGCAGCCTGCTGCAGGCCTTCATTCAGACTGCAGGCATTGTGATAGACAAGCGCATCGGCGATGGCGCGTTCCAGCGTATAGATCGTCACCGGGGTCACGCCATCTGCAACGCTGCCTTCGTTGAGGCTCAACCCACCGTGGCGCACGGGGGCGCGGCGGCGGCGATCGATCTCCGCAAACAGCTGTTGCCGCCGCAATTTCAATCCATCGCTGGCAATGCGCAGGGTCGTCTTCTCGATCTGCCCCTCATCATGCACATAGCTTGGCAGGTCGGTGATCCGGCTCGCTGTTGTCAGGGCCCAGACGATATCCCCGCCCAAAAGCAGCGAGCCCACGCCGCCAATGATCCGGCGTTTTGAGTTCAGCAGCATGTTGGACAGATTGGTATCATTGTCGATGCTGAGGTCGATATTCAGCCGGTGTTCAAAATCACGGCAGAGGGCATCGGACCGCATCATCAGCCGGTCCTGCACCTCATTGCGGCGTACCGCCAGCGCGACGGACGCGGCTGCGCGGCGATAGAATACGTCGGCATCCGTCCCCTCCCAGGCGGTGAAATCGTCATAGGACACGGTGTAGGTCTTGAAGGCACGGAAAGCACATTCGAGCCGCTGCATGGTGGCGGCGGCACGCTTGTCATCGTCACGAGCCTTGATATCGTTTTCCGCCGCAACACAGACAGGGCTTGAGAGGCGCAAACGGCGGTTTTCAGGATCGATCAGCGCCACAAGGTCAATCTCACCGGTGCGCTCGGCTTCAAACTGCAGGGGTTCGGTCTTTGAGTTGAACTGCGGATTGCGCTGCTGCCCCGCGCAGGCCGCGAGTACAAATAACCCTGTAAAAACAGCACACTGTTTGAGTACCGAAAAACGGATTCCACCCATAGTCTAGGGCCCCCATGCCCAACAGACGGTCATATCATGGCGTTCTGGCGCCATGTTTTGACGAATTATGACACGGGGAAAGAAAATTGCCTATGGGAGCCGCACAGCCATCGAATAGCGGCGCCGATCAGCCTAAATAGCCAGAATGCCCTCGGATACGATGCCCCCCTCCTCCAAACCGCTCATCGGCGCGGCGCTGATTGCCGACTACGTCAAACACCTTCCGCCGCGGCCCGGTGTTTATCGCATGATGGCGGACGATGGAGAGCTTCTCTATGTCGGCAAGGCGCGGAGCCTGAAATCCCGGGTCTCGAACTATACGACGCTTAACGGCCACTCCAACCGCATTGCACGGATGATTTCCGAGACGCGGAGCATGGAATTCGTCGTGACAGAGACCGAGACGGAAAGCCTGTTGCTTGAGGCGAACCTCATCAAGAGCCTGAAGCCGCGATACAATGTGCTGATGCGGGATGATAAGTCCTTCGCGAATATCCTGCTGGCGACCGATCATCCCGTACCGCAAATCACCAAGCACCGGGGTGCGCAGAAGCGGCCGGGCCACTATTTCGGCCCCTTTGCCTCGGCGGGTGCAGTCAACCGTACGCTGAACACGCTCCAAAAAGCGTTTCTGCTGCGCAGCTGCACGGACTCGGTTTATGAAAGCCGGACGCGCCCCTGTCTTCTGCATCAGATCAAGCGATGCTCCGCCCCCTGTACGGGAGAAGTCAGTGAAGCTGGCTATGGCGAGCTGGTCGCCGAAGCCATGGCGTTCCTGAACGGCCGGAACCGCGACATACAGACACTTCTGTCCAAGCAGATGGAAGAGGCATCGATCGCGCTCGACTTTGAACGCGCAGCGTCCTTGCGCGACCGTATCCGTGCACTGACCTATATTCAGGAGAGCCAAGGGATCAATCCCGGCTCCGTCGATGAGGCGGACCTGTTCGCCGTCCACGCCGATGGGGGGCAGGCCTGCATCCAGGTCTTCTTCTTCCGCGCGGGCCAGAATTTGGGCGCCCATGCGTTCTTCCCCAAGCATGATCGCGAGTTGCCGACGGCGCAGATCCTGTCGTCGTTCATTGCGCAGTTCTATGACAACCGTATGCCGCCGCGGCAGATCCTCCTGTCTGAGGGGCTTGAAGATGAAGAGCTGCTGGCAGAAGCGCTGGGCATCAAGGCGGGCCGAAAGGTCACCATCCTGGCACCGCAGCGGGGCGAGAAGCGGGAGCTGGCCGAACACGCGCTGATGAATGCGCGGGAAGCGTTGGGACGGCGTCTGTCCGACACGGCATCGCAGATGCAACTTCTACGTGCACTGGGTGATCAGCTGGGCCTGACCGCTCCGCCACGGCGCATCGAAGTCTATGACAACTCGCATACGGGCGGCACGAATGCTCTCGGCGGCATGATCGTGGCGACCGAAGAAGGGTTCCGCAAAAATCAGTATCGGAAGTTCAATATCAAGGACACAAGCCTCACCCCCGGTGACGATTTCGGCATGATGCGCGAGGTCCTGGACCGCCGGTTCGCGAGGCTCATGAAAGAAGAAACGCCGTCCTCTGACAATTGGCCCAGCCTTATTGTTATCGACGGTGGCGCAGGACAATTGTCCGTCGCCAAGCAGGCGATGGAGGATGCGGGCATCACGATCGGGCCGGACACGGAGAATGGCGAGATCATGCTGCTTTCCGTTGCGAAGGGACGGCGGGAGGATGAGCGTGGCCAGCGACGTGCAGACCGGACTGCTGCCGCGACCGGCGAGCAGTTCTTCATCCCTGGCCGCGCGCCATTCATGCTGCCGCCGCGCAGTCCTGTCCTCTATTACCTCCAGCGCTTGCGCGACGAAGCGCACCGCTTCGCGATCGGCTCCCACCGGGCCAAGCGGTCCAAGGCGATGGTTGCCAATCCGCTTGACGGGATCGACGGCATCGGTGCCAAGCGGAAGAAGGCGTTGCTGCACCATTACGGCTCAGCCAAGGCTGTCTCGCGGGCGAACGCCTATGACCTGTCACAGGTCGAGGGGATATCGGAAGAGCTAGCCCAGCGGATCTACGACTTCTTCCATCCGACGGGATAATATCAGACGTCGGCGCGCAGCCGGTTGATGTAACGCTCACGGCTTTCGGGCAGCTCCTTGCCCGCGGCGCCAAGCAGTTTCTCTCCGAGAAAATAGCCCGTTGTCCGCAACGCAGCCTTGACGTCCGGCAGGGTGGGATCCCCCAGGCCCGTCATGAAAGCAGGTAGCGGCAGCAATTTATCCTTATACGGCATGCCCGCCTCAACACTGACGGCCCCGCCGGATTTGGGTGAAACGAAGGCCAATGACGCACCGTCTTCAAGAAGACGTCCGGTGGCGACACAGCGATCGAGCGTGAGCCCGTAGCCAAGCGCCTCCAGAACGCCAAGCTCCCACTGAACCAAGAGGATTGGCCAGATCGTCTGCTCATCCAGATGATCGAGAAGGGCACAGGTCGCCTTATACAGCGGTGGATAGGCCGCCCCCTCGGGAAGCACCGCATAGAGAATGTCTGTCACGAGGTGCAGGGCCATGAGGGCCATTCGGTCCTGCATGGCGTGCGCTGCGCGCGCCTCGACAAGTTCGAGGTCAAAATGACCAAGGGCGTTCTCCCCCTTGGCCTTCCAGACGGCGCGCACCCCATTGCCCGCCTGCATCAGGGGGGATTTCCCGCGCCCCTGCCCGCCATAGACAAGACCGCCGGTCGCGCCGTGCTCTTCAGTAAAAAGAATACCGACCGAATGGTTTTCCCCTTGCGGACGATTGGCCAGTACGATGGCGTTGTCGGTCCACTCCACCATCAACGCGCCTTGGTCGGCAGCCCCTCAAGGCCCATGGAACGGAACCGCTCTGCATCCTGTGTCCAGTCTTCGCGAACCTTCACGAACAGGAACAGATGCACGGGCTCACCCAGCATTTCGGTCAGTTCTTCGCGCGCCATCTTGCCAATGGTGGAGATGGTCTTTCCTTTTTGTCCAAGAACGAGGGCCCGCTGACCTTCTCGTTCAACAAAGATGACCTGCTCAATCCTCAGCTCGCCTTTCGCGGTCCGTTTCCAGGTCTCAGTTTCCACCGTGAGGGCATAAGGCAGTTCCTGGTGCAGTCGCAGGAACAGCTTCTCGCGGGTCACTTCGGCCGCCATCAATCTGTCGGAAATGTCCGAGAGCTGATCTTCAGGATAGAGATAAGGGCCCTTGGGCATCTGGCCCGCCAGATAAGCGCGTAGATCGTCCGTACCTAGCCCCTTGGCGGCTGAGATCATGAACGTATCAGTGAAGATGTCCTTTTCGTTCAGCGACTGGGCGAGGCCAAGCAGGCGGTCACGCTGCATACCGTCGATCTTGTTCAGGACAAGGATGGCCTTGCGCTCCTCCCTGATCAGCCCCTCGATGATGCGGTCGGTATCTTCAGCAGAACGGCGCGATGCCGCCCCGCCCTCACCGGTCTCCCGGCCAATATAGGCCGGCGCGTCGACCATCAACAGCGTGACATCCGCACCGTCCATGCCTTCCCAGGCGGCAGACACCATTGCTTCATCCAGCTTGCGCTTGGGCGCAAAGATGCCCGGCGTGTCGATATAGATGATCTGGGCGGCCCCCTCCATCGCGATGCCGCGAATACGGGCGCGCGTCGTCTGCACCTTCTGCGTGACGATCGACACTTTGGCGCCAACCATGCGATTGACGAATGTCGATTTACCGGCATTCGGCGCGCCCAGTACGGCCACGATGCCGCAATGGGGGGCGCCGTCCTGATTATTTTCGGCGGCCATTTTTATTCCAGACTCCTTCGCGGCGGAGCATAGCCTCGGCCGCTTTCATTTGCGCATCGCGCTTGTTCGTCCCCTTGGCCCGCTCCGGTTCAAGGTCATGGACGCTGACAGAAACGGTGAACACTGGCGCGTGGTCGGGGCCGTCCCGCGCAATATCCTTGTAAATCGGCGTACCATGACCGAACTCCTGCGCCCATTCCTGCAGCGCCGTTTTGGCGTCGCGATGGTCAGCAGACAGATCATCAAAGCGCTCGCCCCAGAACGGCTCGTAGGCGCGCTCTGCCGCGGCCAGCCCGCCATCGATATAGAGCGCCCCGAGCAACGCCTCGCAGGCATCACCCAGAATGGCGTCCTTTTCCCGGCCGCCGGCCCGTTCTTCACCCGTGGACAGGTGAAGGGCCTGGCCGACATTCCAGAACCGCGCAGCCTCGGCGCAGGTTTCCTTACGCACCAATGCGTTCAGGCGCGGCGCCAGTTCGCCCTCGGACATGTTGGGATAGCGACGCCACAAGGCCTCGGCTGTCATCAGACCCAGTACGCGATCGCCAAGGAATTCAAGACGTTCGAGGTCGCGCACGCCGCTGCCAGCCAGGCTTGCATGAGTCAGGGCCCGGGCCAGAAGAGAACGGTCCTTGAACTCGTGACCAAGGGCCTCTTCGACAGCCCGTGCCTCACGGGTGTCGGCAGCAGACGGCTTACTCAACGTGATCAAACATCCGGCTGTAGCGAATGGCCATCGGCCATTTCCATGGCTCCCACAGATGCGCCTTGCTGCCGTCTACGGAGAAAGCGATATTTGTGGCCCGGCCAACGACCTGGTGCATTTCGACCATCTGGACGATCGGGGTACGGCTGTCGGAAGAATTGTCCCGATTGTCGCCCATCATGAACAATTGTCCCTCACCCACGGTAAAGACCTTGGTGTTGTCGAGGTTGTAATTGTCGCCATGGCATTCCTGCACGATATAGCTCGGGCCGCCATCTGGCATGGTTTCGCGATAGACCTTCGCGCGCGGATCGGGATCGGAGCATTCGGGGCGGCGATCAGCCAGGTATTCCCGCTCAACCGGCTGGCCATTGATATGCAGCACCCCGCCAATCACCTGGATCCGGTCACCGGCCGTGCCGATGACGCGCTTGATGTAGTCGCGGTTGCGGTCATAGGGGTTCTTGAAGACGATGACTTCGCCCGCGTCCGGCGCACTGCCGAACAGGCGTCCTTCGCTTGGCATCCGGGTCAGCGGATAGATCAGCGACGCCTTTGAGTAGCCGTGGGACATCTTGTTGACGACCACAAAGTCCCCAACCATCAAGGTCGGCTGCATGGACGCCGAAGGGATATTGAACGGCTGAAAGAAGAAAAACCGCACAAACAGGGTCACAGCGACGGCGATCAATACGGTTTTGGCAATGTCCCACGCCTCTTCAGCGGCGGTCATTGACTGCTCATCAGCCTCATCGGGCATCTCGTCAGCAGATTCTGGGGAGTTGATGTTTTCAGTCACGTCCTGATTCACTCTGGCCGTCTGTCGGCGTCGGGGTAGCGTAAAGGATCACAAAGGCCTGGGCCAGTGGATAATCATCGGTAATCGTTAAATGGACCTCCATCTGGTGGCCCGGCGGCGTCAATTGGCGCAGTTTTTCCGCCGCACCGCCTGTCAGTTTCATCGTTGGTTTGCCACCGGGAAGGTTCACCACCCCCATGTCGCGCCAATACACGCCCTGATTGATCCCCGTCCCCAATGCCTTGGACAGGGCCTCTTTTGCAGCAAACCTCTTGGCGTAAGAGGCGGCGCGTTGATGGCGCCGGTCTGATTTGGCCCGTTCGACCTCCGTAAAGACGCGGTGCGTGAACCTCTCGCCATAGCGCTCGAGGCTTTTTTCCACGCGCCGGATGTCGATCAGGTCACTGCCCAGGCCGATGATCATACGAGGCGCCCGCTTCGGGCATCGGCGATCAGCCGTCCCATTTCGCGGACCGCCTTGTCGAGGCCCATGAAAACGGCCTCGCCAATCAGGAAATGACCGATATTCAGCTCGCGCATGGCCGGGATCGCGGCAATATTCGACACATTCTGGAAATTCAGGCCGTGACCGGCGTGGATTTCCAACCCCATTTCGTCACCCAGCCGCGCTGCCTGTTCGATCGCATCGAATGTCTTTTGAATTAGCGCGGGGGTCGTGGAAAGCGCTGCCTGCTGGTATTCTCCAGTGTGGAGCTCAACGACCGGCGCGCCCAGCGCCACGGCCGCCTCGATCTGCCGTGGATCGGGATCGATGAACAATGAAACGCGGATACCAGCATCCCGCAGTCGCTCGATCTTAGGACGGAGACTGTCCGCCTGTCCCGCCACGTCGAGGCCACCTTCTGTTGTGCGCTCTTCACGTTTTTCTGGTACGAGGCACGCCGCATGGGGCGCCGTTCGGAGGCATATCTCCACCATTTCGTCCGTAGCCGCCATTTCGAAATTGAGGGGGGCATCCACCTCATTTTTCAGACGAGCCATGTCCTCATCGCGAATGTGACGCCGGTCTTCACGCAAGTGAGCGGTGATGCCGTCAGCGCCGGCCATGATGGCCAGCTGGGCCGCGCGCACCGGGTCGGGGTCCACACCGCCGCGCGCATTTCGCAGTGTCGCGACGTGGTCAATATTGACGCCAAGGCGACAGGCGGGCCGCTCAGCCGCGGGATTCGGGCCCTTTGGGCTGTTCTCACCCCAGATCATTTCAGGCCCCGGCTGCCGGGTTTGACGGCCGGAACATTCTTCAGATGCGGCGGCAGATCATCCGCAGGCCAACTTTCCACATTCATGGTCACGAGAGGCAACATCGGCACGCCAAGGTCGACCGTGCCGCCAGAGCGGTCGATGAGGCACGCCAACCCCAAGGGGACGCCGCCCGCCTTGCGCACAGCATCCAGGGTCTCACGGCTCGACAGGCCGGTAGACACGATGTCCTCGACAACGATCACTTTCTGACCAGCCGTCACGCCGAAACCGCGGCGGAGCTGAAACTCGCCATCGACCCGCTCCATGAACATGGATGGGAGGCCAAGATGCCGCGCCGTTTCATAGCCGAAGATGATCGCGCCCATCGCAGGGGCGATGACGGCCGTTGGCTGCTCTCCAAACCGCGACTTGATGAGTGTCGCCAGCGCGCGGCAAAGTTTCTCCGTTGGCTGAGGATACATGGAGACGATTGATTTGTTGAGATAGGTGTCGGCGTGGCGTCCGGATGACAGAACGAAATGCCCTTTCAGGAGCGCACCACATTCCTCAAATACCGCCAAAACCTCGTCCTGCGTCATGTCTTTATCCTGTTTCCTCGACACGGTCCGCCGCCACCACATAGTTGGATGCGCGCAGACCGGTCAGCACATTGTTCAGATGCTTGGCATCACGAACCGCGATGTCGACGCACAGGTCCGAAAAATCAACCTCCCGATGTTCAAGGCGCAGGTCGACGATATCGACCCCGTAGCGCGCCAGCATCGACCCGATATGGCCTAAAGCGCCGGTCCGGTTGTTCACCGTGATGACGATCGGCACCGCGAACTGGGTATTGTCCCGGAACGTCCAGGACAGGTTGAGCCATTCCTCGTCATCCGCATGCGCCAGCCGTTCGCAGTCGATCCGGTGCGCCATGATGGCGCCATTCTCGCCCTTCACCCCGACAATGCGCTCGCCCGGCAGAGGGCCGCAGCACGTCCCCAGGCGAACCGCCGCCCCCGGCGTGACGCCCGCGAGAGAGACGATCCCCCGCGGGACGTTGTCACCGCGATGAAGGGAGCGTTCGACGGCGTCCGTGGGCGCCATGTCGAGGTTCGGGAACACCGTCTGCAGAACCGTACGGCCGCTGACATCCATGCGGCCCACAGCCTCGTAGAATTCCTTGGTCGTGGCAAAGCCAAGCCGCTGCCCGGCATCTTCAAGCGCCTTGGCTGAAAACGGCAGGTCGCGCGCACCAAATGTCGAGGCGATGATTCGCTCCCCAAGCTCGTACTGCTCCTGCCGCTGCAGCTGGCGGATCCGCCGGCGGATACCGGATTTGGCCGCGCCCGTGACGACGAAGCTCTCCCAACCCGTGGGGATGGCAGCATGGTCGCTTTTGAGAACCGTGACGACGTCCCCATTTCGCAGCGGTGTCCTGTTCGGACGCCGCACACCGTTGATCTTGGCGCCAGAGAACCGGTCACCGATTTCCGTATGCAGCGCATAGGCAAAATCCAGCGCCGTCGCCCCGATAGGTAGCGGAATAACGCGACCCTTGGGCGTAAAAGGGAAAACCTGATCGTGGTAGAGGTCGATCCGGGCCTGCTCGAGAAACGCCGTGCCAGATTCGTCCGTATTCAGCGTTTCAATGACGCCCCGCAACCAGTCATAGGCTGAATAGCGGCCATCGCGACCCAGCTCGACACTGTCCCCACCGCCCTGGCGGCTCGTCTGGTCCTTGTACCGCCAATGCGCCGCAACACCGCGTTCGGCCGTGTCATGCATGTCCTTTGACCGGATCTGCACCTCGACACGCTGCCCCTGCACATCGGCCCGTGAAGCGATGACCGCCGTGTGGATGGACTGATAGCCATTGGGTTTGGGCGTCGAGATATAGTCGTCGAATTCGCCGGGGATCATCGGGAAGGCCCGGTGAATAATGCCCAGCGCGCGGTAGCAGTCCTCGACGCTGTCCACGAGGACACGGAACGCGTAGATGTCCGCCAGCTCTTCGAAGGTCGACCGCTTGCGCTGCATCTTCCGCCAGATGGAGAATGCCCGTTTTTCCCGTGAATAGATCTCGGCCGACAGCCCGGCATCGGCCAGCTGGACGCGCAGGGTCTGAGCCAACGCCACCACGTCCCGGACCTTGTCCTCGGCCAGCTTTGTCAGCGATTCCTGAATGGCATCAAAGGCACCGGGATTGAGATAGCGGAAGCTGAGATCCTCGAGCTCTTCTTTGACCTGCTGCACGCCGATCCGTCCCGCCATGGGGGCGTAGATTTCCATCGTCTCACGGGCGATGCGCTCACGCTTCTCGACCTTGGAAATATAATTCAGTGTCCGCATGTTATGCAGGCGGTCCGCCAGCTTGACCAGCAGTACACGGACGTCCTTGGCGGTCGCCAGGATGAACTTGGCAAAATTCTCCGCCTTGCCATCTGTGTCCGGGGCGAGCTCGCGCTTGGAGATTTTCGTGACTCCGTCGACCAGGCGCGCGACCTCTGGGCCAAAGGCATTCTCTATATCCTTGATTGAGACATCGGTGTCTTCGACGACGTCATGCAACAGGGCCGTAGCGATCGTCGCCGGATCGAGCCTTAGATCCGTCAGGATCGCCGCCACCGCCAAGGGATGCGTAAAATACGGATCGCCGCTTGAACGCTTCTGCTCGCCATGGGCGCGCATGGCAAAGACATAGGCCTTGTTGAGCAGGTCTTCATCGGCGTGGGGGTCGTAGGATTTGACGAGATCGACGAGCTCATACTGCCGGATAAAGCCCGGCGGTGGGCCCGACGTGCCTATCGCGTGCGATTCTGCCGTCGCCGCAGGACGCGGAACATCCGCTCCACGGTCTTCAAATGCTGAACTCTGAGAAAGCTGATCTTGCGTGCGGATCTCGCCACCGCGCGTCGCAACTGGACGCGTCGATGGATCCGACGGGATTTCCGTCTCATGAGGAGGTGTGCCTTCGGTCGCCATGGGTCATATATGGCATGACCCCCAGCCGATTGCTATTTGTTCGACGGCGAAAGTGGCGCCATGCCGGTCTGTTGAAGGTGCTTGAGCAGATCTTCTTCAGAAACCGTGTCGTGCTCTGGAAGGTCCGCTTTTTCAGCCGCCAGACCTTCGGCCTCATCAGGCTCGTCCATATCCAGCTGCGTCTGCAGCGATGTGACCAGATCTTCGATGATTTCTGCGGATTTGACCTTGTCATCCGCCAGCTCACGCAAAGCGACGACGGGGTTCTTGTCACGCTCGCGCTCAACCAGGATCGGTGAACCTGCAGCAATCAGGCGTGCCCGGTGGGCGGCCAGCAGGACCAGATCAAACCGGTTGTCGACTTTATCGATACAGTCTTCGACGGTAACGCGCGCCATGCAAAATCTCGCTATTCACTTGGAAACGGGCCGTATAACGGGGATTGGCCGCTGTGGCAAGGGCCTAGCCCCCGCCGAGGCGCTTGGCCGTCCCCAGAGGCAGGGCCTCGATCATCGCGCCAATCCCCTGCCCCGTGACGGGATGTTGCCATTTGGGCGTAACATCCCGCAGCGGCAGCAGCACAAAATCCCGCTGCGCTATCGCCGGGTGCGGCAGGGTCAGGGCCGTGTCGGCCTGCACCACGCCTTCATAATCCAAAAGGTCCAGATCCATCGTGCGCGGCGCATATCGGCGGGCAGGATCATCGAACCGTACACGGCCGAATGCGGCCTCAATGGCCTGCAGCGCCACCAGCACCGCCTGTGGCGGCAGGGACGTTGAGAGGCGAACGACCGCGTTCACATAGGGAGGCTGGGTCGCGTCAGGCCATGCTGCGCTGCGATAGAGCGGTGACATTACCGCATCGGTGCCCAGACACTGCAAGGCAGCATACGCACCATGTACCAGTTCGGCGGAAGGTGCCTGCCAAAAAGTCTTGTTCGATCCGACGCCTACATGGATTTGGGGCATTTGCTTCCGAACTTAATTGAGCTAGTTTCGCCGCTTCATCATGACCGGGCGCCAAGCATCGGCACAATAAATAAATAAGGTTGGAGGATATTTTCATGCAGGACTGGATGGGTCTGGACCCCGATGATCGGACCGCAATTTTTATTGACGGCGCCAATCTCTATAAAACAGCTCGCAATCTCGGCTTTGATATCGACTACAAACGGCTGCTGCAACGGACGCGCGAAGAAACGCGCCTCGTCCGGGCCTATTACTACACGGCGATGCAGGAAGACCGCGATCAGGACTATTCCCCCTTGCGGCCGCTCGTCGACTGGCTCGACTATAACGGCTTCCAGATGGTGACGAAGGTTGCCCGCGAATACACGGATGCCCAAGGGCGCAAACGCTATCGCGGCTCCGTCGACATTGAACTGGCCGTCGATATGGTTCTGATGGCGGAGAAACTTGACTGCATCGTGCTGTTTACCGGCAATGGTGACTTCCGGCACGCCATTGAGAAAGTGCAGCAACGCGGCTGTCGCGTCATCTGCGTCTCGACCATGAGCACCCAGCCGCCCATGGCCTCCGACGACATTCGCCGCCAGGCCGACCAGTTCATCGACCTCACCAGCCTCGAAGGCGTCATCGGGCGCAAATCATCCGCGCCCCGCAAGGAAACCGCGGCATCCGACGAGGAGGATGAGTTCGAGGACAGCTATGATGGGGCGGAGGCCTGACCCGAGGGCAATACTGGCCCCGGTCGTCGAACAGGTCTAGCCGACTGGCCTATGACAAAAGACGCCCCTGCCTACCCGCCTGAAGCGCCCAAGGATTGTCCGCTCTGCCCGCGCCTCGTCGCGTTTCGGCGGGCCAATCAGGAGAAATACCCGGACTATTTCAACGGGGCCGTGCCCTCCTTCGTGCCCGAGGGCGGCGAGGAGTCGACGGAACTCCTGGTGGTGGGTCTCGCCCCCGGTATCCAGGGGGCGAACCGCACTGGCCGCCCCTTCACCGGCGATTATGCCGGCGATCTTCTCTACAGTACCCTGACGACGTTCGGCTTTACGGCAGGAACCTTTGACGCCCGCCCCGATGACGGGTTCAGGCTCAAGCGCGCGATGGTGACCAATGCCGTGCGCTGCGTCCCGCCGGAGAACAAACCTGTGGGCGCCGAGGCCAATGCCTGCCGCCCCTTTCTCGTTTCACGGATGGAAAGCCTGCCCCGCCTGAAGGTCATCATCAGCTTGGGGAAGATCAGTCACGACAACACGGTCCGGGCGCTGGGCGGCAGGCTGTCAGCGCATCCATTTGGTCACAACGCGGATTATCAGATAGAGACCGGCCACGGCCCGGTGACCCTGCTGTCGAGCTACCACTGCTCACGCTACAACACGAATACAGGCCGGCTGACCGAAAGCATGTTCCACGATGTGTTTGGCCGAGCCGCGGCGCTATGTGATCAGTAGGGCTCGAAGGAAACAACGCGTCCGGCTTCGACAAGCGGTCTGAGCGCATGGTTGACCGGACCATGGCCACCGCCAAATCCGGGCGCGTGACGGATCGCTTCGCGGACATACAGCGTCGCCTTGCGGCACGCCTCCAGGGGCGCATCCCCTTGCGCAATGAAGGCCGCAATGGCCGATGCCAGCGTGCAGCCCGTGCCATGAGTGTGGCGGCTTTCGATCCGGCCATGGGCGAAGATGGCCTCACTCGTGCCTTCAAGAAACACATTGATGACTTCGTCGCCGTCAAGATGTCCGCCCTTGGCGAGCACCGCCGCCGCCCCCAGATTCTGGATGACTTGCGCCGCCTCAATCAAATCAGCCTTGGTTGAGATATTCATATCTGCCAGCATCGCAGCCTCGGGCGCGTTGGGTGTGACCACCGTCGCCCGCGGTACAAACCGGTTACGGATAATATGGCCGGTTTCATCATCGCCCAGCCGGTCGCCCGAGGTCGCAACCATGACCGGGTCCACCACCATCGGGATGCCGGCATAATCATAAAGGGCATCCAGAATGGCGTTGCCGGCCGCCGCGCTGCCGATCATACCGATCTTGATGCAGTCGGCACCGATGTCGTCGAGAACCGTACGGATCTGCTGGCCGATGATCTCATCCGGCACCGCATGAATGCCGCTGACACCATAGGTATTCTGCACCGTGATCGCGGTGACGGCCGTCATGGCATATCCGCCCAGCGCCGCAACCGTCTTGATGTCCGCCTGAATACCGGCCCCGCCGCCGGAATCGGATCCAGCAATGATCAGCACACGACCCTTCATCAGATCGCAGCCTCGACAGCTTTGCAGATATCGTTGACCACCCGTTTGACGAGCGCAGCGTCCTCGCCCTCCGCCATCACGCGGATCAGTGGCTCCGTGCCTGATTTACGAATGACCGTGCGCCCATTCACGCCAAGCGCATGGTCGGCATCGGCAATGGCCTGGCGGACATGGTTGTTGTCCAGCGGATCGCCAGTCTTGTAGCGGATATTTTTGAGAATGTTTGGATAGGGCGTGAACTGCTGGCAGACCTCAGAGGTCGGCTTGTCCTCACCCACGATCAGGCTGAGCACCTGCAGCGCCGTCACAAGACCGTCACCGGTGGTTGAATAATCGCTGAGAACGACGTGGCCGGAGGGTTCACCGCCCACATTCATTTCCCGCTCGCGCATGGCCTCAACCACATAGCGGTCGCCCACCTTGGTGCGGACGAGTTCCAGCCCCATGCCGCCGAGATGCTTTTCAAGGCCCATATTGGCCATGACGGTGGAGACGATGCCGCCGCCATACAACTCTTCCTTGCGCATCATGGCTTCAGTGATCGCGGCCAGGATCTGGTCGCCGTCAACCAATTGCCCTTTTTCATCGGCGATGATGACGCGATCTGCATCACCGTCCAGCGCAATGCCGATATCGGCGCGGTATTCCAGCACCGTGTCCTGCAGGCGGCGCGGAGCGGTCGAGCCGCAATTGCGGTTGATGTTATAGCCATCGGGCTTGTCACCCATGGTGATGACATCGGCGCCCAACTCGTAAAGGACGGTCGGCGCGACCTTGTACCCAGCACCATTCGCGCAATCGAGGACCACGCGGATCCCGTCGAGCGACAGACGGCGCGGCAGGGTCGCCTTGGCAAATTCGATATAGCGCGCACCGGCATCGTCAATCCGCTTGGCCCGGCCCAGTTCCTTGGCGTCAGCCAGCCCGGTGTCAGGGCCGTCTTCCATCAGGCGTTCAATCTCAAGCTCGGTCTCGTCCGACAATTTATACCCGTCAGGACCAAAGAACTTGATGCCATTGTCCTCGAACGGGTTGTGGGAAGCGGAGATCATGACGCCCAGATCGGCGCGCATTGACCGGGTCAGCTGCGCCACGGCTGGAGTAGGCAATGGCCCAAGCAGGATGACGTCCATTCCGGCGCCGATAAAGCCTGCGGTCAGCGCCGGTTCGATCATGTAACCCGACAGCCGCGTATCCTTGCCGATGACCACGCGGTGACGGTGAGTGCCGCGACGAAACGCCCGCCCCGCAGCCATTCCGAGGCTGAGTATCCCGCCGGGCGTCATCGCCCCTGCATTGGCAAGGCCGCGCACACCGTCTGTGCCGAAAATCTTGCGTTCCCGAGGATGTTCGTCGCCGCGCATGAGAAAATATCCTTGTTTCCCGCCGTTTATCATAGCCCGGCAGGGCCTACAAAGTCATGAACCATGGCAATATGGTTAATCCGCGGCAGCAATCGCTCCCGCGACGGCCAGCGCCTGCCGGGTCGCGGCGACATCATGAACGCGGAACCAGCTTGCCCCCTTTTGTCGTCCGGCGAGAACCGCGGCGATCGATCCGCCGAGGCGCTCAATCGCGTCCCCCTCCCGATCAAGGGCGGCGATGAATCGTTTGCGCGAGGCGCCCAGCAGCACAGGACAATTGAGCGATGACAGACGGTCCAGATGGGCAAGCAGGGCCAGATTGTGCGCCAGCGTTTTACCAAAGCCGATACCCGGATCGACAATCAGGCGCTCACGCGAGATGCCCGCCCCTGCGCACGCCACAATGCGATCGGACAGATAGTCGACCACTTCCGCGACCACATCGGCGTAGACCGGCTTGTCTTGCATCGTTTCGGGCGTGCCCTGAGCATGCATCAGACAGACCTGGACCCCCAATTCGGCGGCGACGCCAAGGCTGTCCGGCGAATAGGTCAGGGCCGTCACATCATTCCACAGCCCGGCCCCCGCCGCGACGGCCGCCCTTGCCACCTCGGGTTTGCGCGTATCAATGGAGATGAGACATTCTGTTCGCGAAGCAAGCCCTTCGATGACAGGGATGACACGCGAGAGTTCCTCATTGATATCGACCGTCGCAGCACCGGGCCGGGTGGACTCGCCGCCGATGTCGAGGACATGAGCACCCTCTTCCGCCAGCGTCAGGCCATGGGCGATGGCCCGATCGGCATGATGAAATCGTCCGCCATCGGAGAAGCTGTCCGGCGTGACATTGACGATGCCCATGAGGGTGACGGCGTCAGGCGTCATCGGCCGTTCCTGCCAGACGTGCATAGATTTTTCCCTGGAAGCCGATCGCGACCAATGTCTGGAAAATGGTGATCGCGATCAGAAAGAGCTTCCAAATCAACAGAATATGACCTGGTGTTTCGGGATTGAGGATCCATTTTCCGCCATTGAGCAGCAACACTGCGACAAATCCAACGACACCCGCACCGAGCATGATGAAGGCCATGGCCAACGACAGACCAATCGCCGACAGGACGATGCGACCAACCTGTCCTCTTGTCATGCGCAGAGGCTCAAGAATGTCGAGGTCATTTTTCACGACGAAATAGGGATAGATCAGAATGGTCCGCGCGTAGAAATAGAATGCTGCGACGATCAGCAGCGGGACGATGAAAATAAGTGCCCATGTCGGCACGGACCATTGCATGGCGCCGAAGATAAAGGCCCCACCGAACCCGAGCAGCGCAGAGATAAAACCGATCACTGTACCGAATATCCAGAGGGCGAACTGGTAGATGACAGCCTTGTTTTCCCGGCCACCCCAGCGAAAAAGAAAGACCCCCTCCGGCGGCCGTTCGACGGCTGCTGCAGACAGCATGCCGACGACAATGACGGGTATGAAAGCGAGGCTCGAGATGGTGACAATTAACTGATAGATCAACGGACCGAAGGCGCCCCACCGCATTGAGACCCGCATCGGATCGACGATGTTGGTGTCGATCCCAAAGGTCATGGCCTGCTGGACCTGCAGGGCTGTGTTATAGCTCCAGATCGACTGCAGCGGGCTTCCGACCACGAGCGAATACAGGACGATCAGGATGATGGTCGACAGAATGGCGGGAAACCACCCTAGCCTGAGCGCCCAGCCCATGGACTGCACCGACCATTCAAGGGTTTCCAGGACCACGCCGTCCAGGCGCTCCGTCGCAGGCGCTGGCTCGCGCTTCTCGGCAGTCAACGTCATCGATACACTACTCCGCGCGTGCTGACCGATAGCCCGTCTGCACAAGAATGGGTTCAGCCGGGCCGGGCGTAAGCGGTTTTCAGTCCTGGTCGCCTACGGACTGTTCTTCTGCAAGCCTCGATTCAAAGGCCGCCTCCAGACGCGTCATCATGGCCGGGAATGTTTCGCGGTCAATGAAGGCGGCTTCGTCCCCTGCGGCGAGCCGGGCCCGCTTTTCCGTCATGCCGAAAAATTGCGGATGGTTTGAGAGGAAAATGTCGGGTTTCCAGTTCCGCGTCTTGTCAAAGGTCTCGCGATAATCATCGACAATGCCATCATATTGCGGCGGCACAAGCGAATTGCCGGCCACCGTGGCGCTGCAGAAGAACAGAACGTCCGTTGGCATTCGCTGCAGCCGCACCGTCATCGTCCAGGATGTACAGCCGCGCGTATGACCCGGCGTTATGTGAGCGGTCATCCGTGTGCCGCCCAAATCGATCGACTGCCCGTCGGCGATGGTACGCGAGACCTTAATGGGCGGGGCCGCAAGGTTCGGATCGTCCTCATCGCCCAGATAGAAACCATTCTCGAGCGCTGAGCGGTCCCCTTCGCTGGCAATCAATTCCGCGCCGCTGGCCGCCTGCAGCATGGCCAGTCCGCCTGAATGATCGAAATGCGCGTGACTGTTCAGCAGAACCCGGACGTCATCAATATCGAAACCCAAGGATTCAATGCTGTCCACGATGAGCTGTTCATAGCCCGGCATGCCCCCGTCCAGAAGGATGAGCCCGTCGAGCGTGGAGATGAGATAGACGGCCAGGCCCTCCGTCCCGACATAATAGATGTTGTCCGCGATCTTGAAGGGCGCGGTCGGGGTTACCCAGGAGGGGTTTTCCGTTGCAAACGCCGACGGCACGCCCATGGGAAAGGGCAGTGGCGGCGCCGGCTTTGGCGGAAGCGGTTCGGTAGCACAGGCAGCACAGAGCGCGAGCAAACTCACCATCGGTGCCTTGCGGCGCAAAAACGACATCATGTCCCCTCCTCCATTTTCCGATCGCAGCCTAGGTTCAGCCTGACGATTCTGACAAGAGGCTTTGCGGACATTGACTAGGCGCAACCCACGAAATAGGGCGCCCCGCAGGACGCCCTTTGTATCGATAGTAGCGCTCGATTTATGCGCCTTGGGGTTCCGGTCCGCCCACCGCGCCGCCGGTATGAGGACCAGCAGTCGGCACCGATGATGGCGGCGGTGTCGGCGGCATGTCAGGATCATCGCGGATGACGCGCTCCCCTTTCAGCAGCCGATTGATCTCCTCGCCGGAGAGAGTCTCGTACTCAAGCAGACCTTCAGCCAGCTTGATCCAGTCGTCATTATTGTCCGCCTCAAGAATGCGGCGGGCCGTCCGGTTGGCGGTCTCGATAATATCGCGCACTTCGTCCTCAATCTTGCGCGCCGTTTCCGGGCTCAAGGTCTTAGACTTTGCGATGGACTGACCGAGGAACACTTCGCCTTCGTCCTCTGCATAGGCGATCGGACCGAGCGAATCGGACAGACCGTACTGCGTGACCATGGCGCGGGCGAGTTTGGTGGCCTGCTCAATATCCGAGGAGGCGCCGGAGGTGACGTGCTCCTTTCCGAACTTCAGTTCCTCGGCAACACGGCCCCCCATCAGAATGGCGAGGCGCGACGTCATCTCCTGTTTTGACATGGAGAAACGGTCCCGCTCAGGCAGCTGCATCACCATACCCAGGGCACGGCCCCGCGGGATGATGGTCGCTTTGTGAACAGGGTCTGTCGACGGGACGTTCAGTGCGACAATGGCGTGGCCAGCCTCGTGATACGCAGTCAGCGTCTTCTCTTTCTCCGTCATGACCGTGGAGCGACGTTCCGCGCCCATCATGATCTTGTCCTTCGCGTCCTCAAATTCCTTGTTCGTTACCATGCGTTTGCCGCGGCGTGCCGCAAGCAAAGCTGATTCATTCACAAGGTTGGCGAGGTCCGCACCGGAGAAGCCGGGCGTCCCGCGAGCGATCGTCCGAACGTTGACGTCCGGTCCGAGCGGCACCTTCTTGATGTGGACGCCGAGGATCTTCTCGCGGCCGACAAGGTCAGGGTTCGGCACGACGACCTGACGGTCGAAACGGCCCGGGCGAAGAAGCGCAGGATCAAGAACGTCGGGACGGTTGGTCGCCGCAATCAGAATGATCCCTTCATTGGACTCAAAACCGTCCATCTCGACGAGGAGCTGGTTGAGTGTCTGCTCGCGCTCATCATTACCGCCGCCAAGGCCTGCGCCCCGCGAGCGACCGACTGCGTCGATCTCGTCAATGAAGATGATGCAGGGCGCATTCTTCTTTGCCTGTTCGAACATGTCACGGACGCGTGAGGCCCCGACACCGACGAACATTTCAACGAAGTCCGACCCGGAAATCGTGAAGAATGGCACATTGGCCTCACCGGCAATGGCACGCGCCAGAAGCGTCTTACCCGTCCCCGGAGGACCAATGAGCAGCGCCCCTTTTGGAATCTTGCCGCCAAGGCGCTGGAATTTCATGGGATCGCGCAGATACTCCACGATCTCTTCAAGCTCTTCCTTCGCCTCATCGATCCCGGCGACGTCGTCAAACATCACCCGGCCATGGCGTTCGGTCAGCAGCTTGGCCTTGGACTTGCCAAAGCCCATGGCGCGGCCCGAACCGGCCTGCATCTGCCGGCCGACAAAATACAGGAGCGCGACGAGCAGCAGGAACGGCAGAAGCTGGACGAGAACGGAGACGAGGAACGGAACTTCCTCTTCAGCCACCACCTTCACCGGAACATTCGCGGCGATGAGACGCTCGGACACGTCCGTGTTCTGCGGCACCGTGGTTGCAAATTCGCGGCCATTGGACAGAATCCCCGTCACCACATTGTCGTCGATCTCGGCAGAATTGATCCCGCCATTGTCCAGCTGTTGGCGAAACTCCGTGTATGTCAGGGAATCGACAGCTGACGTCGGCGCCGCGTTCGAGAAGACATACAAAAGCATCATCGCGACCGCGAGCATGAGACCCCAGATCACCCAATGACGTCCGTTCATGAAACTATCCTTCTAGCGCCGGAAAGAGCCCGACTTTGCACAATAAACCCTAATACCGAATGACACGCGGTTTGAAACGCTCGGACAATAAGATGTCCGCGTCACATAGTTCTAATTCACTTAAGGTCTCGGCTGCCCCACGCCAAGATTGCAGCGCCGATAACACAATCGTGTCACACCCTGTCGGCACGTGAGTCAAAACGCCTTTTTCGCTTATAATACAAGGCATTGTCGATATAACGCGGCGCTCGACATGATCTTTGACAAATTCGACAGGAAAGCACTGGCCTATAATGGCCCAGCGTGAACCGTCCGGCACATTGGCCTCGCCGACGAGTCGGAACCGATTATCGAAGACAAATGGCTCTGGCGTGACGGGCCGGGTCCACACGGTGCGCTCCAGATCGGCGCGCCCCAGCAGTGCAGCAGGTTCCCGCAGAACGGTGCAGCCATCATCGTTGAGAATCACCTCCGCGCCCTGCCCCGTAAACCGACCGGCGGACAGGCGGTCCTCGGTCACAAAATCGGCAGGCACCGGCCCCCGGCCGACCACGATTTCCATCGCGCGCGCGATCAGGCGTGGCAGGTCCTCAGCCCGTTCTGGATGCGCAATCCTGAGCACAGCATCGGGGCCGATCATCCATCCGGCAGCCTCCCCATCCCGCTGTGTCAGGCGATCATCGGCACCAGCAAGCGCAGCGATGGCCTGGGCGGACCGCTCCAGCGCTTCCACGTGCAGGATACCCTGCACGTCAAGCCCGGCCAGCAGGCCGCGAATACCGATGCGCTCGTATTTCTCATCAAGATTGGAGGGATCAGACTGCACCGGTAGAGATCGCGCTTGGGCGTAAAGTTGAGTGTCGCTCCGTCGCGCCGTCGTCAACAACGGACGCCCCAGCGTGATGGGACGGCCCGCTCCAGCCGCCACGCGCTCGGTCACGCGCATCCCGGCGAGACCCGCACCACTGCCGCGCCGCAGTCGCATCATCACCGTCTCTGCCTGATCATCCCGTGTGTGGGCCGTCACAAGCCAGTCGATGCCGGCATCGCTGCACGCCTTGATGAGAAGCCGATAACGCGCCTCGCGCGCTGCGGAGAGAACGCCAGTCTTGGGCTTTTCCGCCTCCCAGACGAGGGTCCGATGATCAATGGACCGCGAAGCACAGAAAGCCGCAACGACGGCGGCTTCTGCGGTGCTTTCGCTGCGCAGACCATGATCAACCGTCAGCGCCAGGATTTTCCGGCCCGCGCGATGCAACTGGTCAAGCAGCGCAAAAGAATCGGCGCCGCCGGAAATGGCGACGCCGATCAAAGCATCGGGCTCAGCGGGAAGCCCCGCCGGGTCCAACGTAAAGGGACTGGCTGGGTCTACTGGCAACCGGCCGCCGCTTTTTCGTTGTCATAACGCCGGCTCATCCGCTCGGGCATATTGGGGAATTTGGACTTGCCAGCGCGGAAGACCTTGCAGGCTTCCTCGGTCCGACCCAGCCGCGCAAACGAAATGCCAAGTTTCAGATAAGCCTCAGGCGAGCGCGGATCATCCTTGTACGTCCCGACATGGTCGAGGAAGACGCGCGCGGCATCGCCATTCGCGCCGGTGGCGAGATAGACTTCACCCAGCAGGAATTTGGCTTCAGCCGTCTGCGGTTCATCAGGGAAACGCACAACAAACGCTTCGAGGGTCCGCTCGGCGGTGTCATAATCGGCTGCCAGAACCGCATTATAGGCGATATTGTAAGCCGCGTCCGGGTCGTCAGGCAGTTCGACCATCGCCTCCTCAGCCGGTTCATCGCGGGTCAGATCAACGGGCCCGCCCGTGGGCTCAGACAACGGAGTGGGACCCGTGGGGCGCGGCTGATCACCGACAGGACCGCCGATCGGATAATCCGGCTCAACCGGCATCATGCCGCCATCGTCATAGCCGCCCGACATCCCGTCATCCATGAGCGGCTGATCGGAGCGCGCTGACAGCTGGTTCAGCTTCTGCTCCTGCTGCCGCAGACGATAGCTCAGCTGTTCGACCTGGCCGGTCAGCTGCGCCATGCTTTCTTCGATTGCGGTCAGACGGACCGAAAGGCTGGCCTGTTCGACACCCGGCACCATCTCGGACGGTCCCATGTCGGCGGGCATGCCCCCGATACCAGTCCCCGTCACGGGCGGACGTCTGATCTCGCCCTCAGCCGAGTAGACGACCCCCTGCAGATCGCGCAGGGCATTTTCGATCCGGGACAGACGTTCAGCGGTCTGCTCCTGGCTCATCTGGCTGCCGGGCCGGCCCTGCACCTGGGCGGCAGCGGGTCCCGCCATGGCGAGTGGAACGGTCAGCGCCAGCGCAGCGGCGGCAGCTTTCAAGGGGGTCATTCGGTTGCTCATCATCGGGCCTGATTTTGACTATCGGAGATACCTTAACCTTAGTCGGAACTGCGGCAAAGAGAAGGCGAGCGTTTTCATCCAAAACGTCATGTAAAAAAGCCCACGCCCGCTCGCTGTTTGGCTCGGCAAACCGCTGACAGTCTCTGCGAACCGTGATAGCGCCGAAATTCCATGACCGACTCCCCCTGGAAACGCATTCGCCTCTGGCTCGAACATTCTGCCGAAAGGGCAGCGAATGTCGCCAGTGCGAAAGTGTGGCTGCTCGCGGCAGCTGTCGGTGTACTGACCTCTTACGGCGTGCTGGCATTCACTGTTGGTATCGAGACTCTCACCCATTTTGCCTATGGCGAAGGCACGACGCGCCTGGCCCAGGGCGCCCGTGGCCTGTCACCCTGGCGCTGTTTCATGGTGCCGGTTATTGGCGGGGTCATTGTCGGTTTTCTGCTCTGGCTCGTACAGAAACTGAAAATCTTTCCCGACATCCGCTGCCAGGGTGTTGCGGAGGTCATCGAAGCCCGTGCCAGCCCGCCCGGTCACCTGTCTCTGGCGGGGGGCATCGCCAACACCATCGCCACAGGCACGGCCCTTGGCTTTGGTGCCAGTGCAGGTCGGGAGGGACCGCTCGTGCTGATGGGCGGCGCCATTTCCACCTTTCTGTCGGAGCAGTTCAACCTGTCCGGCAAGGATGCGCGCACCCTTCTGGGCTGCAGTGCGGCGGCGGCCGTTGCCGCGGCCTTTAATGCGCCGATTGCGGGCGTGCTGTTCGCGCTTGAGGTGGTGCTGAGCAATTATGCGCTTTCGGTGTTCGGACCGGTCACGCTGGCCAGCGTTGTTTCCGTACTGATCGCCCGCTCGCATCTGGGCGATCTGCACCGGTTCATCATTCCCGATTACGGCTCAGCCGGTGCCTATGACATCCCTCTCGGTGCAGCGCTCGGGATCATCTGCGGGCTTGTCGCGTGGACGTTTCTGCAATCCGCCGCCAAGGGACGGCGGATCGCCCGGGACCTGATTTCGAAGTTCCGTGTACCAGAGCCCCTCCTGCCGGTCATTGCCGGGCTGGGGATGGGCTGTTTCGCCATTGTCCTGCCCGAGGTGCTGGGCGTGGGATACGAAGCCACGATGGAAGCGATCAACGGCAATTACTCCCTGTCGCTGTTGCTCGTGCTCCTCGTGGCGAAGATGGTCGCCACCATATTGTGCCTGTCCTGCCGGTTTGGCACGGGGGTGTTCTCGGGCGGCGTCTATCTGGGCGCCATCACCGGGGCGGCGTTTGGCGCCGTCCTTGGTCTCGTTGCACCCGATGCGGTCACGAGCCCCACATTCTATGCGATGATCGGCATGGGCGCTGTGTCGGGGGCGATTATCGGTGCGCCGATTTCTACGACCCTGATCGTGTTCGAGCTGACCGGCGATTACGGCATGACCGCGGCGCTGATGATTGCCGTCGGCATTGCCACCGCGATTGCCCAGGTCTTCTTCGGCTCGTCCTGGTTCCACTACCAGTTGAACGTGCGCGGCTATGACCTCTCAGATGGCCCGCAGGGTGTAATCCTGCAAACCATCCGTGTGCGCGACGTCATGCGCGCCATGCCGGCCGATGCCGCCCCGCTAGAAGAAGGGGCCAACCGGCTCTACGCCATGCAGACGCTGGGCGAGGCCCTTGCCGTGATGACCGACCTCGGCGCCGACGGTATGCCAGTCGTAGCCAGCCGGGATGATCCGAAAATTGTGGGCACGCTCACCCAGATCCGCGCCCTGACAACCTATAACAAAGCCTTGGTCGACAGCCATATCGAGCTGCACCGCTAGGCTATCTCGCCGGGGCCAGCAGGTACTTGTATTCCCCGCCTTTCTTAAGCGCATCACGATAGGCCTCGCGCGCCTGAATGCGGCGGACCCAGTCGGCAACGTGGGGATATTTGGCAACCATGTCCGGGCTGCGGGACAGGCCGGTCTCCAGCGCAAAGCTCATCATGATATCGGCGCCTGAAATGTCCTCGCCGGCGAACCAGCGATGGGTCTTGAGGCGCTCATTGATGACCGTCATCTGGCGTTTCAGACGAGGCTCGGTCAGCATCGCCATCGCCTTGTCGCACGCCGCTTTCAGCACCGGACGCACGAGCGCTGGCGCCCGCTTGGGCATCTCGGACAGGACCAGCATCATGACGAGGTTGGGCTGCATCGTCGCCTCGGCAAAATGCAGCCAGTACAGATAATCGAGATTCGCGTCGCCGCCCGGTGGCGCCAGGCGACCCGGGCCAACCCGGTCAATGAGATACTCGACGATGGCACCGCTTTCGGCCAGCACCCTGCCCTCATGCTCGATGACCGGCCATTTCCCCAAAGGGTGAAGCTTTTCCAGCCCGTCAGGGCCAAGCATGGTCTCGGCATTGCGCGCATAGGCGCGCACTTCATAGGGTACGCCAAGCTCTTCGAGCAGCCACAGGATCCGCTGGGAGCGGGAGTTTTCAAGGTGATGCACAATAATCATGTCCCCCTTTAGCACGTGGGGGCGGCTGGCCAAGGCCTGCCATCGGCGCTATCGTTTGGCCCATGAACAGTGCTCCGCCGATCCAGGTCAAAATCGTCCCCGTCACCGCCTTCCAGCAGAACTGCTCAATCATTCGAGCGCGTAATGGCGATATTGCCGTCGTTGATCCGGGCGGAGAAGTCGACCGCCTTATGGCCGAGGCCGAGGCGATGGACGGCACGATCAGGAAAATCTGGCTGACCCATGGTCACCTTGACCACGCCTCCGGCGCTGTCGAACTCAAGGCGCGTACAGGCGCACCCATTGAAGGCGCCCATCCGGAGGAAGCCTTCTGGCTCGACCAGATCGAAGAGGTCTGCGCGAAGTACAATTTCTCGGAAAAAGGACAGAATTGCGTCCCCGATCGATGGCTGCAGGATGGCGATACGGTGACGCTGGGCGACGAAACCTTCGACGTCCTGTTCACTCCCGGCCATACGCCCGGCCACGTGGTCTTCTATCACCCTGGCGTGAAGCTCGCCTTTGTCGGCGATGTCCTGTTCAAAGGCTCCATCGGCAGAACAGATTTCCCGCGCGGCGATCACCAGACCCTGATCGACTCCATCACCGGTAAGCTCTGGCCTTTGGGCAACGACGTCCAGTTCGTGCCTGGCCACGGTCCGATGAGCACCTTCGGGGCTGAACGGCAGACCAACCCCTTTGTCGGTGATCAGGCGCTGGCGCGCGCGCCGTCCCGCTGAAGCACCTGTGAGATCGTTTCTTCGAGGCGTTCCTTGGTGACCGGCTTGGTCAGATAACCGTCCATCCCCGCATCGATGCAGTTCTGGCGATCTTCGGGCAGCGCATGGGCTGTCAGACCGATGATCGGCGTCCGCCCGGCTCCGTGATCTTTCTCAATGCCGCGGATCTTCCGGGTCGCAGACAGACCATCCAGCGCAGGCATGGATACGTCCATCAGAATGACGTCTGGCGTCTCATCGATAAACTGTGCCACCGCATCCTCACCATCGACGGCCAGGCGGAGTTCGTACTGTGCAGGATCGAGCATCGCCTTGATGACGAGACGGTTGACGGCATTGTCCTCAGCAATCAGGACACGGAGGGGTTCGCCAGCGGCCGGTTTCGCCGATTTCTTCTGTGACCGGTGCAGCGCGGCACGGACAGCATCCGGCGCTTTGCGGCGCATCTCGTCCGCCACGCTTTTCAATTTCGCCGGCGCAGGCATATCGGCAGAAGCTGGCGCCGTGGACGGCTCAGCGTCAGCGGTCGCATTGTCCTCGATTTCGGCGGTCAGCATGAGGGGTGCCTTCTCGGCGGCCACAGGGGCTGGGACATCGTCCGTCGCGGGTGTCTCCTGGCTGGCCAGAGCATTTTCCTTGGCATAGTGCGGTGACACCGCGGATTGCAGCGCCTGACGCAGTGATTCTGACCGTGCCGGTTTTACGAGGCAGGACTTGAAATCGAGATCGTCGCATTCAGGATTGTCGACCACATTGCCAACGGAGGTCAGGAGGATTAACGGCAGACCGGAAATACGCGGGTCAGCCTTGATGTCCCGCGCCAGGGCGATACCGTCCGTGTCCGGCATTTGATAATCGAGAATAGCAGCGTCGATCGCCTCATGAGATTTTGCAGCCTTGCGCAGGATTTCGAGCCCTGCCTTGGCGCTTTCCGCAAGCAATGTGTCCACACCCCATGCGCCAAGCTGCTCTTTCAGGATGGCGCGATTGACCGGCTGGTCGTCAACGACGAGCACCGTCTTGCCCTTCAGGTCACCGAGCGGAATAGGCTCGGCCGATTGCGCCGCTTCTTCGGCGAGCGGCAGGCGCAGATGGACACTGAAGGTCGAACCTTTGCCCACCGTGCTCGTCACCGTGACATTGCCGCCCATGAGCTGGACGATCCGGCGCGTGATCGACAGGCCAAGGCCCGTGCCCTGATGAACTCTGGTCGATGAGCCATCGACCTGCTCGAATGAACCAAAGATGGCCTCGAGCTTGTCTTCCGGAATACCGCAACCGGTGTCGGTGACATCGATCTGCAACTCCGCGTGGGGGCCCTCCGCCGTACCGGAAATATCCAGAAGGACGTGTCCGGACTGTGTAAACTTGACGGCATTGCCCAGAAGGTTGGTCATCACCTGGCGGATCCGGCCAGCGTCACCGATCACCCATTCCGGCGTGGATGGCCGGAAGCGCGTCATCAGTTCAACACCTTTGGCTTCACAGCCTGCCGCCAGCATCGCCGCCACGTCGTCTACACAGACGCGCAGATGCATTGGCTGTTCCTGCAGGCGCATCTTGCCTGCCTCGATCTTGGAGAAATCGAGAATGTCATTGATGACGGTCAGGAGGGCGTTGCCAGAATTGGAAATGACGTCGAGCATTTCCTTCTGACCGGATTCAAGCGGTGTCCGGCTCAGAACGTCTGCCATGCCGAGAACGCCATTCAGCGGCGTTCTGATTTCATGGCTCATATTCGCGACAAATTCAGACTTGGCGCGGTTGGCGCAGTCGGACCGGTCTTTCTCCGACCGCAGGCGGATCGCCAGTTCTTCAAGCTCGATCGTCCGGCGTTCCATCTCGGTACGGTCTGTTTCCACAATGGCAAAACCGCCCTCAGGGGTCGGGTAAGCTTTGCATTCCAGAACGCGACTGCCAAACACAAAACGTTTGAACATGAACGGCTCGGTTGATTTCAGCTTCGCCACGATGTCGTCGGCTGTGATGTGACCATCAAACTGCCCGGCCGTTTCAAGGGCGGTGAAGTAGTCAAGAGCAGGCGTGCCAGGCAGAACCAGCGATTTGTCCTGGGGCAGATCATACCAGTTTTCTCGCGACATCGCGACGAGCTGCAAATCCTGATTGATGACGGTTAGCGACTGATCCAGATAACGCGACGCGGCACGCATATGCTGGCTCTGGTTCAACCGTCCGGCTTCCAGCGTCGCGATGGATTCTGCAACCTGACGGGCAAGACCAATCAGGCCGGTGCTTGGGTTCTGCATGACGAGTGTCGGCGTCGACGCCACAAAGACACCGAATTTGCCTTTGTCCTCGAACAACGTACGGAATCGGTCCTGCGGCAGCGCATCCAGGGCGCGGCTGACGATCTCGCCGTACAGAAAAACACCGTCCTTGGCACAAAGCTCAAGACAGATGTCGCCCGCAATGCTGGCGAGCGCGTCAAAAAAGACATCAAGCGTCTTCCGGCAGAGCGGATCAGCATCTGTCTTGCCGTACATCAGGATTTCAAGCGCGGTCAGCGTTGCCGGACGGTCGCCTTCAAGCTCGCTCAAGACCTCATAGATCCGTTCGATCCCGGAAAAGGACAGAATGTCTTCGCGGGAGATGAAACCAAATCGAGACCGCAGCCGGGCAACGATCTGTGACTGAAGATCATCTTGTGGCGCGAACGCTGTGTGTCCAGACTCCGTATCGATGATACTGACGTTACCGCTATCACATTTCAGCGCAGCTACACCCATGCCGGCGGTCAGTCCGATGACACCGAACCGGCCATTGTCGAGGTCGAGAGATTGCGCGGCGCAGGCCCCGCCCATGTGAATGGCGTCACGTTCATCCAGCCACGGAATCGCTGAGGCAATCGCCGCAATGTTGTTCATGGCCACAAAGTGATCGATTCCAAAGCGCGATGTCAGCTCGGCCCGGTCAATCACCCAATCTGTATGCAGCGGGCGCACGACGTCGCCATAGACAGGACCCTGCAGCGAGATGGCGACGGCCTTCACCCAGGCATCATCGTCCCCCTCGGACAGATAGGCCTCAAGCATATCGTAGAAATTGGCATAGTCGCCGCGTTGCATTTCACGACTGGCGTAAAACACAGGTCGATCATCGCCATGGCTCGCCATGGACGCTAGTCGGCATACCGATTGGCTGATATCAGCCAGTACCACTCTGTGCGCCACCCCAAAATCTCCCTTTATTTTCGGACACCCTATCCGAACGCCCTGAACAGCCGTTTGCGGTAACATCGACAATTTGAATGATTTTCGAATTGACACTGCGTCCGGACCAACCGGCAATAGTCAGACAAATCAAGGGATACCGCCTCACGGTGGGTAAAGCCGCCGGATTGAGGCGACTGTTTCAACCGCAACCAAAAGCTGCGCCATGGCGGGCGGCATGCGCTACCCTCCCGCTGTCATCCTTCGCCCAATATGTCGTTTTCATTCGCATACGGCATAATAGTGAAGGCGCGCGTGCAATTTGCGTGAAATTCACGACCTCATTATCCTTGATATGGAAGTCTGACCTCTGTAGACCCCCGGCAATTTGCGCCTCCGTCAGATCAGAATCGAAAAGCGACCATGCCGAAACGTACCGATATTCAGTCCATCCTCATCATCGGCGCCGGCCCCATCGTCATTGGTCAGGCCTGTGAGTTTGACTATTCCGGCGTACAGGCGGTGAAGGCCCTGAAAGAAGAGGGCTACCGCGTCATTCTGGTGAACTCCAACCCGGCCACGATCATGACCGATCCGGAGATGGCCGACGCCACCTATATCGAGCCCATCACGGCTGAATTCGTCGAAAAGATCATCGAGATTGAGCGCCCGGACGCGCTTTTGCCCACCATGGGGGGCCAGACCGCCCTCAACTGTGCGCTGGAGCTGGCCAATTCCGGCGTCCTGCACAAATATGGGGTCGAGATGATCGGCGCCCGGGCCGATGCCATCGACAAGGCCGAAGACCGCGAAAAATTCCGTGCCGCCATGGCCAAGATCGGCCTTGAGAGCCCCCGCGCGGTGATCGCCAGCAGCCCTGAAATCCGGGACACCAATGGTCGCCTTAAGGGCTATGACAAGGCAGCCGGCGTCGCAGACGCCATGCGTGCCGTCGACGAAATCGGCCTGCCGGCCATTATCCGCCCGGCCTTTACCCTTGGCGGCACCGGCGGCGGCGTCGCCTATAACCGCGATGAATACGAAAAGATCGTCCGCTCCGGCATTGACGCCTCGCCCACCGGGCAGGTCCTGATCGATGAGAGCCTGTTGGGGTGGAAAGAATATGAGATGGAGGTCGTCCGCGACCGCGCAGACAACTGCATCATCATCTGCTCAATCGAGAATATCGATCCCATGGGTGTTCACACGGGTGATTCGATGACCGTGGCCCCTGCCCTTACCCTCACCGACCGTGAATATCAGCGCATGCGGAACGCATCGATCGCTGTCCTGCGGGAAATCGGCGTGGAAACCGGCGGCTCCAACGTCCAGTTCGCTGTGAACCCGGAGAACGGCCGTCTTGTCGTGATCGAGATGAACCCGCGAGTGTCGCGCTCCTCTGCCCTGGCCTCCAAGGCCACGGGCTTCCCCATCGCCCGTGTCGCGGCCAAACTGGCCATTGGCTACACCCTTGATGAGCTCGGCAACGACATTACCGGCGGCGCGATGCCTGCCAGCTTTGAGCCGACCATCGACTATGTGGTCACCAAGATCCCGCGCTTTGCGTTTGAGAAATTCCCCGGTGCCCAGCCCCTCCTGACAACGGCGATGAAGTCGGTTGGTGAGGCCATGGCCATTGGCCGGACATTCCAGGAGAGCCTCCAGAAGGCGCTTCGGTCACTGGAAACGGGCTTGTGCGGCCTTGACCCGATCAAGATCAACGATCTGGGCGGCGATGATGACATCAACGCCTATCGCCGGGCCCTCGCCGCCCCGACGCCAGACCGCCTGCGCGTGATCGCGGAAGCCCTGCGTGCCGGATTGCCGGTGGAACAGATCCGCACCATCACGGCGTTCGATCCGTGGTTCCTCGAGCAGATCCGCGGCATTATTGACACTGAAGAAGAGATCCAGCGCAATGGCCTGCCCGCCGATGCGCCAGGGCTCTTCCGCCTCAAGTCCATGGGCTTCTCGGACAAGCGCCTTGCCCAGCTCTGCGACGGGACGGAAGATGAAGTGCGCGCGCACCGTCGGTCGCTCAATGTCCGGCCCGTCTACAAACGGATTGATACGTGTGCCGCCGAATTTCGGGCTGTCACACCCTATATGTATTCGTCCTACGAGGCCGGCAATTTTGATGAGTCCGAGCCCTCGGGCCGCAAGAAAGTGATCATCCTCGGCGGCGGGCCAAACCGCATCGGCCAGGGGATCGAGTTTGACTATTGCTGCTGCCATGCTGCCTTTGCGCTGGAGAAAATGGACATCGAGTCCATCATGGTCAACTGCAACCCTGAAACGGTGTCTACGGACTATGACACTTCGGACCGTCTTTATTTCGAGCCGTTGACGGCAGAAGACGTGCTTGAGCTGGTGGCCAAGGAACAGGAAAGCGGCGAACTGTTGGGCGTCATTGTCCAATATGGTGGCCAGACCCCCCTCAACCTCGCCGATACGCTGGCCAGGGAAGGCGTGCCGATCCTCGGCACGTCAGTCGACGCCATCGCCCTAGCCGAGGACCGGGAAAAATTTCAGGGCGTCGTGCGCAAGCTCGGCCTCGTGCAGCCAAAGAACGCCACCGCGTCAAATCGCGATACTGTTCTGGCCACCGCCGAAGAGGTCGGTTTCCCCCTCGTGACACGGCCCTCCTATGTTCTTGGCGGCCGGGCCATGGAGATCATCCGTGATCGGCCGAGTCTGGTCCGGTATCTTGAAAAATATGTCGATGCCGACCTGATGAAAATCACGGAGCGTGAGCCGCTCCTGCTCGACCAGTACCTTCAGAATGCGGTGGAATGTGATGTGGACGCCATCTGTGATGGCGATGACGTCTATGTCGCCGCCGTCATGGAGCATATTGAGGAAGCGGGTGTTCACTCGGGCGACAGCGCCTGCTCCCTGCCCGCCTATACACTGGATGACGAGACGATTGCCCGCCTGAAAGAACAGACCGTAGCGCTCGCCAAGGCCCTTGGTGTGCGCGGCCTGATGAACGTCCAGTATGCGATCAAGGACAACGTCATCTACCTGCTCGAGGTAAACCCGCGCGCGTCGCGCACCGTTCCCTTCGTCGCAAAATCGATCGGCGTGCCGGTCGCCCAGATCGCAGCGCGTGTCATGGCGGGTGAGAAGCTGGCGTCGTTCGACCTGCCAACCAAGCCGCCGCGCCACGTGGCGGTGAAGGAAGTCGTCTTCCCATTCTCGCGCTTCCCCGGCGTGGATACGGTCCTCGGACCGGAAATGCGCTCGACCGGCGAAGTCATGGGCATCGACGAGGATTTCGACCGCGCCCGGGCGAAGAGCCTTCTCGCTGCGAACCTGATCCTGCCCATGGAGGGGACTGTCTTCATCTCCGTGAAGGACAGCGACAAGCAGGAGATACTGGCCCCGGCACGGCGGCTGATCGAGCTTGGCTTCAAGTTGATCGCCACAGGCGGCACGGCCAGCTGGCTGCGCGAGCACGGTGTCGAAGTGAAGCCGGTCAACAAGGTGCTGGAGGGTCAGCCCCACATTGTCGACGCGCTGATCAACGGCGAGGTGCAAATGATCTTCAACACCACCGAAACCGCGCAGTCGATTGAGGATAGCCGTTCCATCCGGACAACCGCCCTGCAGCGCCGGATTATGTGCATCACGACCCTGTCCGGCGCGAAGGCGTGTGTGCGCGCAATTGATGCGATGAGCCGCGGTGGCCTTGAAGCGCGGTCACTTCAGTCCTATTATCCCTAATCCCTCACAAACGGGTGGCGTGGTTCCTCCGGTCTCGACCGGTTCGGGACCCGTTGACGTTTGTCCGCAATGGAAGACCAGACGATATGGAAAAGTTCCCGATGACTCGGGCCGGCTTTGAGAAGCTTGAAGCCGACATTAAACACCTGAAGTCCGTTGAGCGGCCTGCCGTGATCCAGGCCATTTCCGAGGCCCGTGAACACGGCGACCTGTCGGAGAATGCCGAGTATCACTCCGCCAAGGAACGTCAGTCCATGATTGAGGGACAGGTCCTCGAACTGGAAGACAAGTACAGCCGTGCGCAGGTCATCGACGTTTCGACACTCAGTGGATCAGATGTGAAATTTGGTGCCACCGTGACCCTGATCGATGAAGACACCGAAGAGGTGAAGACCTACCAGATCGTTGGCGACCTGGAGGCCGATGTTGCCACGGGCAAGATTTCGATCTCTTCGCCCATCGCCCGTGCCCTGATCGGCAAGGAAGAAGGCGATTCTGTGGAAGTTGCCGCCCCCGGCGGCAGCCGTGCCTATGAAATTGAAAAAGTCGAATATATCTGATTGGCCCTTATCCAACTGATTGGAAAAAGGCGTCCTCTGCGGCGCCTTTTTTTGCGCCGCAACTATGGCGGTTGCGCCCTTGGTAACCAAACCGTAAAGTTGTGTTGCAGCCCCGAAACAAAACTAACAACGTGTAGATAGCTATAGTGGGGGGTAAATACCGGTGGCTATTAAAACAATCCTGTCGGCGGCTTCGGCGGCACTCATCGGAGTTGGCGTAGCGAACGCCGCGACGATTACTTTTGAAGGCGAGGACGAAGTCGCCATCACTGAGGGCGACAGTTTCATGGTCGGCGATGTAACCTTCACACAAGGGACATCAGACTCTCTTGGTTTCCTCGCCATTGTAGATGAAGCCATATTCGTCGAAGCGGGTACTACGAAAATGTGGTCCGGCAATCGGGCGAACGTCATCATGTCGCTGACCAGCGGCGATTTGTTTTCCTTGAACAGCGTAGATCTGGGCGGTTCATTCGTTAGGTCACCCGCCCGCTGGGCAGATGGCATCACGATCACTGGCACACTCGCTGACATGTCAACGATCAGCCTGTTGATTGACCTGCCCGCCGCAGACCCGAATTATGTGAATGTCGTTTTCGGCGCCGCCTGGTCCGCGCTGATGTCCGTTGAATTTGCGGCCACGGGCTCAAACGGCACGGGTCTGTATGATTACGAATTCACCCTCGACAATATCGACTTTGGTGAGGCGAGTGCCGTCCCTCTTCCAGCCGCCGCCCCTCTGTTCCTGGCCGGTGCTGCAGCAGCTGGCTTCGCCCGCCGCCGTCGGGCTAAAACTGCCTGAGCTCACATTTTCGACGACAAAAAAGGCGCCCCGGGGGGCGCCTTTTTCTTTGTAAAGACGATTGCCCTTACTCGGTCGGGAAACCGCGCTGGCGCATCAACGCCTTGGTATCGAGTTCCTTGCCGCGGAACGCCTTGTACCCTTCGGAGGGATCAACGGTGTCGCCAACCGACAGGACGTGATCGATAAAGCGTTGAGCCGTCGCATCGTCGAACGGGCTGCCGGCTTCCTCGAAGGCTTCCCAGGCATCCGCACCGAATGTGTCCGCCCACAGATAGGCATAGTAGCCTGCGGCATAGCCTTCGCCAGAGAACACGTGCGCGAATTGCGGCGTACGGTGACGCATGGGCAGCTCGGACGGCATGCCAAGGCTGGCGAGGGTCTCACGCTCAAACGCATCGGGATCCACGTCGGAGGCATCAGCCAGCGTGTGCAGGCGCATATCGATCAGTGCGCTGGCGAGATATTCCGTGGTCGCAAATCCCTGGTTGAACGTCCCCGCATTCTTGATCTTGGCGACCAGTTCGTCGGGAATTGTCTCCCCTGTATCCACGTGCTTGGCGAAGCGGCTGAGGATTTCATCCGTCGCCAGCCAATTTTCATGCACCTGGCTTGGAAACTCCACATAGTCGCGAGGGACCGAAGTGCCCGATTGCGAGGGGTACTTCACATCGGACATCAGGCCGTGCAGCGCGTGACCAAATTCGTGGAACAGGGTCGTGGCATCGTCCCACGAGATCAGCACAGGCTCACCCGGCTTGCCCTTCACGAAATTCGAGTTGTTCGACACCAGCGTCTTGATGTCCCCATCAAGCTTCTGCTGCGCCCGATAGTCGTTCATCCACGCGCCGGAGCGTTTGCCCGCGCGGGCATAGGGATCGAAATACCAAAGACCCTGCAGCGCACCATTGCGCGTGACCTTCCAGACGCGAACGTCGGGGTGGAACACGGGAACGTCATCAACCTGTTCGAAGTCCAGATTGTACAGATCCTTCGCCATCCAGAACATCCCCTCACGGAGGTTCTCAAGCTGCAGGTACTGTTTGACCTCGTCGGCATCCAGGTCGTATTTCGCCTTGCGGACTTTTTCGGAGTAGTAGCGATAGTCCCATGGCTCGATCGTGATGTCGTCACCATTGGTGTCCGCAATGGCCTGCATGTCGGCCACTTCCTCGTCCACGCGCGCAATGGCCGCCGGCCACACCGACATCATCAGATTCATGGCGTTTTCAGGTGTTTTGGCCACGTTTTTCTCAAGCGCCCGCTCGGCAAAATTCTCATACCCCTGCAGACGGGAGCGTTCCTGACGCAGACGGAGGATCTGCCGGATAATGTCGTTATTGTCGTAGGCGTCGCCATTGTCGCCGCGATCATAATACGTGCGCCAGACCTGCTCCCGCAGCTTCCGGTCTTCCGAATAGGTCAGGAAGGGCTCCATGGATGAACGCGTATTGGCGATCGCATATTCACCTGCGCGGCCTCTGTCTGCTGCGGTTGCTGCTGCCGCATCGACGACGCTGTCCGGCAAACCGCCCAGCTGGTCTTCGGTCAGCCAGGTCACGTAGGCTTCTTCATCATGCAGAAGGTTCTGGCTGAATTTGGTGTAGAGCTTGGACAGCTCCTCATTGATATCGCCGATCCGCTCTTTCGTTTCCTTGTCGAGCGCTGCGCCTGAGCGGACGAAATCGGTGTAATAGTCCCAGGTCAGCCGCTGTTCCGCGGGGGTCAGCGTTTCAAGCGTCGCCTTGTCGTTCCAGACAGCGGCGATCCGCTCGAACAGCTTCTCGTTCTCGATGCGGGCGCTTCTGTATTCCGCATAAAGAGGATCAACGCGCTCTTCAATGTCCTGAAATTCTGGCGAGGACAGGTTGCTGGACCAGATGCCGTAATAGGTGGAGGCCCGGTTCAGTGCGGCGCCCTGCCGCTCCATGGCGACAATGGTGTTTTCAAAGGTGGCGGGCTCATCATTATTGGCAATGGCATCAAGCTCCTCGAGCGCCATGGCAATCGCCTTTTTGATGCCCGGTTCGAACTGGTCGATCGTCACCTCGTCAAAGGCGGGAACGCCGCCATAGGGCCCATCGTAAGGCGCTAGGATCGCTGGTGTCATGGTGTCCTCCTCTGAGGAATTGGTCGCCGCAGTCGATGGCGCGGCAGATGTGTCGGATGCAGTCTGTGCTGTGGCAGAAGCGCTCGTCTCGTCCGTCTCAGCACAGGCGCTCAGCGCGAAGCCAAGGATGGCGAGGCTCGCGCCCCATTTCATGGAATTGGTCATCAGGGAGAATACTCCTCTCCAGTCGTTTGAAAATCGAGGCGGGACGGGTTCAGTCGTCGTCGCCAGTCTTGAGGGCCTTGAGGGCATCGAACGCGGAAATTCGTACCCCAGCCCCGGGGTCCGGAATAGGCTCTGCATTCTGTCGGCGTGGATGGGGGGCCATTGAAAGAACGACATGCTCAAGGAAAACAGCCCCCATGTCGAGGCGATCGTTTTCGAGCGGTTCAGGGGCGTCAAGGTCGGCCTCAACCTCGTCCCGCAGGTCGTCCGCGTCCGGTGCGCTGGTCGTGAAGGTCGCGACGAAATCCTCGTCGATCAGTTCCTCCATCGGCTCGAGGGTCGCAACACATTCACGGACGAGCGTGGCTTCAACGCGCCCAGAAACCGTGATCAGGTCACCGCGCCGGGTCACGTCAGCCTCGCCGCGCATCGCGTCGACACCGGGGATCATCAGATACTGGGCGATCCCAGCCAGGTCAGCTTCTGCGGCGTGCAGTTCGACACTGTAGGGCTCTGCCCCCAGATCGTCGGCTTTCAGACTGCGTGAGAAAGACGGCATTTCGGTTGGTTCACTCATAGGGGTCTCATTTAGGCTCTTCTATCGGGTCGGGAAAGCGGACCTCACCAAGCATTAATGACTGGACGGTCTGCTTCGCCAGATGCGCTTGCGCCCGCAGTGCAAAATCAGCCAGCGCGTGCGCCTGCGGTGCCTCCGCCACGCCCCAGACATTGCGCGACAGCTTGGCGGTCAGGGCCGGCACGTCCTGCTCGTGGAGCGGCGTTTCATAGGCCTTTGCCCGGCCATAGAACATTTCGGCCAGTTCCCGCACCTTCTTGCCGACCTTCAGATCGCCAACGCCGAGCTCCCGCATGGCGAAATCCATGTTGCGGAACATGATGTTAAAGAGGGTCTGACCGAACTTGCCGGTGGTATCGGGCTCATCGGCAAGACGGCGAAGCACGAGCACCATATGCAGGGTCAGCAGATCATACCGCCCCTCAACGGTGTCGGGAACGCCCAGCTCGCTATAGAATTCCGGCAGGCGCGAATGATCGATAATCTGCTCCCACGCGCGCGTGGTATTGGTGCGAACTGGATCCGCCGTCAGGGCCTTCAGCCCGGGCAGCCCGCTTAAAAACTTGAAAACCATCCCATTCCTTTGGTCAGGTGACTTGCCTCAGAGGCGATTGCGTGTCACCGGTATTGGCCGATAGGGCGGCTTGGGGCAAAAGGTCAATTCGCCCCGTTTGGCCCATTACGACGGAGATTTCGCCGATGCGTACCCCTCTCTTACTCCTCGCTGCGCTTAGCGCTACAGCCTGTGTTTCCACACGGGATCGTCACGGTTACGTCATTGAGCGTGGCGAGACGGAACTCGAGGCGATGGCGGGTGTCGATACGCGCGAATCGGTCCTCGCGCGGTTTGGTGAGCCCTCGTTCCGCCCGGCGCTCTATGACGATGTCTGGTACTACGCGTCCGCTGCGACCAACACACGCGCCTTCTATCAGACCGAGACCATGTCGCGGCAGGTGGTGGCGTTCCACTTCGACGATGATGGTACGGTTACCAATGTCGAGAATTACACCCTCGCCGACGGCCAGAACATCAATATGGTGGACCGTGTCACGCGCACACGGGGCAAGGAACTTACCTTCCTCGAACAGCTGATCGGCGGTGTTGGCCAGATGCCGGGCGCCGTCGACCCGGATGCTGGCTCGGGCCCTTGAGCCCTCTCTGCTCTTTCTTGCTGACATGAAAAAGCCGCTCCGGAGGGGTCCGAAGCGGCTCTAGGTGCATCCGGTGGTGGGCAGGACCGGATGGTTAGACGGCGGGGCTTTCGCCGTCATTCTGGCGGGAATTCCAGTTGTTGCGGAACGCATCAAACTCTTCCCGGTCACGAGCTCTGCGCAGCTCGCGGACATATTCTTCGAAGTCGCGGCGCGCTTCATCAAGCTTGCGACGCTCTTCGTCAAGACGCGCCATCTCTTCCTCGCGCCAATCGTCAAAAGCAGCATTGCCGGTCGAAGACGACTGGGTTCCCCAGCTCTTCGCGCTGCTGCGGGCGTTGTCAAACGCACCGTTCACAGACCGTTTTGCCTTACCCCAATTGGAGAAATCGAGGCCCATTTCGCGGCCGTAGAGCATGTAGGCGATCATGGCCAAGCCAAAAACCCAAAGGCCCGTGGCGAAGAAAAAGATCATCAGTGCCATGTTGACCGGCGTCCATGCTGGGCGCAGCTGGTGAGAAAAGTCTTTCCCGTTGAATACTTTAGCGTCATCCACTTCAATAGGCCTCCTTCAGAACCCAGGCGGTGAAGACCACCGCCACTTACCATTAGGAAATGGGCACGAATGAGGCGGGTTCAAGATGGATGTTGTCGTTTTTCGATATGTTTCGGCGTATATTGCCGATGCGCCTCCTCAACGAAAGCTTGAGACAACTTTTTAAAAGCCTTGTCGATCAACTGGTTAGCTAGAGTCTGCATCAGCATGTTGCGAAATTCGAACTCAATACAGAAGTCAATGACGCAACCTTCCGCATGGGGCTCAAATCGCCAACGATTGATCAGGGTCTTGAGCGGCCCGCGGACATAGTCGACATCAATGGTGCCGTCTGGCTTGTTGAGCGTGACCCGGCTCCGAAAGGATTCCCGGAACATCTTGAAGCCGACGACCATATCGGCCGTCACCACACCCTCTTCCCGCGTTCCTTCGCGTTCGCGGACGCGCAGGGCCTCCACCCACGGAATGAACCGGGGATAGTCTTCAACATTCGCAACGAGATCAAACATCTCGCCGGGCTCAAAGGGGACAATCGTCCGTTCGTGATGACTACGCATATTGGGCGTTATTTGAGGGATTGCGCGCCATTGGCAAGGGCCAGCGACCAATTAGCCACTGCCCCCGCCCTCGGCATCAATTGGCGATCGGCGACAGTTTCGCCGCCCAGCCGCCGCCCGGCGCCAATGAGACGGTCAGGGTGTCGCCCGGGCTCACCTCCACAGTCTCAACCTTATAGTCGTTACCATAGCGATCCGCGTTGATCCCGTCCCTGAACACGGTTGCTCGCATCGGCTGATCGATGAAGTCGAAGGTCACCTCCATCTCGCGCGCGGTCTCATCGGTCAGCACACCGACAAACCAGTCGTCCCCGGAACGCCGTGCCATGGTCACAAAGTCACCGATCTTGCCGTCCAAGGCGACAGTCTCATCCCAGACCGTGGGAATATCCGTAATGAAATCGACCGTCTCCTGTTCCTGCCGCAGGTGGGAGGGGCTGTCGGCCAGCATCTGCAGCGGGCTTTCAAAGATCACATAGAGGGCCACCTGATGCGCCCGCGTGCCGATGCTCATCGGGCGCGAGAACATGGGCGCGAATTCCTCGGCCTTCACATTGGTCATGGCGCCTGGCGTGTAGTCCATCGGACCAGCCACCATGCGGATGAATGGTAAAGTCGTATTGTGATCCGGATCCGGCTTTTCATCCCACTTCATGTTCTCAAGGCCTTTGACGCCTTCATAGGAAATGACGTTCGGATAGGCGCCGCGCAGACCGGCGGGCTTGTGTGCGCCGTGATAGTCGACAAGCAATTCCCTGTCGGCCGCCGCCTTCGCGACGCGCCAGTAATAGTCGACCATCCACTGGTCATCACGCTGCATGAAATCGACCTTGATCCCCGCCGCACCCCATTCTGCAAACTGGTCGAGCGCTTCTTCCAGCTTTTCGTCCAGCGCGTGCCAGATCGCCCAAAGGACGATCTTCACATCCTTTTCCTTGGCATAGGCCATCAGCGCCGGGACATCGACGTCTGGGCTGACCTTCATGATATCACCCAGTTCGTACCAACCCTCATCCAGAATGACATATTCAATGCCATTCTCGGACGCGAAGTCGATAAAGTATTTGTACGTTTCAGTATTCACCCCGGCGCGGAAATCCACCCCGAAGATGTTGTTCATGTTCCACCAGTCCCAGGCCACCTGACCGGGCTTGATCCATGAGGCATCACCAATCTCTGAAGCGGGCGCCAGTTGCCAGGCCAGCTGATTGGTCAGAAGATCCTTGTCCTGTCGAGCGACGCCGAGGATGCGCCAAGGGAACGTCCGTGTCCCATCGGTTTTTGCGATATAGTCGTGGTGGGCATCAATGACCGGGTTGCGGTCGTCGGCCATGTGCTCCTTCGCCACCGCCTTGGGGAATGTCCCGGACAGCATATTGCCACGGCCGCCATTGACCCACATCCCGGCATAGTCGCGCAGATCGGTCTCGGTCAGTAACAGGTTCGCCGTAGGTGCCTGGACCAGCAATGGGAGGCTGGCGAGATCGGCTTTCTTCAACGGCGACAGGGTCGTTTTCTCATAAAGGCGCTCATTATGCGACAGGAAGCCATCTTCGCGCGGGAAATGCAGCGGGAAATCGCCAGCAAATTTCAGGTCGACCTGCTCCGCACCGACGGTCACCTCACCACCGAGTTCGGTGGTCCAGCGCCAAGCCACGCCATTGTCATAGGCGCGCACTTCGAGATCGACGCCCTCACCAATCTCCACTGTGACCGCGTTATAGTGGTTGCGGACCGACGCCGCCTTCTCCCGCACCACCGGCGTCAGGGTCTCATCCACGCTGTCACGCTTGGCGGTGCCCAAGGTGACATCTCGACCATAGACCGAGCCATCAATTGTCATGCCGATGGGACTGGGGGACAGGACAACCGTTCCGTCCACGGAGACTTCGAGGGTAAGCTCCTTGCCTTCACCGAGGCTGACCGCGATCGAGCCATCGGGAGACGTCAGATCCACATCGGCGGCCAGGGCCGGCGTGGATAGCATGGTGCTGGTCAGAATGGTGGCGAGGACGCGATTCATGGGGAACTCCCTGTAAACGTTTTTATTTGTCAAAGACGATAACGCTTCGCAGGGATTCTGACAACGATCAGGGGTCCAGTCGCCCCCCACTCTCTTCGATCCACGCCCGGGTCCGGTCATAGAGCAAATCGAGATCACCATCATTGGTCACGATCGCAATACCCGTATCAGTCACCGGATCATAAGCCGTTCGTGATTTGAACGCGCCGTTGCTGCCTGTGTGCCAGGCCAGCAGATGTTTGCTGTCGCCGTAGGGCACGCTCAGAACGCGGCCGCCCAGCGTATAGCCCTCATCTTCGGTCAGGATCGTGGTCAGTGCGCCAAGCTCCGCCTCCCCCAGCCGCTCCGTGTGATAGGGATAGCGCACAAGGCGCAGGAGGTCGGCAGACGTTGCTGCAATACCGCCCGCACAGGTCAGAAAATCCGGCATCCCGGGCACAGGCGTGGCTGGCTCTACCGTGTCTGCGGCGTCGATCTTGCCGACAAAACTGCGCGCGGTCCGCGTGCCCGCGGGGCCGAAGACGCGCTCCTGCAAGACCGCTTCCACGGGCTGGCCGGTCACCGTTTCTATGATCGCCTGAGCCAGGATCCAGTTGGTGATCATGTAGTCAAATTCAGCGCCCGGCTCGAAAGTCACGTCCCCTGCGCCGTAGACGTTGGCAGCGTCCATGACAGGCATCCGCTTGTCTGCCGTCGCCGGATCGGCGCGAAAGGCCATCATCACGCCGTCGACAAGGCCCGACCGGTTGGCGAGCACGTCACGCACCGTGATCCTGTCTGCCGCCACACCCTCGTAGGCGGGCAGCACCTCGGCCAACGTCGCATCGAGTGAGACGCGGCCTTCCGCCTGCAGGTCAAGGATTGCCAGTGTACAGACATATTTTGAGATCGACCCGATCTGGTAGAGGGCGTCAGCGCGCCCCTCCCCGCCTTTGGTCGTTCTCATCGTCCCGTCGGCGGCGCGAATAGTCTCAACGAAGGCGCTATCCGATGGCACATGCGCCGGTTCCACCTCGGGCTCAGCTGCATTGCTGCAGGCCCCCAAAAGCAAACTCATCCCCAGTGCAGCCAGTCGCATCTGCGCTTCCTCCTCACAGGCCCTAATGGATCATTACCCGGAACCATCAAGTTCGCCGTACGGGCTCATCCAAAATTAGCCAATATTCACTACAGTTCAGTGCAACTGCACATGTGTACCACCGGGGCGTTCCGCAATGACTCATTTCAATCTGATCGTCATCGGCAGTGGCCCTGCCGGCCGCCGAGCCGCCGTGCAGGCCGCGAAACTGGGCAAGACCGTGCTGGTCGTGGAACGCGGACGGAAGGTTGGCGGCGTGTCCGTCCATACCGGCACCATCCCCTCCAAGACTCTGCGGGAGACCGCCCTCAACCTCACGGGCTGGCGCGAGCGCGGCTTCTACGGCCAGTCCTATCGGGTGAAAAAAGACATTACCGCCGACGATCTGCGCGCGCGGCTGCACAAGACGCTCGACCACGAAGTTGAGGTGCTGGAGCATCAGTTTGCCCGCAACCAGGTCCAGACAGACCACGGGACCGCCCACTTTGTCTCCCCGACCGAGATCGTGATCGAGGGCGACGATGGTGCATCCCATCAGCACAGTGCGGACAAATTCCTGATTGCTGTGGGCACGGTGCCGTTTCGCCCCGACTATGTCCCGTTTGATGGCCATTGCGTGCTCGACAGCAATGAGATCCTCGATCTTCAGGACCTGCCCCGTTCAATTGCCGTGATTGGCGCCGGAGTGATCGGCGTCGAATACGCCTCCATATTCTCCGCCCTCGACGTACACGTCACCCTGATTGAGCCGCGCGACACCATGCTCGACTTTATCGACACCGAACTGGTGACGGACTTCATGCATGATTTGCGGGACAGAGGCGTTGCCTTACGCTTCGGAACGAAGGTTGAGCGGATCACCCGCCCGGCGCCCGGCCAGTGCATCATCGAACTTGAAGGCGGCCGTCAGGTGCGCTCGAATGTCATTCTGTTCGCGGCAGGCCGTATGGGTGCCACCTCCTCCATGGGCCTCGACAAGGCGGGTCTCGACTTCGATCACCGTGGACGGCTGACCGTTGATCCGGATACGTTCCAGACATCACAGCCGCATATCTATGCCGCAGGCGATGTCATCGGCTTCCCCAGCCTCGCCTCGACCTCGATGGAACAGGGCCGGATCGCCGCCTGCCACGCCTTCGGCGCCAAAGCGCACAAGCCGCCGAAATACTTCCCCTACGGCATTTATTCCGTGCCTGAGATTTCGACGGTGGGCCTGTCCGAGCAGGAATTGCGGACCCGCAAAATTCCCTATGAGGTGGGCGTCGCCCGTTTCCGGGAAACCTCGCGCGGGCATATTATGGGCCTGTCCAACGGGATGCTGAAACTGCTGTTCAGCCTTAAGACCCGAAAGCTGCTTGGCTGTCATATCCTGGGCGAAGGCGCGACCGAGCTTGTGCATATTGGTCAGGCGGTGCTCAATCTTGGCGGCACGCTCGACTATTTCGTCGAGAACACCTTCAATTATCCGACGCTTGCAGAGGCCTACAAGATTGCCGCTCTCGATGCCTGGAATCGCATGCCGGTGACCGTGCCGGACGACGCGGAAACCGAGGACACTTCGGACGACTGGGCCGAAGAAGTGCGCCAGATGGCGACACCTAAACGCGCGACCAGCTAGGACGCGTTTCATCTTTTTGGGCGCAGGGGTGGCCTCCCCCTTGCGCATCTTGTTAGGTTCCCTTGAGGAACACCGGGAGGGGCCCCCTTTGCGCATTGTGACGATTGGACCGTTTCTGTCGCTGCTGCAGTTTGCGCCCGGCATTGACCCAAGGTCGGATGAATACCCGCAAATTCTGGCGTCCCTGCCCGCCGACAGTGGCACGTTCGAGGTACCGAACCGCCGGGTCAAACGGGATTTCGACAGCGTTGAGGCCGACGATTATGATCTGCGGCTGTTTGTCTGGCGCCCCACGCCCGTTGAGGGGGAGCCACAGGCGGCATTTCATATCTACCCCTATGGCGCCAGCGTCGTTCGGCTCGATTTCACGATCGCTGACAATTTCGATGCGGACGCGCTGGAGGCCGACACCCAGGCCCTGACCCGACAGGCTTTTGACCGCCATTCTGCCGAGTTGAATTCGATCCTGAAGAAAATTCACCGGGCCATCAAAGCCGATTTTGTGGAGCCGCTATCCAGCCCGCCCGCGGTGAGTGCTGAATCGATCCGCTGGGTCGCACGCGCCGTCGTTGTTTCAGAGGCGGACCGAAATCGTCCTGATTATGAGCAATTCTATGCGGACTGGCTGACCAATACATCCAGCCCGGAGGACGTAGAACTGCTGAAAAGCGGCGATATCGACCATTCCATGACGTGGCTGAACTATATCGTCATTGGCGATGATATGGAGAAATTGCGCCCTCTCTTCTCAACGACCCGCACAGCGCAGATGTTCTACGCCGCCCAGGACCGGCTGAGCGATGAAGCGTTCAAGGTTCTCTCCAAAGCGACAGTCACAAAGGGCGTACGCGGCATAGAAGCCATGCTGATCCGCTCCCGCGCCCACATGCAAATGCTGCAGATCCTCCACGACCGGCAGCTCGGGCTGCTCAGTCGCAGCAATCGACGGCGGTTCGACGGGCTGATGGAGGCATGGGATTTCAGCAAGCTGATCGAAAATGGTAACCGCATCGTTGACATGACCTCACGCCGCATCGATGAGATCAACACCAGGCGGACGGAAAAGAGCTCGTTCTACACGGATCTTATTCTCGTTGGCATCGCGATGCTCACCGTCGTCGAGGTGTCGCTCTATTTCTCGGAGTACAGCCGTGAGATGATGTCGAGGCCGGCATTGGAATATACCGATGCCAGCACCTCTTCCGTCATGGCCTTTATCGCGTCCGTCGACACGGATATGCTTCTTCTCATGGGCTTCTCGTCCGTTTTCATCCTGGTACTTCTCTATGTCTATTGGAAATTGCGCCGCTAGGATCCTGATCATCCTTGCCATGGGGTTCGGTACGCCCGCCATGGCACAGGATGACAATCCGCTGACGGTTTATACGGACGTTTACCGGCCCTATATTCTCCCATCCGGCAGTCCTGACGGCGCTGCAATGGAGATTGTGCGGTTGACCCTGTTGAACATGGAACGGTCACCGTCCTTCGTCTATCTCGATTTCAATTACGGGCTTTACCAGACGGGAAAAAGCGATCTGGCGGTATCTTTCCCCTGGCGCCGAACCGAAGAGCGCGAGAAGAACTTCATATTCTCGGCCCCGTTGTTCACCGTCGAGTCCCGTTTTTATTACAATGCGCGTTTCGCCCCTGCTGAGGTGGATGTCAGTGAGCTGAGCGATTTGCGGCTGGGCCGGACGTCAGGCTACAGCTATGGCGAACAGATTGACGGCATTCTGGACGAGGCCCGCACCGCCGGGAACGTCACGGAATACGCCTCAGATGATGAGAGTATCGCCGCCCTGCTGAAGGGCGAGATCGACATCCTCCCCCTGCCCGATACGGTGGTGGTTGCGACCCTTGATGCCGATTTTCCCGACCAGCAACGCCTGATCCGGCCCGTCGACGGACTGGTCGACCGTTTTGCGCTGCACCTTGTCGCGCCTCGCAACGACCGCGGACGCGACTTCATCAAAGCCTTCAACACCAGTCACCGGGAACTGATTGATGCGGGGGTCCTGACGCCTCATGACGCGGTGACGGCGCGCTTTGCCAGTGATGGCGTCGATATTGCGCGGGTTGTCACCTCCGAAGGATTCCCGATCGTCGTTGGCGAAGACCGGCGTGAGCCCGGTTCATACTACGCCATCCCGGCCGGGACGCGCGTCATTGTGCTGGAATGGAGTCCGCGAATTCGTTCTGTCTCCAACTCCGACCGGCTCTATGCCGCCATGGTCGAGCGATCGTCAATTCTCGTGCTCAACGGGCCGCATGTCGGCAAAGAGCTCCTTGTCAAGAACATCCACATCGAAATTTCCGAATGACTGCTGATCTATTGGGTTGGGCGGGTTTTGCCCTCTACATTCTTGCGCAGGCCTATATCACGTGGGTCCGTGACGCGAACCGAACCATCTATTACACGATGAACCTGTTCGGGGCTTTGGGGTACACGATCAGTTCTGCCTTGCTCTATTCATGGCAGTCGGTCAGCATCAATGTCTTCTGGTTTATCGTCAGTGCGCTGATGCTGATGGGCATCACACCGACCGGCCCGCTTCGCGTGGTGAGAACGCCGCTCGTCGCCATCGTTGGCCTAATGGCGCTGGCCGCCGCCGCCATCTGGCCAACATCACCCGACTGGGGCCGCTCGATCCTCGGCTGGGACGGCGCGCTTCTCTACTGCGCCGGATACGCCCTATTCGCGAGCAAGGTCATCAGGCGCAAGCTCTATCTGGTCATGAACACGGCTGCGCCGATCATGCTGCTGCCAATCTATCTGGCGCATCACAATGATCCCGCCGTGGGCATGAGCGTGGTATGGGCCATCATTTCCGCCGCCGGGGTCTGGCACCTGCGCCATCGCCCGATGGGGTGGTCGACGCCGCCCGAAACCTGAAGGCCCTAGCGGCGGCCCTCGCGGGCGGCCTTGAGCCGTGCAAAATCGTCACCGGCATGGTGCGATGAGCGCGTCAGCGGCGATGCCGACACCATGAGGAAGCCTTTGGCGCGTGCAATCGATTCATAGCTCTTGAATTCATCGGGCGTGACAAAACGATCAATCGCAGCGTGTTTCTTCGTAGGCTGAAGATACTGGCCGATGGTGATGAAATCGATGCCGGCGGACCGCATGTCGTCCATGACCTGCATGACTTCTTCACGGGTCTCACCAAGACCGACCATGATGCCAGACTTTGTGAACATTGTCGGATCCCGCTCCTTCACGCGCTCAAGGAGCCGCAGAGAGTGGAAATATCGGGCACCCGGACGCACCGACAGATAAAGCCGCGGAACGGTTTCAAGATTGTGGTTGAACACGTCGGGCTTGGCATCGATCACGATCTCTGCCGCGCCGGTTTTTCTCAAAAAGTCCGGCGTGAGGATTTCCACCGTCGTGCCGGGCGACTGCCGGCGAATCGAGTTGATCACGTCAACGAAATGCTGCGCGCCGCCATCGTCCAGGTCATCGCGGTCGACCGACGTTATGACGATATGTTTCAGGCCCATCTCCAACGCGGCCCGGCCGACATTCTCGGCCTCCTGCGGATCGACGGGACCCGGCATGCCGGTCTTGACGTTACAGAACGCGCAGGCGCGCGTGCACGTATCGCCCAAGATCATCATCGTGGCGTGCTTCTGATCCCAGCATTCCCCGATATTCGGACAGGCGGCTTCTTCGCACACGGTCACGAGCCCCTTGGACTTCACGATCTCGCGCGTTTCTGCATAGCCAGCCGTATTGGGCGCCCGCACACGAATCCAGTCCGGCTTTCGCTGTATCGGACTATCCGGGCGTTTCTGTTTCTCGGGGTGCCGCAGGGCTTTATTGTCGATGAGAGTGACCATGCCCTCGCACATAAGCCCTCGCGACGGGTTTGTCATGGCCCAGATTGCGACCAATTGAGCGCTTCGGACTCGCGTCAGGCCGCGACAATCCGTATCGGAAGACGGCGAATTGGGAGGCACGTATGAGGTTTGCAGGGCCATGGTCACTGCCCAGCCTGTCAAAGGCTGAGGGACGTTTCGTCCGGCTTGAGCCCTATGATCGGGACAAACATGCCGATGCGCTGTTTGACGCTGTGGGCCGGATCGACAGTCTTTGGCATTATATGCCCTCGGGTCCATTTGGCAGCACGACCGAGATGGCGGATCTGCTCGACGCGAAACAGGGGCAGTCCCTCACTCACTGGATCACCCATGTCATCTTTCCATTGGGCGGACAGACGCCGATCGGGATGAGCAGCTATATGCGCCTGCGGCCAGAGGTTGGATCGGCGGAGATCGGCGCAATCGTCTTTTCACCGACCGCGCAGCGGACGGCGGCATCGAGCGAAGCCATCATGCTGATGATCCGGCATCTCTTCGAGGTCGATCGGTACCGTCGGCTCGAATGGAAATGCGACCGCACCAACAGCGCCTCACGGCAGGCGGCCTTGCGTTTCGGTTTTCAGTTCGAGGGCACGTTCCGGCAGGACATGGTGCTGAAGGGCCGCAACAGGGACACCGACTGGTTCTCCATCATCGATTCAGACTGGCCAGCCTTAGGTGAAGGCTATCGGCGATGGCTTGATGAGATTGACGACGGCGGACAGCAACAGGCTCCGCTGTCGTCCTATCTGGCGCGCTAGCTGGCGATCAGGGGGCGCCACTCCTCAGAGCGGACCATCTTGGCCTGAACAAAGGAGCAGACGGGCACGATCTTCCGGTCGGTCTCCCGTGCAAAGCTGACCAGATGTTCGATCAGCTGGGACCCTACGCCTTTGCCAGAGAGTTGTTTGGGCACGCCTGTATGATCAGCGACGATACGGTCCTCGCCGCTGAGGGAAAACGTCAGTTCAGCCTCGTTGCCCACGGCGTCCCGGCCGACAATGCGGCCACGACTGCCGCTTTTCTCGACCTCGAACGCCATATCAGAGTATTTGGACATATTTTGATCCTCGCGGCATCTCGCTTTCCCGGGATATGGAGCGTGCAAGCGCCGGCGCAAGGTCAGCCTGCCGTCGACGCGAACCGTCCCATCCACTCCTCCCGGTCTGCCGCCCAGATCTGGAGTGAGTAGTCGAACAGCTGGAAGCGCTCATCGGTCAGACGCTCGCCCACTTTCGCCGCGACGGCCTGGCTGTTCCTGTTGTCAGGATCGATCATGGAGATGATGCGTGGCAGGTCGGGAAACCGAAGGAAGGTCCAGTGGATCGCGGCGATCGCCGCCTCCGGCATGTAACCGCGGCCCCAATACCGGCTCGACAGGCCCCAGCCGCATTCAAGACCCGGCCAGGTTTCCGGTTGCCACGGCCCGGCGCGACCGACCCAGTCGCCCGTTGATTTTTCGAACACGGAGAAAAATCCATAGCCGCGGATCTGCCAGTGGCCCAGATAGGACGCGAACTGACGCCACCGCGACATGCGGTCTTCGGGGGTTTTGGAGAAGCTGAGAAAAGCCGCCACCTCGGGCTCGGCCATCATCGACATATGCGCCTCGACATCCGATGGCGCGAGGGGCCGAAGTATCAGGCGCGACGTTTCAATTTCGATGGTCATGGTCCCTCCCGGTCGCGCTGGGTATTTGCGCTGCTGGGAAGGGTTCTATCGCGCGGTATCCAAAGAGGCGAGCGCCGCCAGTGTGACCGGGGCGTCCTCGTTCAGCAGCGGCGCTGGCATGTCCGCTGGCGCAGCGGCCAGACGGTCGAGGTCCTCCATCCGCACCATGTATTCGTTAGGGCGCACCAGACCGAGGACGGAGCGGACACGCTCTTCCAGCAGGTCTTCGTCAAGCGATGCAGTCAGGAGGCGATCCGCGTGATCGGACAGACGCTGGCGCTCCGCTTCCAGCGCGGCCAGTTCTGCACGGCTGTCAGCGATACGGTCCTGCAGAAGGTTGTTCATCCGTACACCCTCTGGAGCGTTCAGATAGAGAAGGCCGTTATAGCCGATACCCACCACGCAGATGGCCGGCAGCACTGCATCCGCCACTTGTTTCAGAAAACCCGTCATCACAAAGCCCGTTATCTCACCTCTGCCGTGATGCAGCAGAGATGGTTACGGAGGCGTGAATCAATCCCCCCGAATTTGCGCTTTTTGAATATTTCTCCGTTTACCTCGGTTAACAAAAAGCCCCCTGTTCCATTATGGAACAGAGGGCGCGATAAAGACGAAATGATTCGTAGTCGATCTTATTTGAGGATCGCCTTGCCGGAGAACTTGGCCACGGGCCCCAGCTCTTCCTCAATGCGCAGCAGCTGGTTGTATTTGGCTGTCCGGTCAGACCGCGCGAGGGAACCGGTTTTGATCTGGCCGCAATTGGTGGCGACAGCCAGGTCGGCAATGGTGCTGTCTTCCGTCTCACCGGAACGGTGGGACATGACGGCGGTGTAGCCGGCGCGGTGCGCTGTATCCACAGCTGCCAACGTCTCGGTCAGGGTGCCGATCTGGTTGACCTTCACAAGGATCGAGTTGGCTGCGCCTTGAGCAATACCGTCACGCAGGCGTTTTTCATTGGTCACGAAGAGGTCATCGCCGACCAACTGACAAGATGAGCCGATTGATTTGGTCAGGGCTGTCCAACCCTCCCAGTCATCTTCCGCCATGCCGTCTTCGATCGAAATGATCGGGTACTGTTTGGCGAAGCCTGCAAGGTAGTCGACCATGCCATTGCTATCGAGAGTCTTGCCCTCACCGGCGAGGTGATATTTGCCGTCCTTGAAGAATTCGGTGGACGCCACGTCGAGCGCGAGGAACATGTCTTCGCCCGGCGTGTAACCCGCCTTCTCAATGGCCTTCATGATGAAATCGAGCGCTTCGGTCGTGGAGCGCAGCGATGGGGCAAAACCGCCCTCGTCTCCCACATTCGTATTGTGGCCCGCGGCGGCCAGTTCTTTCTTGAGGGCGTGGAAGGTCTCAACCCCCATGCGCAGGGCATCGCGGAAATTCTCCGCGCCGAGCGGCATGATCATGAATTCCTGGATGTCGATCGGATTGTCCGCATGCGCACCGCCATTGACGATGTTCATCATTGGCGCGGGCAGGACACGGGCCGATGGACCACCGACATAGCGGAACAGGGACTGGCCAGTCGTCTGGGCAGCCGCCTTGGCGACGGCGAGAGACACGCCCAGGATAGCGTTTGCACCGAGATTTTTCTTATTGGCGGAGCCGTCAAGATCGATCATGGCTTCGTCGATGAAAGCCTGCTCTTCGACATCAATGCCGACCAGGGCTTCGAAGATCTTCGTGTTCACCGCATCTACGGCATCGCGAACGCCCTTGCCGCCATAACGCTCGCCACCATCGCGGCGCTCATGCGCTTCGTGCATGCCTGTCGAAGCACCGGACGGCACAGCGGCACGGCCCATTGATCCGTCTTCTGTGAAGACGTCGACTTCGACGGTTGGGTTGCCCCGGCTGTCGAGAATTTCGCGCGCGTTGATGTCGATAATGGCGGTCATGGCTATGCCTCTTCAGTCAAATTCTGTCGGGTTATGACGGAGCGTATGGCCGAAGCTGTGACCGGGGGGAAGGCCCCGGCCTGCTCGTTGAGGTGAAAATGTGGTTCAGTCGCCGGAATTGAGCACATCTTGCGCTTCGACCGAGGCTTCCTCCCCCCGGTCGCGATCATCCAGCGGGGGCTCTGTCGGTCGCGCAGGCGTCGGCTTTTTCGGAACCGGCAGTGGCTTGGCCGGCGCAGGCTTGGGTTCCGGCCGCGGCTGGGGTTTCACGGGCGCCGGCTTTGGGGCGGGCCGGGGTTGAGGTTTTGCCGGTGTCGGCTTGGGCGCGGCTGGGGGCTGCACCGGAATGGGCTTTCCGCGACCACCGCCGGGGCGAATCACCGGGCTGTCAGGCGTCGTTGGCTTTTGCGGCCGTATCGGACGAGGCGGCGGATTCGTTGGACCGGGGTCTGATGGCTTGAATACCGGCGGCTTTGGCTTGGGCCGATCTCTGTCGCGATCGCGGTCGTCCCGGTCCCGGTCACGATTGCGGCCACCATTGCGGCGGTCGCGGTCCCGATCGTACCGGTCATAGCAGCGCGGCGCCTGACGAATGCCATAGCAGTCATAGGGGTCATCATAGGTGTAGTTCGGACGAGAAGGATAACGATACTGATAGATCGTCAGCGGCTGGCCATGATAGCCAATCACCAGCCCATCGAGTTCGGTCCAGTATCCCACACGACCAAAGAAAACGAACCCCGGGGGCAGCACCGTGCCGTAGCGGGACTGTCCGTCCCGGGTGACACTGACGAAACAGATGTCAGCTGTCCGCTCACACTGGGAGTAACAGGCATTCTGCTGTGCATCGCTGGCATAGTCGCAGCTGGCAAGACAGGCGGCAGCGCGCTGGTCGCAGCTGTCATAGGCCCAGATCTGGCTCTCCGGCACCGTCGTGCAGGCCGATAACCCCGCGAGCAGCAGCCCACTCCATAGCCAAATCCGAATCATACCCATCGCCTCCCTCTTCCCGACTATGGCAAAGGGTTGGCGACTCGCCAAGGTGGTTTACAACGTCCGAACGAAGCAAAGCCCGCGCGGATATCTCCACGCGGGCGAAAATTTCTCAAAAGATTTCGGGCCCAAAATTTTAGCTGTTAAGGACAGCTTGTCGGGGCCGTTAATCTATCGCGCTTCAGTCTTCCTGTGGAGGAAGGACCTGACGACCATTATAGGTGCCTGATTTCAGGTCGATGTGGTGATTGCGGCGCAAATTGCCCGACTTCTTGTCCTCGACATAGCTTGCGAGTTCAAGACGGTCGTGTGCGCGGCGCATGCCACGTTTGGAGCGGGTGATTTTACTCTTAGGGACAGCCATGGTCGTCTCTTTGGATAATTGGGTGGGGTGACCTTTGCCACCGGAAGCCGCAGCCCATACCCGCAAAGCGCGACCCTATCAACCCGGTCACCGCGGAAATGTGCCAACTTTTGATCATCAGGTCCGGCGGCAGTCCATCAGGGTAAACCGGAACCGCGCCATGCTTAATGCCGATTTATAAAACCCGACCACTTCGGTTGAACGGGTCATAACACCCGACTGCTACGGCTGGGGCCTATCGGAAGTGTTGTGTAGGTATCCGTGAAAAAAAAATCAGTCCTCCGTCTCCCCTTTGTCATTGGTTTTGTTGTCGGTCTTGGCATGAGTGCAGCCATGCCGGCCTATGCCGAACCCGTCACGCCGGTCCACGAGCTGGCTGAGAAAGCCTGGCCCTATATGAACAGCGATCAGCGCAAGCTGGTCGAGATCATGGCCAAGGACTATTACGTCAATGGCACCACGCCCGACCAGAAACGTCGGATCAGCGGTGCCGCCAATGGGCGGTATGAAAGCCTGCCCGAGTGGAAGAAGGCCCCCTATCGCGGGGCGGCCATCCGCCAGCTTGGCCACACGGCCGAGGATTTCATGCGCGGTTCGGTCTAGGGGCTGCCGCCGGGCGGGCCGCGTCGCGGCCCGCTTTCAACGTCCATCCCGCATAACTGGCAAGGCCGCCGATCAGCAGCCCTGCGATGACAAAGAGAGCCGATGGCAGTGTCGCCAGTGTCGGCGCCATTCCTCGCCAAACGGCCGTTTCCCCCAAATATTTGTAGCCGACGAACATGCCCCCTGAGCCGATAAGGGCCAGAACAAACGGCATGAGCGGTTTTCGCGCCATGGCGTCACGCACCAGAAGAACGCCCATGAAGACCAGCGCAAAAGCGAACGACGCATCCACACAGGCGCCGAAGTTGTAGAGCTCGTCCGGTCCATTGATCCGGAAGCCCGGAACAAAGAAAGCCAGCAGGCGCGAAACGGACGGTCCGATCAGCAGGGAGACCGTGCCCAGCATATACCGGGCATGATGGTCCGGGGATTTCCGATAGCGCAGCGCGAGGAAATACATCAGCGGCACAATGAGCGAGGCCACCACGTCGGCCACGGCCAGCGGTACACCGAACATTGGTGTGAAGGGGGACTGGCGCTGCAGTGTCGCCTGGGTCGCGAGCAGACCGGCAGAGACGAAAAGCGGCATCAGCAGAAGGCTGAACCGACCCGACCAGCTATGGATCTTCCACCAACCGTGATGGATCGTTGCACTCTGGGTGATGACAAGGACGATCCACAGGGTCGCGGTGATGCCATGGAAATGATGGGCGAAAGGCGCCTCGTTCAGCACCAGGAAATAGGATTGTGAAAACGCAACGAAAGTGAGCAGCAGAAACGCCGCCACATAATAGTGGGCACGCGGAAACGGGAGCATTGGGTCTTCCCTCACAGTCGGATGTCGTTAAGCGTCAGGGCAGTTCCGGGCGGCGCAGACGAGGCCTACCGGTCGGTGGCGAGCTGGCTGATCCTGGACAGGATCTGCCAGCGTCCGTCTTCGGTCTGGATCCACGTATCGATCAGGTCGAAATAAGGCGGCAGCTTGCCGACGCCTTCCTGCTGCCAGTCGAGACTCCAGCTGGTCCGAGCAACCACGACGGGACCTGCGACCTCTGTGATCGCAACCGATGTTATTTCAATCGACGTGGCGCTCATGCCCTGCATGCCAAGATACATCTCTTTGCTGATGGGCGGCTGTTCGCCGTAGACACGGACCAGTCTGAAGTTCGTGTGCATCAGCGCGTCGACGGCATCGAGATCGTTGGCGAGCAATGCCGCGCCCCACCGATTTTCCATGTCCGTAATCTGCTCGGCGAGGCTGCCCACATCCTGGGCCTTCGCCGTCCCGACAAGGGCCAGGCACATCATCGCAATCACCTGAATTTTCATCGTGTTTCTCCGTGCTGATCTCGTGCGTTGTCGGATCACGCTGACGGCGAGGTGCTGCGCCCTCAACAGGGCAGACCGGCCAAGACCCTGTATTTCCTCATCTGACCGCATTTGGCCGCATGCGCCGAACAGCGTAGGATGAGCCTGAGAGAGGACCCTGCCCCCGTGGATGATGACATCGCCCCCGCACCGTCGCCCCGGCTTGTTGGCTGGAAGCGTATTGCCGCGCATCTGAACTGCAGTGAGCGGACGGCCCGCCGCTGGGAGCGCGAGGAAGGGCTGCCCGTCCATCGTCAGGTCCACACGTCAAAGAGCACAGTCTTCGCCTTACCCGCGGAACTTGATCAGTGGGTGACGTCCCGCACGACCGCCGCGCCCGAAGCGCCGGACAGCATAGCCATGATGCCGCCCGCGCCGGACGGTCCCCGCGCATGGCGGGTCATGTCGCTGCTGTTTGGCGGCATCGGGGCGACCGTGGCGATCCTGGCGCTGCTGCTTTTCTGGCCCGCAGCGGAAAGGACGCCGACCAATGACAAGGCGACCCTGGCGACGGACCCGCAGACCGCTGATCTGTACACCCGCGGGATCGCCCTGTGGCAGCAGCGCGGACGGGAGCCCAATGAGCGGGCCATCAAATTGCTGACCGCCGCGGTGGAGCGGGATGAGACGTTTGCCGCCGGCTGGGCAGCCCTCGCCTCGGCGTGGGCGACCTATGCGACCTACCACCCGGACATCCCGCCGGAGCGCGCCCGTGACCAGGCCCTGATGGCGGCACAACGGGCACTGCAGCTCGACGCCACGCTGGCCGAGCCGAGAACGCTCATGGCCGAAATCGCCCAGCGCAATGGCGACTGGGCCGAAAGCCAGCGCATTTTCGATGAGGCGCTGACCCTCGACCCGGACAATTCATCGATCCATTTGTGGTTTGCAGGCCATTACCGTGAGGTCGGCCAGTTCAAGCGGGCCAATGCCCTGACGCGTCAAGCGCTGGCGCTCGAGCCAGGCTCGCCGCCCGCGCAGGTCGAGCTGGCCATGAACCATCTGCAGGGGAACGACGTCCAGACGGGTAGCGACATGCTGGATCACGTGATCGATGATCTGGGCCTGTCGACACCCGTGACCTGGGTCGGCAAATGGTTTGTCTTCGATCACAATGAGGATTGGGAGAGCCTTGGCGCGTGGATCAATCAGACGCCGTTTGAAGAGGCCGCGCCGGTTTTACGGGCCTATATCGCAGCACGGACCGGCAATACCGATCTGCAACAGAGCGCGGAAATGATTGCCCAGGCGGCGGGCGACACCCTTCCCCCATGGTTCACGTACTACCTTCTCGAAACAATGGGCGCCCCCGGACTTGCGCTGGATGTCGCCGAGAAAGCCCAGGCGGCAGGTCGGTTCGAGAACAAGGTCGTCATGTTCCACACGGACGATAGTGCCGTCCGCCAGACCGAGCGCTTCGCCGATTTTGTCAGTGGACTGGGGATGACAGCCTATTGGAAACAAATGGGCCCACCCGACCAATGTGCGACGGAAGCCGCCTATCCATACTGCCGCCGGATCAACCAGCCAGACTGAATAGCGCGCAGGCCAAGATGCCCGCCCGGGGTCGGTCATGAAGTTGGGGAAGCCCGCGCGCGACATTGTCCATGCGAGAAGCGTTATTTTTTGAGCACGGATGAAGTGGCTGCTACCCCACCAAGGCCGCGCGCGGCTCGTGTCTCACACCGCCGGCCTATAAAGCTCACGGCGGGAGCATCGTCCCTGAGTGCCCATTGAGCGCCCAGCCACTGGCACCCCCGCTCTGAACGCGGGCCACCAGCTACCGACACGAGGCAGCCGGACCGAAAAGCGACGGTACCTGTCGGTCCCCCACCCAGCTGCGAGTGCGCCGTTTATAGGCGCAGCAGTGGGGGCGAGGATTAGTTTTGACGATCGAAGGTCGCGCACCAGCGCCCGAACGCTGGCTAGACGAGCCGTGAGCGTTCCAGTGCCGCCTTGATATAGGAGGAAAAGAGCGGGTGCGGATCAAATGGTCTGGATTTCAGTTCCGGGTGGAACTGCACGGCGAGGAACCAGGGATGGCCCTCAATCTCCATGATCTCCGGCAGGCGGCCATCGGGCGAGGTGCCTGAGAAGATGACCCCATGTTCTTCGAGCCGCGGCGCCAAGGCCATGTCGACCTCATACCGGTGACGGTGGCGTTCGAAGATCGTGCTTTCGCCATAGATCTCAGCGGCCAGCGAGCCGGGCTTGAGCGACGCCTCATAGGCGCCAAGGCGCATGGTGCCGCCAAGATCGCTTGCCTCGCTGCGGGCCTCTACGGAATTCCCGCGCTTCCACTCGGTCATCAGGCCAACGACATTCTCGCCCTTGGTCTCGAACTCCGATGAGGACGCATCGTCTTTACCCAGAAGGTTTCGCGCCGCCTCGATCACCGCCATCTGCATGCCAAAGCAGATGCCGAAATAGGGAATGTTGTTCTCGCGGGCAAAACGCGCCGCCTTGATCTTGCCCTCAGCCCCGCGCTCACCAAAGCCGCCGGGCACCAGAATACCGTGAACGGACTGAAGGCGGGCCATGGCCACATCCTCCCGCTCGAACACGCTGGCGTCGATCCATTCGATATTGACCTTGATATTATTGGCGATGCCGCCGTGTACCAGGGCCTCGATCAGGGATTTGTAGGCGTCTTTGAGCACCGTGTATTTGCCAACGATGGCGATGGAGACCTCGCCATCGGGCGCGGTGATGCGGCCCACAACCTCGCGCCAGCGCGACAGGTCCGGCGCGGGGGCATCGTCCATACCGAAGGCAGCCAGCACTTCGCCGTCAAAACCTTCAGCGTGATAGGCCAGCGGCACCTCGTAGATCGTGCGGGCATCCATAGCCTGGATGACCGAGCTTGGCCGAACATTACAGAACTGCGCGATCTTGCGACGCTCCCCTTCAGGGATGGGGCGATCGGCACGCACGAGCAGGATGTCGGGCTGGATACCAATGGACCGCAGCTCCTTCACCGAGTGCTGGGTCGGCTTGGTTTTCATCTCGCCCGCTGCCGGGATGTAGGGCATCAGGGTTAGGTGGATGAACAGCGCCTGCCCGCGCGGCAGTTCGTTCGCCAGCTGACGAATGGCCTCGAAAAACGGCAGGCCTTCAATATCGCCAACCGTGCCGCCGATCTCACACAGGACAAAGTCCGCCTCGGTTCCGTCATCATTGATGGCCGGGGTCAGGACAAATTGCTTGATGGCATCCGTGACGTGCGGGATCACCTGAACGGTCGCGCCGAGATAGTCGCCGCGGCGTTCCTTCTCGATGATCGACGAGTAGATCTGGCCCGTGGTGACGTTGTCGTTCTTGGTCGCCGAGACGCCGGTGAACCGCTCATAATGGCCAAGGTCGAGGTCCGTCTCGGCCCCGTCATCGGTCACGAAGACCTCGCCATGCTGATAGGGCGACATCGTGCCGGGATCGACATTGAGATAGGGGTCAAGCTTGCGCAGGCGGACCGAATAGCCGCGCGCCTGCAAAAGCGCACCCAGGGCTGCAGAGGCCACACCTTTTCCAAGGGAAGAGACCACGCCGCCGGTGATGAAAATATACCGCGTCATGGGAGGTCCGTGTAGGCGTGATTGAGGGGAAGCGGCAAGGCACAAATGTCCCTGATAGCGAAAAGCTTTCCCGAAAACGCCCTCCCGTCAACAGGGTCTGGGCAGTGCCGCCTGCAATCCTGACGCGAAGACCGTGCTCACGCGAGTCTTTTCGCCCGCATTTCTCCCCTTTTCAGGGGATTGTGACGCACCGTGGCCTGCAGGAAATTTGCATCATGGAAGCGTGTTGGACGCGTCCTTGATCACACCAGACTGTACCTGTTGGGGGAAATACCATGAAAAAGACCTTGATGGCCCTGTCGGCCATTGCCGCAATCAGCATGGGTGCGGCGAATGCTGCGCCTGTCCTGTTGTTTGAAGACGACTTCGACACCGAGGCCACAGGCGGCAATGAGCTGCTCGACAAATTCGACATCATACGCGGGCTCATCGATTTGCTCGGCCCGGGCTATTTCGACCTGTATCCCGGCACCGGCGGCAGTGTCGATCTGGACGGCAGTGCCGGCAGTGCGACGATCGTCACCAAGGACCAGTTTGCGCTCGCGCCCGGCACCTACACCCTCAGCTTCGATCTGGGCATGAATGCGGGCTATTCGCCATCAGCGCGCACGGTTCAAAGCGAGCTTGAAGTCAGCTTTGGCGACTGGTCCAAAACCTATGACGTGGACGAGATCTATTACGCCAATCCCGACAGCGTGATCACGAGCAGCTACCTCACCACGCGACCGGTCTTCACACGGATCGTCGAGAGCTTCTCCGTTTCGGAGACAGGATTGTCATCGCTGGTGTTCGCTGAGCTGGGCGTCACCGACCTGTTCGGCGCTGTGGTCGACAATATCCGGCTGGAGTTTGTCCCCGGTGAGGGTGACGCTGTGCCCCTGCCCGGCGCGGCCCTGTTCCTGCTGTCAGGCCTTGGTGCCGTTGGCGTGGCCCGCAAGAAAGCCCGCGGCTAGGCCTTCCCGTCACGCATGAAAAAGCCTCCCTCCGCGATCAGGCAGAGGGAGGCTTTTTTGTGGGCCCCGGTCTGATTGCCCGGGCCCGGATGCGATCAATTGAGCGCGTCTTTGAGACCTTTACCGGCCGAGAATTTTGGCTGCATGGAGGCTTTGATCTGGATCGTCTCACCGGTGCGTGGGTTACGGCCTTCACGGGCAGCACGCTTGGACGCGGAGAAGGTGCCAAAGCCAACGAGACGGACGTCGTCGCCCTTCTTGAGTGCTTCGGTAATCGCGTCGAAAACAGCGTCCACGGCGCGGCCGGAATCGGCCTTGGTCATGCCGGACAGATCAGCGACGCGATCAACGAATTCGTTCTTGTTCATGGGGTTTCTCCAGGGGCAAAGTTTTTAACTGCGGGGGACGCTAAGAGCACTCCGCGAGCCCCGTCAAACCTCGAATTGGGGCAAAATCGTGTTTTTTGGCCATTTATGGTACAAGCCATTGATTTGCCTTGGTTTATGAAACCGCATTCTTCTGAACCGCATGCCACCGCTCAAGCTCATGCTGGATCGATTGCTCAATCAAAACGCGCCACACCGGCTCTGCGATTCGAGCGGAAAGGCCGGTTTTACTGGCTTCGCGCAGGACATTGTCGACCACCTCCTCGATCCGCCAGGGCACGCGCACCGCTTCGGCCGTGGGTTTGATCCGCGCCGCGGCCTCCATATAGCCCTGCCTGCGGGTCAGGAGCGCCACGAGGGCTCGGTCCAAATCATCGACGCCGGCGCGCACCTCTTCCATGGTGTTGCACGCTTCGGGGTCTTTCACGGTCTGCATCTCTTTATCCTCAGGCGGGTTTTCGGTGTCATTTGTAACCGAACGCGGCGGAGCGCCACCCCCTAGTGCGAACTGGTCGCGCGCTCCTGTTCCGCCAGGTCGTGGATCAGCGCCGCGATCCGCTCAGCATGGCGCGGCGCCAGAAGGTCTGCATGACCTGCCCTCGGAATATGTTCGAACCGGGTCGGCAGGCCGCGATCGGCGGCGCGCTGTATCATCTCTTTCGTGCCCGTGGCCACCGCCGTAGCGGTGACGGCCCCGACGGCGATGTCCGGCAGGGGTCCAAGTGATGCCTGCAGGGCCTGATCGACCGTCGCAAGGGTTTCAACCTGCGTGCCAGTCAGGTGCGACGGCATCGTCCAGCAGGCGGACTTGTCGGTGCGGGCCCGCCCCGGCAGCTGCATGATGTTCGGGTACAGGCGGGCGAAGGTCCGGCCCAGAACGGTCGGCGCCCCCCTCGCCCCGAGGCTAAGCATCGGCGCGCCCCCCCGCACCATGTCACGGCGCACCGTCCAACCCAGCTGCACCGGCATCACGGCATCGATAAAGAACAGGGCGCGCAGGCGGTCGGCATGGGTCTTGGCGAAAGCATGGAGGCGCAGGCCCGCCATGGAATGACCCGTCAGAATGATCCGCCCCCCGATCTTCAGCGCATCGAGCAGCCGCACCATGTCCTCAGCGTGAAAAAACGGGTTTGGCACCTCGCCATCGGGTACAGGGTCGCTGGGGTAAAGGCCCGCGCGGGAATAGGACACGACGTCATAGCCCTGCGCGCTCAAGTAGTGGCCAAGCCAATACCCATCCGCATAAAGACCAAAGGTACCCGCATCGAACAGGACCGTGCCGCGCGATGGCCCCTGCGCGGCAAAGCGGCAGGCGAAGAGCCGCCGCCCCTGCCCCACATCGACGGGCGCAAATTCAAGACCGGCATCGGGGTCGCAAGAGGGCTTGGTCATAGGGAGAATATGGGGATGTCCGCGCCAAAGGGACAGGGGTGCCCCCTGATCTTACTTCGCCTGCCGCTATTACTGACAGAATTGCGCCCCAAATACCGGACTGGGTTGTTTAGGAGCCCGCTACGACGACCCCAACACCGGACGCGTCCCCCAAACCGACCCCATTGGCGACGATGACCAGATGAACCTCTACGCCTACGTCGCAAATGATCCGGTGAACGCTACTGACCCTACTGGTATGATGGCGTGTTGTAAGATCGAGGTGAGGCGGCCTGACTATCAAGGTCGGTTGGAAGCCACTGCGGCGAAGATGGAAAACGGGGGGCGGGCACAGGCAGCAGCCCTCAGCGCACAGTCATCCGCAGCGGACAACAAGCTCGGCACTGCGATGATTGTCGTTGGAACTACCATGATACCGGGGCCACTGGACGAAGCGGCCGTCGGAGCTGCCTTAGGCGGCAAAACTGGAGGCAAGCTCTCTGGCGAGCTCATGAATTCAGCATCTGATATTGCTATTGAAGCAGGTTAATCAGCTGTCACTCGCTCGCCAGCCCCTATTGGTGGAGGGGTCCTAATTGATATAGATGCCGATCCATTGGCTGGTACCCAAACGGGAACCATTCAGCCTGACAGCCTTGCTAACGATCCGGTTAATCGGGATGTCTCGATGTCGAGAGGGCCGCGAACGAGGCTTCAAAAGGCGACCGAAGCGATTAGGAGCGTCGTTAGGACGATCAAAGACATCGAAGATTAGCCCTAGAATCGATACGAGGAATCAATTTGATTACGAAAATTGCAAAGGGATTGAAGAACGGGTATTTGTGGTACCGCGTTCAAGATCTCATCGACAAAAGGAGGTTTGAGAAGGCTTTGCGCGCGCTTGACGCAATGCATCGGACCAAGACATTCAAGGTAGAAATAGACCTCACAAAAGCCCAAACGTTTTTTGAACTGGAGCGGTTCGACGAGTGTCATGGCGTCTGTCGAGAAGTTCGGTTGTACCTTCCTCATACCCCAAAATTGAGCGATTCTGACAGGCGGTACTGTTCCTCTTTCGCCGGCTTTCTAATCGAGAAATGTAAGCCTCATTTGAAGGTTTTTTCCGGCGCAGAAACGCCAGCTGTTACCCAGTCTGAGGTTGATGCCATACCTCTGTCGAACGTAAGCGACGCGTTGAAGAAAAACTTTCCTCTGCGAATTCATCCTAAGTGGGTCGAGGTCTGATATTCTTCCCCAGGGACGCGTCCTCTGCACTCGTTCAGCGGCCAGCTTGGCCGTGCTTGCCTGATCACACATGACGCACAGGGTGCTAGGCGCCTATTTCGATAGTAGGAATAAGGAATTCATTGCGCTCGGCACCTGCGCAAAAGCACGATGCCGAGCCAAGGCCGGCGCTAATCCGCGCACCGCTCGATGGCACGGAGTAGCGGTTGGGGCGGCCGACCGCCTAATCCGCCTCCTGCCCCGAAAGCTTCGCCGCGGCGCGTGCAAGATTCACAAAGCCGACGCGGTCACCGTAAGGGTCATTCCCCCGCGCGCCGAGGGCAAGGTCAATGAGGTCCGCCCACGGATAGTCATCGGCGTGACCGGTCCCTGATAGCTTCTCCCCCATCGCCGCGACAGCCGCTGCGAAGCGGACATCGTCGGGCGCAGCCTCAAGGCTGTCCAGCACTACTGACGGTTGGATGGCTTTCGTCCGCAAGGTGCTTTCATCCTCCCCCGGCGCCTTGTAGCGGATCTTGAGGAAGGCGAGCTCCGCCGACGGGTCTGGTTTGACGGCCGCATCATCATAGCGAAGCGGATCGATCATGCCCGTCTGCCCTGCCCGCGTAATCTCATAAAGCGCCGTGACCGTGTGGCCCGAGCCGATATCGCCGGCATCCACCTGGTCATTATTGAAATCCTCACGATCGAGGATACGCGTCTGATAGCCGATCAATCTGTACTCCGACACTTGGGCCTGGTTAAACTCGATCTGGAACTTCAGATCCTCCGCAATCGGAAAAACGGACGACTTGAACTCCCGCCCCAGCACTTTGCGTGCCTCATCCAGCGTGTCGATATAGGCGGCGACGCCATTCCCATTCTGGGCAATGCGCTGCATCATCTGGTCGTTGAGGTTATACATGCCAAAGCCAAGGACGCTGAGATAAATACCTTTGTCCCGCTGGCGAACCACCAGATCCTCAAGGCTCTCGTCCGAGCTGATGCCGATATTGAAGTCCCCATCCGTCGCCAGAATGATGCGGTTGACCTTATCCTCGTCGAAATTCTCCTCCGCCAGGCTGTAGGCCAGCGACAGACCCGCGGCCCCGGCGGTGGACCCGGCGGCACCCAGAATATCGAGGGCCGCCATGATCTCGCGTTTCTTCGACCCCGGCGTCGGCTTGAGCACCACACCTGTTCTGCCTGCATAGGTCACGATGGAGACGCGGTCATCCTCATCCAGCTGATCGACCAGCACGCCCATCGCCTTTTTCAGTAGGGGCAGCTTGTCATCCGCGCTCATGGAGCCAGACACGTCGAGGAGCAGGACAATGTTTGCATCTGGCTCCTCCGTCGGCTGAACATCATAACCCTTGACGCCCATATGCATCAGCTCGGTCTTGTCGCTCCACGGCGTTGGCGTCACCCAGACAGAGGGCTTGAACGGCTCTTCCTTTGTCCCCTGCGCATAGTCATAGTCGAAATAGTTGATCAGTTCCTCGGTACGGATCGCTTCACTTGCGGGCAGTTGGCCGCGGTTCAGTTGGCGTCGCATCACCGAATAGGAGGCCGTGTCCACATCAGCGGAGAAGGTGGAGACGGGCTCTTCGCTCACCAGCTTCACCGGATTGTCGTCGCCATTATCAAAACGCGATGTGTCCTGCATTTCTGGCGGCGGTGTGACCATGGCCGGAGAAGCAGCCAAGGCGTTCGACATGCGTTGGGGCGATGGCAGACCGACCGCCTCCTCCCGCGAAATCGCCTGTATTTCAGTTGGAGGCGTCTTGTCCGTGGTACAGGCCACCAGCACCATGGTGGCGACACCCGTCAGCAGAAAATTTTTCATGATCTCGTTCCCTCATTTCCTCGAGGAAACTTTATGGGTGTTCTGTCCATCCGGCCAATGATGAAGCCGTAAGGCACCAAGGCAAAATTGAGGCAGCACCAGCGATGCGGGAAGGTCCGGCCGCCGCTACAGGCCCGGATTGCAAAGTGATTTTTCTGCAAAAGGGTTATTGACTACACCCGTAGTCCATGGAATGACCACAAACGTAATCAATCGAGGTCGAGATGCAGATTTCCCCCGCTGAACTTGAGGTCATGAAGGTGTTGTGGACCTCCGCCCCCCAGACGGCATCGGACATTGCCGAGCAGATCGGCCCCAAGAAGGACTGGTCGGACCGGACAGTGAAGACGCTGTTGTCCCGCCTGGTCGACAAGGGCGCGCTGCGCACCGAGAGCGAAGGCCGCCGGTATCTCTATTCGCCGGTGCTGGAGCAGGACGCCTACCAGACCAAGGAAACCGGCCATTTTGTTGATCGCCTGTTTGGTGGCCGCGCGGCCCCGCTGGTGGCGCATCTGGCCAATGACCGCGGCCTTGATGCCGATGACATTGCTGAACTGGAAGCCCTGCTTGAGGAGCTGAAAAATGACCGCTGATTTCTCAACTGCCCTGACCCATTTCCTGCAGAACAGCCTGTGGGTGGCCGCGCTGATCGGGCTCGTCCTTGTCCTGCGCCGCCCCGTCGCCAAGCATGTGGGCCCACGCGCGGCCTACGCTTTGTGGGCGCTACCGCTCCTGCGCCTGATCATGCCGACGGTCCCGGTACCGGCGCTGGAACCCGCCCCTGCACCCGCCCCGCAGATCATCGAAATGGGCGAGGCCACACCCCAACCGGTTCATATACTGGCCGAACGGCGCCTCCCGGCTGTTGTCGACCAAAGCCGCGTGCCGGCCGTGGTGGAGATTTCACCTGTCGGCGAGGTCCGCACCACCGCGACTGACACCTCCCTCCCACCGGTGCAGCAGGTCGAACTCGCTGCCATGTCAGAGGCCGAGCCTGGCCTGTTCGGCTTCATCCGCAGCATCCGGCTGGCCGACATTGCCGCGCCGTTGGCGGCAATCTGGATTGCCGGTCTTATCATCAGCCTCCTCTGGCTGTTCGCGGCGCAGATCCGGTTCTCGGACCGGGCACGGCGCAAGACCTGCCTCCCCTCACCGCGCGTTGACCGAATGAGCCGCGACATTGCCCGTGACCTTGGCGTTCGCCTGCCGCTCAGCATTCGTCAGTGCCCGAACAACACCGGACCACTGGTCTGCGGGCTGTTCCACCCGATCATTGTTCTGCCCGAGGATTTCGAAGAACGCTTTACGCCAGCCCAGCAGCGCTATGCGATTGTGCACGAGCTGATGCATGTGCGCCGCGGCGACCTGTGGGCCGTGCTGGCCATGGTGGTGATGCGGGCCAGCCAATGGTGGAACCCGCTGGCCGGCCGCGCCATCGACGCCTTCCGCGCCGATCAGGAAGCGGCCTGTGATGCAGCCGTTCTGCGGCACACTGAAGGCTGCAAGCATGAATATGCAACGACATTGATGAAATCGATCCGGATCGAGCAGGGCAGCGCCATGGCCCTCACCCTCGATCACGGCCTGAAGGAAAGACTGACGACGATGAAAAGCAAGAAGATGCTGAAAGGCGGCTCTGCCATCACTGGTGCTGTCATTGCCCTCGGCCTTGGTGCCACCGCCAGCTATGCCGTGGTCGAGCACCAGCCGCCTGCAGCGCCCGAAGAAACCGACGCACCGGTGAAAGTGGAGCGCACCGTCCGTGTGGAACGCCTGTCCAGCGTCGAACGCCCTGAACAACCCGAAAAGCCAGCGAAGCCCGAAAAGCCTAAGCGTACGGGAAAGATGGACGAGGCTGACTTCGAAGCTGAGATGGAGCAGTTCGAAGCCGAGATGGAGCGCTTTGAAGAGCAGATGGACGCAGAGTTCGACCGCTATGAAGAGGAGATGGATCGTCTGGCGGACAATATCGAGCAGCGTGCGGATGAACTGGAGGATCTCGCTGACGAGCTCGATGACGCCCGTGCTGAAGGCGACGTGGCGCGCATGCAGGAACTGCGTCAGCAAATGAATGAAAAGCAGTCCGAGCTGACCCGCGAAAGCGCGGCAATGCGTCAGAAGAGCGATGCGATCCGCCAGGAGGCCCAGCGGGCCCGCCGCGAAGCCCAGGCCATGGCCCGGGAAGCTCGCCGCACGGCCCGCGCCCATGCCAGCTTCACCATGGTCGCCCCGCCGGCCCCGCCACTGCCGGATGTGCCTGAACCTCCGCACACGATGGTGTTTTCAACGGCCGGTGACCTCGACATCTCCCAGTTCGGTGGCCTCTTCACCATGTTCTCCGGCATCGAAGGGCAGCGCTATCGGCACCATGATGACGGTATCATCCTGCTGACCGACCCGCTTGAGGGCCTGCACGATGAGATCGCCGAACTGAGCGATATCGGTGACATGGACATTGATCTGCCTGAGTTCGAAATGCCGATGGTGACGGTCGTCGAGATCAAGACAAAGAACGGCGAAACCATCGCCATTCCGGAAATGGTGCTGCCCCGCCCCGGCGCCGAAGCGGAGATCGCCGCCTATAGCGAGCGCGTCCAGTCGAAGATCAAGGAGCTGCAAATCGACAAGCGGGTGAAGACCGACCTGAACGATCAGTTCGCAACACGGATCAAAGCCAGCACCGGCGCCATCCGCCGTCTCGCCGACGACTGCGCCGACCACCGCAAATCATCCGACGAGCCCATCGTCCTGAACCATGTCGATCAGAACACCAAAATCGAGCAGAAAATCCTGTGCTACGCCGGTGGCGAAACCGCACTGAAATCCGATGCTCTCCAGAAATTCGTCGAGAACCGTTCCGACCTGACCGCGGAGCAGAAAGAACGGTTCTACAAGGCCAAGAGCGGGGGCAAAGTCTCCTTCTCCCTGTCCTTCGACGACAACTGACACCGACCTTAAAAAGTCAGTGTAACCCCCTAACTTTATGGCGGCCCGTTTGTTCGGGCCGCCCTTTTTGTTTATACGGCGGGGTGTTTGTAGGGCGCCCGGTAGGGGCGCATGCGCAGGCCGGTGGCCTCCTCATCATCGACGAACTGCCCCGTTGCCGGATCGACGTTCAGGGCACGGCCCAGCTTCAGCGACATATTGGACATGTGGCAGACGGATGTCGAAATGTGCCCTTCTTCAATCGGGCTCGCGGGCTGCGCCTTGGTGCGGATGGCATTGACGAAATTGGCCATATGCGTCCGGTTGGTCGTGTTGGTCAGCTGCTCCCATTCCTGCATCGAGCTTTCGTGAGGGAAGTCCTTGGCGTCGCTATAGGCCGCTACACGGGTTGGCTCGATACTCTCGTCGCGAGGGACATATTCAAAGCCGTCGACCGCCACCCACAATGATCCGTTCTCCCCATGAATGGCCGAGCCCCAAGGCTGTCCGCGCTTGGCCGGCCCACCCCAGACCCGATTGGTCCAGGTCATGGTCAGATCATCGAACTGGAAGGTCGCCACCTGCGTATCGGGCGTGGTGGCGGGGCTGTCAGGGTCCACAAACGCACCGCCCGCAGAATAGACCTGCTTTGGCCAGCCCAGATCCAGCAGCCAGCGCGTGGCATCCACAAAGTGCACACCGACATCGCCCATATAGCCACTGCCAAAGGCGAGGAAGGAGCGCCAGTCATCGGGGTGGATGCCAGGGCGATAAGCGACTTCCGGCGCAGGGCCGTTATAGAGCTCCCAGTCCAGATTGTCCGGGGGCGTTGTAATTTCGCCGAACGGGCCACTGCGCTGGTGGAAATAGCAGAACACTTCGGCGAGCGCGATATCGCCCATCATGCCTGAGCCAATAATGGATTTCTTGGCCTCGATCAGGTGCGGCTGACTGCGCCGCTGCAGCCCGACCTGCACCACTTTGCCCGACTTCTTCGCGGCGGCGACCATCGCCTCGCCTTCAGCAATATCAACGCCGATCGGTTTCTGCAGATAGATATGGGCGCCCTTGGACACGGCCTCGATCATCGGCAGGGCGTGCCAGTGGTCCGGCGTATCAATGATGACAATATCAAAGTCATGTTCGGCGAACATGTCCTTATAGTTCTTATACAGAGCGGGCGGCTTGGCGAGTTTGCGCACCGCTTTGGGCAGATTGCTCGCCTGCTCCCCCGCTTCGGCGAGCATATTACTGTCGGGGTCGGCATAGGCGATGAAATCCACCGGCGCGACCTGCATCAGCGCCTGGCTGTCAATCTTGCCGAACCACCCTGCTCCGACGACGCCGACACTGAACGGCTTTGTCTTGGCGAAGGCGCTGCCGCCACTGCCGGCCGCGCCCAGGATGGCGCCGGTTCCTGCCAGAAGGTTTCTACGGTTGATCTGGGGCATCTGGTCCTCCGTGCCGTTATCATTGGCGACAGAGTGACACGTCCCGCAGCGGGCGACAATTGCAGTGGCGACGAGCCGCCTATTGATCGCCCCGCCCGCCATTGGAGAGGCCCAGCTGCATGGCGTGCCAGGACGCCTCAGCGCGACTGGAAATGCCCAATTTCCGGTAGATCGACTTGATGTGGCTGGCCACCGTACCTTCGGACACGGTCAGCATGGCCGCCACCTCCGCATTGCGCAGGCCCCGGCCGATCAGCCCCAATATCTCCCGCTCCCGCACGGTGAGGTTGCCGTCAGGCGCTGACGACGGACCGGTGGCGCGGAAATGCTGCATGATGCGCTGGGCCACCGATGGTGACAGGGCGGGGATCCCCTCTGCCAGCTGGCTGAGCTGTTTCGTGACCACGGCCGCTGCCGTCTCCTTCAGGAGATAGCCATCGGCCCCGGCGGAGAGCGCCGCAACGATGTGCACATCGTCCCCCATGATCGTCGTGACGATGCACAGGGCGGCGGGATGGCGCTCCTTCAGCGCCCGCAGGACGTCCAGCCCGGATCCGTCCGGCAGGCCCAGATCGATCAGCGCCAGATCGAATGCCTGCCCCTCCACCTCTGCCAGACCGGAGCGGCGGTCCGGCGCCTCCCGTACGTCGCATTCCCCGAACGCCTCCCGCGCTATGTCGACCAGCCAGTGACGGGTCTCAGACACATCTTCAACAACCAGCACGCTTTTCATGATGCCATCTCCGATGAAACGGGAAAGTTGAAACTGAGGGCAAAACCATCGTCTACGGATGGAAACAACAGCGTTCCGCCAAGGCCCGTCACCCGGGCCGCCATGTTGGAAAGGCCATTGCCCCCATGCCGCGCCGACATCGGCGCACCCTGGCCATTATCCCGGATCGTCAGGGACAGATTACGCCCGTCATGGGTGATATGGACATAGGCCCTGGTCGCATCGGCGTGCTTGATGATATTGCTGATCGCCTCGCGAATGATGGAGCGGAAGCCATGGGCCTCTCGCGGCGTCAGGGACGGCTGTCCCTCAACATCGGCGATCCACTCCAGCTCGATTCCAGACACAGAGAGGCGATCCATGGTCTCGGCGCGGATATCGGCGATCCCCTCAATGAACGTCAGTTCAGGCCGTGAGGCGTCATTGATGATGGTCCGCAAATCTGACAGCGATGCCCGGATCATCGTGTCCTTCCGCTGCACGTCTTCATGATGCAGCGCACTGAGCAATTGGGCACCGATATTGTCGTGCATGTCCTGGGAGATGCGGCTGCGCTCAGCCATCACGCCCTGGCGATAGGATTCCCGCGCGGCATCGGCCTGACGCAGCAGGGTTGCCAGTTGCACGGCGAGATCCCGATGGCGCGGCCCGAAAAGCCCGCGACCGCGAAACGGGTATCGCAGCTGCATAGGAGGGAGGGAGCCAAGGGAGGGCAGAGACATGACCGCGCCCTCCTCTTCGATGACGACGCCCGAAGGCCCATCGTCGAGGGACCGCAGCTCAAGCGGTTCGAAAAGGCCCTGCAACGCGTTGTGCCACCGCTCTGTCCGCACCGGTCCCAATGGCGTGAAGGCGATGCTGACCACATGCTCAAGCAGCTCGTTGCTGCTGTACTGGCGCCGGCGCAGGAGAAGTCCGGCAATACGGTCACGGAATGGCAGATAGGCGAAAACCGTGACCAGCAGCGCAAGGCCAAGGGCCGTCTGCCCCGTCAGCGCGAACATATAGACGAAGACCGCATCGAGCAGCACGACAAGGATCGCCGCTGACAGATAGAGCGCGAACTGGAACGCCCATTCGTTCAGCGCGAAAAGGCGATAGCGCCGCAGACCGACGGCGACACCCACATAGATGACAAGGAAAAACAGGAAGGCGTATTCGGGCTGGAGATAGGCAAGGCGCCCCATCACGACATTCGGGAACGCCACGAGCGCAATAAAACTGCCCGCGCCAATCAGTACCGAGCCGCCAAGCCACATGGCGATGACCCGGGACTGGGGCTCATTGCGCGCGACGTAGATCTGCGCGCCGACCGCTGCGATGATCAGCAGCATCTCCACAAACGTCACATGCTGCACATTGGTGGTCGTGACGAGACCCGTGAGGCTGGCCAGGGCCCAACCGCCAAAGAACAGCGCCGTGACGATCGACAGGGCGCGCCAATGGGGCAGTTTCTTGGGATAGACAAGAAAAAGCGCGATCATCGCGATGCCGAACAATGTCGCACCAAGACAATTGATCCAGAACAGAACGAGCGACGCGGCAATCGAGTAGTCCTGCGGCGCGGCTGCAAAGCTGAACCCCAGGGTCGCCAGCGCACTCAACAGGAAGAGCTGGGTGGGGAGCGCGGCGGGGTTGAGCGACCAGACAAAGGACGCGATGAGCCAGGCGGCCGATCCCGTCACCATGCAGGCCCAGAAAGCCGGTGCTGACACATCCGCCAGGTTCATCACGGACAGCAACAAGATGACGGCAGCCACCAGGAACAGGGCTGACATGATCAGGCGATGAGTGGGCGTCAGCGTCATGGTGCGAAATGGACTCGTCAATCGGACTCTCAAATGTTGCATGCCATCATACGCGAAGTTTCGTCCATGCCGCTCCCCCATTCAGGGGATGGATGACGTGCGCAACCCATTCTATTCAAGATTCATGACGGGGGGAGACCGTCCGGTACTGCCCTACCGGATGGGGTGGACCTTTTGCCTCGTCATATCCGAGCCTGCGCCCCTGCCCAAGGCAACCCCCTGCCGCCGATCACTGCCCGGCAGCAGAACGACAGAGCAGGCCAATCGAGCGATGGCGCCCCCGGGGTGTCGTCGCTCTTTTCGTTTGGGCCGTCGGACAGGCGATGCTAGGGGCGACCGCCTGTATCCGAGGTGTATTTTGTCCGTCGTCACTCGCCTGTCCGTCACCACCGCCCTGACCTTTTTCACTGCGAGCGGTGCATGGGCTGTCGACGGCCCCGGACACGGCACCGACACGATCGTCGTCTATGGCCGGGCCAAGGCCCAGATCGGCCGGGCGGGCAGCGCCTCCGAGGGCCTCGTGGGCTATGCCGATTTTGAGGATCGCCCCCTCTCCCGCTCTGGCGAACTGGTCGAGGTGATCCCCGGCGCGGTGGCGACCCAGCATTCCGGCGAAGGCAAGGCGAACCAGTATTTCCTGCGCGGTTTCAACCTCGATCACGGGACGGACTTTGCGGCCAGCGTCGATGGTGTGCCGGTGAACCTGCGCACCCATGGCCATGGTCAGGGCTATCTGGACCTGAACTTTGTCATTCCCGAACTGGTCGAGCAGGTCAGCTACGCCAAGGGTCCCTATCACGCCGATGGCGGAGATTTCTCCGCCGCCGGGGGTGCGGCGTACACGACCTATGATGATGTGGCGTCGAGCTTTGGTCAGGTGACGCTGGGCGAGGATGACTATCGCCGGGCGCTGCTGGTCGGCACGCGGCACTGGGGCGACAAGGTCACGACCCTCGGCGCGATTGAGCGGCAGACCTATGACGGCCCCTGGCAGGTGCCGCAGGATCTGGAAAAGACCAACGCCTTTGGCAAATGGAGCTGGCAGGGGTTCAAGACTCGGGTCGAAATCACGGGCACGGCCTATGACGCCAGCTGGGACGCCACCGACCAGGTGCCCCAGCGCGCGATCGACGCCGGGCTGATCGACCGCTTCGGCAGTCTGGACACGGATCTTGGCGGGGAAACCTCCCGCTACAGTCTCAGCGCACGGGCCGACATCAAGCATGGGCTGGGCCAGCGCACGACCATTAGCGCCTATGGCGTCTCCTATGACCTGTCCCTGTGGTCGAACTTCACTTACTTTGCCGATGATCCGGTGAATGGCGGTGAGTTCGAGCAGCGCGACAGCCGCACCTATTTCGGGGGCAGCGCCGTACACGAACGGATGCTGAACGACCGTGTCGCCCTGCGCCTTGGCGGTGAGGTGCGCAGGGACGAGATTGACGAGATCGGGCTCTACAAGACCGCCGGTCGCCAGCGCCTTTCCACCGTGCGGGAGGATGAAGTGACCGAGACGAGCGCTGGCCTGTGGGCCGATGCAGGGATCATGGTGACGGACCGCCTTCGCGCCAATCTGGGTCTGCGCCAGGACTGGTACGAGGCGGAGGTCACGGCGATCAGCCGCCCGGTCAATTCGGGCGATGCCTCCGACAACCTGTTGTCGCCGAGCGCGGGGCTGGCCTATCGCCTGACCGATGCGATTGAGCTTTATGCCAATTATGGACAGGGTTTCCACTCCAACGATGTGCGCGGCACGACGATCAGCGTCGACCCCACAAGCGGTGATCCTGCCGAGACCGTGCCGCTGCTCGTCCGGGCGACAGGCGCGGAAATTGGTGCACGGATTGAGCGGGAGACGTTCAACGTGGCCGTCGCCCTCTTTCAGGTGGAACTCGATTCAGAGCTGGTCTTTGTCGGCGATGCGGGCACGACGGAGCCGAATGATGCCTCGGTCCGGCACGGGGTCGAGGCCAGCGCCTTTTGGCGGCCCAATGACTGGCTGACGGTGGATGCTGGCGGCGCGATCACCGATGCGGCGTTCGATATTGATGCCTCAGCCGACCGCATCTCCGGCGCGGTGGAGAATGTGTTCTCCGGCGGGCTTACGGCGCAGCAGGGGCAGAATGCCTATTCCCTCCGCCTGCGTCATTTTGGCGAAGCGCCGCTGAATGAAGATGGCTCCGTCATGTCCGAGGCGACGACGCTCCTCAACGGCCGCGCCAGCCGGGATATGGGGCGCCTGACCCTGTCGCTGGATGTCCTCAATATGCTGGATGCGGAGGATGCGGACATCTCCTACTTCTTTGCCTCGCAACTGCCCCGTGAGCCTCAACCGGTGGAGGATGTGCACTTCCACCCGGTCGAACCGCGCCAAGTGCGCGTGACAGCAAGGGTAAGGTTTTAGATCGCACCGATAAAATGCGCCCACCATTCGATCCAATTAAGGAAGAAGGTGCCAATCGTGCTGAGCTGTCCCGGTTTCGCTCCCCACGTCACGAGAGAATAAAAGCCCACGAAGGTCAGTGTGATGGGCAACGTCCAGCGCAGGCTTTGATACGTCGCAACGAGCAACTGGTCTATCGGACGATCCGCGATAGAGGGCGTGATTTTGGCCGCTATTCGGTTGTTCCATCCCTGCGGAATCAGCCTGACGGGGAAGTAGAACATCATAATGATGATGTGGATCAACGTGGGGATGAAGGTCGAAAAATGCATGACATACACCCAGTGGGGTGACTGAGATGGATCACGCAGCATGTCCAACTTTCCATGTATATCGATTAACGGCGAAGCATTTTGGCCAGCGACTGCAGTCCAGTTCAATAGCGCCAAGAGAGCAATTACGGATGCTCCTAAAGAGATGAGAATGCACACGGCGACAAACAAATCGACGATGAGAAGAAAGACTGAAATGAGCGCCGGACGAATGCTAGAGCGTCGTCGATTCTTGCGAGAAATACCATCACTAATCGAGTACCAAACAAGCATGCGCGTACAGCCGAATGATATATAATCCCAAAATCCGTTTGCCATTGGCAGTATAAACAAAAAAACTACAGACGAAATAAAAATATCTAAATTCAAATCAAAAAAATACAGCAATGAGAGCGCTGCTACGGAAGAAAATATATACAATATAAAAAAAGAAAATCTGTTCGCAAAATTCCGAAAAGATAACAACGCAACGAAAGCAGACATGGAGAGAGCGATTATTATTATAAAAAATAAGACAATTAAATATGGACCTACAATTGAATTCGATACAATAACCGCAAATGCCGCACTAAAAGCGAACACGCTTCCAAACGCGAAATTCTGTCGAAAGGCCCTCGAAATCAAGACTGCAGCACCGACGAAGATAATCACGATATGAGCAGCGGTCATGCTGTCAGCAACCAAAATTGAAACAAGCGTTGTCAGAACAAAAAATAACACATACAAAATACCCGAATAAACGCTTCCAAAGGCATCCGATATTCCAAATGCAAAATCCAGCGACCTACCGGAAAAAAGAAACATCGACACGGAGATAATCATTAAAAATAAAGCTGACACCCGTCTTGGAAGAGAATTTGACGGATCGAACATTGCCAATTCGCCAAAAGAGCCGTTTCCGGAAAAGATCGCATATTGTGAGAACATAGAGAGCGCTGGATAAACAATGGCAAGTAAAAGACAAAAACCCTGTGAATTGTTACTGAAGGCGAATTTTAATGCAGTTGGGACAGCACCTGCTTGTCGGGGCGCTCGCGCCGCCGGCGGTAGCCATCTGGAGGTTTTTAGCAATAATTTTCGGATCGTCTGTCTGTATGCCTCGCGGTGGCGAGACAGAAGGAGACTTTGCCGGAGCCGAGCCAATCCATTATCCGGTTTCTGATCAATACCGACCATCAGGTCATCTCTCAGATAGAAAATCAGGTGACCACAAAAGCTGAAAACGAATACCACGGCGGAAAACAACGGAATGCCCCAGGCAAGCCGCTCCAATATTCCGATATTCGCTCGTGCAACCTGGTCAAAAAGCGGCTGAAGAACGAGCAACCCAAATATAGCGACAAATATTCCCGCGAACGCTTTCACTCGACCCCCAGAACCTCTCAAAAATTTGATATGGCTCAAAGTGCTTTAACCCGAGTTGCCTAGCCCACCCCATTTGCACCTTGCCCCGGGCGGGCCTAGATAGAGCCTATCTGTAGCTGACCTGAAACGGCCCCGCCGCCCCTTCGTGCCCTCGCCTTTTTCCCCCACCTCCTCCCTCGTCATTGAAAAGCCGATCACGGCGGTTCTTGGCCCGACCAATACGGGCAAGACCCACTTTGCGCTGGAGCGAATGTCCGCCCATTCCACGGGCATGATCGGCCTGCCGCTGCGCCTCCTTGCGCGGGAGGTCTATGACAAGATGGTCGAGCGCAAGGGCGTGCGCGCCGTCGCGCTGGTCACGGGTGAGGAAAAGATCATCCCGCCGAGTGCGCGGTACTGGATCTGCACGGTTGAGGCGATGCCGCTGGAGCGCAAGGTCTCCTTTCTCGCCATTGATGAGGTGCAGCTGGCCGCCGATGCCGAGCGCGGGCGCATCTTCACCGACCGCCTGCTGCATGCACGGGGGCAGCACGAGACGCTGTTCCTTGGCTCGGACACAATGATCCCGATCCTCAAGCGGCTGGTGCCTGACATCGGCTTTGTCAGTCGGGAGCGGTTCTCGACGCTGGAATATATTGGGCACAAGAAGGTCACGCGCCTGCCCCGCCGGTCGGCCATCGTCGCCTTCTCTGCCGACAGTGTCTATTCGATTGCCGAGCTGATCCGCCGCCAGCGCGGGGGCGCGGCAGTGGTCATGGGCGCCCTGTCGCCACGCACGCGCAATGCGCAGGCCGACCTCTACAATAATGGTGAGGTGGATTACCTCGTCGCGACGGACGCCATCGGCATGGGCCTGAACATGGATATCGACCATGTGGCCTTTGCCGCCGGTCGCAAGTTCGATGGCCGCAATGCGCGCTTTCTGTACCCGGCCGAAGTCGGTCAGATTGCCGGGCGCGCGGGCCGCCATATCCGCAATGGCACCTGGGGCCCGACGGCAGATTGCGGGCCGTTCAATGAAGAGCTGATCGAACAGGTGGAGGACCACCGGTTCGAGGCGGTGCACGCCCTGCAATGGCGCAATCCGAATTTGCAGTTCCAGTCGGTGCCTGCGCTTCTCAACTCGCTTGAGACAAAGCCGCCGCGGGAAGAGCTGGTCCGTGCCCGGATGGATGATGACGAGGACGCCCTGCGTCGCCTCCTCCACCGCCACGATATTCGCGATTCGGCCAAAGGCGGCGCGGCGCTCAAGCTGCTCTGGGAAGTCTGCCAGGTGCCGGATTTCCGCAAGGTGACGCCGGACCAGCATGCGGTCATGCTGGGGGAGATCTATCACCAGCTGCTGGACGGCGGGCAGATCCCCGAACCCTTCACCGCCGCGCAGCTTGAAAAGCTGAACCGGCTCGATGGGGATGTGGACGCTCTGTCGAACCGGATCGCCCATGTGCGCACGTGGACCTACCTCTCCCACCGCCCCGGCTGGCTGGAGAGGGCCGGGCACTGGCAGGACATGGCGCGGGGCATTGAAGATGCACTTTCAGACGCTCTTCATGAAAAACTGACACAGCGCTTTATTGACCGACGGACCTCGGTCCTGTTGAAGAAACTAAAGGATGACGAGCCGCTTCTGGCTGGCGTCACCGAAGACGGAGAAGTCATCGTGGAAGGCGAATTCGTCGGGCGTCTGCTCGGCTTTCAATTCATTCTGGATCCGCGCGCCAAAGGGCCCCATGCAAAGGCGGTGCGCTTTGCGGCGCTGAAAGCCCTGCGGCCTGAGCTCGCGGCGCGTGCAGCGGCCCTTGCGGCGGCGCAGTTCCACGAATTCTCCCTGCGGGAAGGCGGCACCGTATGGTGGCGGCAGTCGGTCATCGCGACCCTGTCCAAGGGCCCCCAGCCCCTGCGCCCGAATTTCAAGCTGGAGGCGGTGGAGCATCTGCCGCCGCAATCCCTGCCCCTGATCGAAGAGCGGGTGCGCGATTTCATCGCCGACCGGGTCGAAAATCTGGCCGGGCCGCTGGTATCCCTGCAAAAGGCCGTGAACGAGGTCAGTGAGAGCCCTGAGGCCCTCGGCCCCAAGGCGCGGGGCGTTGCCTTCCGCCTGGTCGAGAATTTCGGTGCCATCTCCCGCAATCAGATCTCTGGCGACGTGAAGGCGCTGGAGCAGGATGAGCGCGCCAAGCTGCGCAAGCTCGGCATCCGGTTCGGCGAGTACACGCTGCACATGCCGGCATTGCTCAAGCCCGCGCCGGCGCACTTCCTCGCGCTCCTCTGGGCGCTGTGGGAGGACAAGGACCCTGACGCGTATCAGGTGCCCCAAGCCGGCGCGACGAGCGTGCCCAATGACAAGGAGACGCCGGCGGCCTTCTATTTCGCCAGTGGCTATCGCCCCTCGGGCAACCGGGCCGTGCGGATCGACATGCTCGAACGTCTGGCCGGTGAAGTGCGCACGGCGCGCGACGCGTCCGGCCGCGAAGGTTTTGAAGGCAATGCCAAGATGATGTCGCTGGTCGGCTGCTCCGGCGAGGACTTTGAAAGCATCCTGCAAAGCCTTGGCTTCAAGAAAGCCACCATCACCCGCGAAGTGCCCAAGGCCAAGCTGTTGAAGAAGAGTGCCGAGACGGCAGAAGAGCCTAGCGCGGCTGAAGCGGCCCCTGCCCCGAACGATAGCGGCGACATGCCCGCCGAGCAGATTGCCGAAAGCCCTGCGATTTCGACGGCCATCGTCGATGATCATGCAGCACCGCCCGCTGTTCCGCAGACGGATGATGCCGAGGCCGCGACAGCGCCTGCGACCGGCGAAGCCGCGGAAGCGGTATCAGGCGAAGCTGCGCCCGCTGAAGCCACAACGGCTGAGACGACCACGGCGCAACCCGCAGAAGAGCCTGTGGAAACCGAAACCGTGGAAGTCACCGTCTGGCGCTGGATGCCGCCACGGCCAAAAGCCGATCGTCGTCCCCGTGGCAAACCGCAGGCCGCCCGCGGCGCTGAGGGCGAAGGCCAGAAGGGCCCTCGCAAGGGCGGTAAGCCGAAGTTCGAAGGCAAAGGTGAAGGCCGGGGCAAAGGCCCGCGCAAGGGCGGCAAGCCCCAGGACAAGGGACCACGCACCTTCTCTTCAGAACGGCCACGCCGGGAAAAAGAGCCCGATCCGAACTCACCCTTCGCCGTGCTGGCGGCCCTGAAGGGCAAGGACTGAGACTGAGATGTCGGAGGGGGACGGCAAGCCGAAGTCAAAAGATGACCAAGGCAAAATCTTGCGGCAGTACCCAACTCTAATTGGAGCTGCCCTAGGTGGCTTCGTCGTGCTCGCCGCCGTCTATATTTTCAATTTCCGCAACCACCCTTTCTCTGGTTCATCCGCTGATTGGGGAGCTTTGGGCGATTTCTTCGGCGGGATGCTCAATCCGCTGCTATCCTTCTTGGCGTTGATAGCAATTCTTCAGACAATCAAACTACAGCAGCAATCTCTAGAAACAACCAGACAAGAGCTTAAGCTTTCAACGGAAGAATTGAGAGGCTCTAGGAAGGCCCTTGAAGAACAGAAGAAAAGTTTAGACGACCAGCGCTTTGAAAGTGCCTTCTTCAAACGCGCTGAGCTTCTCTTCTCGGAACGAAACTCGCTTCTCAAAAATGCAAATAAAAGCCAGTTTGACTATCAGATCCAATGCGGCGAAGGCGAGAACCTCGAAAAAATCGTATTAGGTTCTGCGTATAGTAAACCATCCGGACGAGAGAAATTTAAAGAAGATACCGCTTTGCCAGCAGACGCGTATCGAGTTGTGAACGAACATTTTACTAAAATAAATGCCGAGAGAATATTGTCATATAGTTCTGTCCAGCGCCAAATAATCGGCACACTCAGTTTCGCTTGTCAATCAAGAGACCCTAAAACCTACATAGACATTGTGCTCTCAGTACTCACGGTGCCTGAAATTGCCTTTGTTTGCGCGATGATTCAGGCGCTGGATCCACGCACCATGAGCTATATATATCAATCTGATGTGATCTCTTCGATCAATCTCGTTAAACTGAGCGACTATACGGATCGTAGATATCTTCGTGGCCTTCAAGAGGCTATTCATTCGACAAGATGACACCTCGCCTTTTGGCGCAAAAGCCTTACAGTTCCTCCCGAAACAGTTCGGAGGACCTCCATGTCACAACGCCCCCTAGCCGCTCGCCTTGCCACGCTTCTCATCGGTACCAGCCTGTCCCTGTCGGGCGCGGCGCTTGCTGATGACCTGACGATTGAGGCGCTGAACAGCGATCAGGGGCTGTCCGGCCCGTCCCTTCGCGGGGCCAGCTTCTCCCCCGATGGCAGCATGATCACCGTCCTGCGCGGGCGCGACGGCGATGCCCGGACGCTGGACCTGTGGGCCTATGACGTGAAGACCGGCGACGCTAAGGTGCTGGTCCGCTCCGACGATCTCGTCTCGTCTGACGTCGAGCTGTCCGAAGAAGAAAAGAACCGCCGCGAGCGCCAGCGCATCTATGACAGCGGCATCATCTCCTATGACTGGGACACCAAGGGTGAGACCCTGCTCTTCCCGCTCGGCGGGGACGTCTACACCTATGACCTCGCTACAGGTGAGCCGACCCAGGTGACGTCGACTGAGACATTCGAGACCGACCCCAAAATGTCCCCGTCCGGCGGCTATGTGTCGTATGTCCGTGATGACGAGCTGGTCGTCTATGACCGCGCCAAGGGCAAGGAAAAGACCGTGACCTCCGGCGCGGGCGGGACGATCCGCAATGCGGTTTCCGAATTTGTGGCCCAGGAGGAGCTGAACCGCGATACGGGCTATTGGTGGGCACCGGACGACAGCCAGATCGTCTTTCTGCAGATTGACGAAAGCCCGGTACAGATTGCCGAGCGGCTCGACTTTGGTGTCGACGGGGCCAAGACGATCCGCCAGCGTTACCCCTTTGCCGGGACCGACAACGTCAACATCAAGCTGGGGCTGGTGAAGCCCGGCGGCGGCAAGCCGACATGGATTGATCTGGGCCCGGAGGAAGACATCTACCTTGCCGATGTGCACTGGTCGTCGGATTCCAAGACGGTTTATGTGGAGCGTCTGTCCCGCGATCAGAAAACCCTCGACATGCTGAAGGTCGACCCCAAGACCGGCAAGTCGGAACTGCTGTTCTCGGAAACCGATGACAACTGGATCAACCTGAATGGCGGTTTTTACGCGCTGAAGGATGGCGGCTTCCTGCGCCTGTCCGAGCGCACGGGCTTTACCCATATTGACCGCCATGGCGCGGACGGGAAACTGGCCAAGGCACTGACGTCCGGGGAGTGGAATGCCAATTCCATCGCCTGCGTCGACCAGACCGACGGGGAGATCATCTTCTCCGGCTGGATGGACACGCCGCTTGAAAACCATCTGTATACGGTATCGCTGGACGGTGGGGAGGTTACGCCCCTGACGACGGAAGCGGGCTGGCACAGCGGCTCCTTCGGCAAGGATTGCGAGAGCTTTATCCACCGCTTCTCCTCGCAGGATCAACCGACCCAGGCCTCTGTGATGACCAAGGATGGGGAGCGGTCCTTCTGGCTGCTCGAGAACAAGCTCGACAATGATCATCCCTATGCGCCCTATCTGGACAGCCATCTTGACTGGACCTTTGGCCAGCTGGAGGCCCCCGATGGGCAGATGATGGACTATGCTCTGCTCGTGCCGCCCGGTCTGAAGAAGGGCGCGAAGGCGCCTGCGATCCAGCTGGTCTATGGCGGTCCCCACGCCCAGCGCGTGGCCAATCGCTGGGGCGACCTGTCCGCCCAGATGCTGGCCGATAAGGGCTATGTGGTCTTCAAGCTCGACAATCGCGGCGCGGCCAACCGCGGCAAGGCGTTTGAGAACGTGCTCTACCGCCAGATGGGCCAGCCGGAAGTGGTTGACCAGGCCATCGGTACAGAATGGCTGGCGAGCCAGCCTTACGTAGATGCCGACCGCATCGGCGTGCAGGGCTGGTCCTATGGCGGGTACATGACCCTGATGATGCTGGCGCAGAAGCCCGAGCTCTACGCTGCAGGTGTCTCCGGCGCCCCTGTCACCGACTGGCGCACCTATGACACAGCGTATACGGAACGCTATATGGGTGACCCGCGCGAAGTGGGCGACAAATATGATGCGTCATCCGTCCTGACCTATGCGGACGGGATCGAAGACGGGGAGCTCCTCCTCATCCATGGCATGGCCGACGACAACGTCATCTTCCAGAACTCGATCGACATGATCGCGGCCCTGCAACAGGCGGGGACGGAATTTGAGCTGATGACCTATCCCGGCGAAAAGCACGGCTTCCGCAACAAACAGAACAAGATGCACCGGGACTATCTGGGCCTCGACTTCTTTGAGCGGAAGCTGAAGGGCGAGTAGACCCTGGTGGGGGGAGAGCAAGTGGCAAAAGAACGACGCGGCCAGATCGTTGCGATCTGCGCCGGCGTCGGGTGTGTGCCGGCGGACGTTGGGCGGCAGCACTCGCGTCAAAACGTAGCCGCGACACGATGAGCCGCTGGCAGATCATCGGCATTTATGCCGCGCTCGGTCCACCAGCGGGCGGCATCGGTTATGTCATCTCTATGCTGGCATTGGGCATTCTTATCCCGCCTGCCCACGCATTGGGCGGCGCAGAAATTATTCTGTTGCCCATTTTCGGTATATGGTTGCTCGTATGGAGCGTCTTTTTTTCGTATCCCGTGTTCCTTTTGCAGTCCGCCGTACACGGTGTTTTTGCTTCGTATTCGCGATCATCTGACGGATTGGTCAGATACTGGCCAGTGGGCCTCGCTGGTTTACTGACGGGCGCCGTTTCCATGATGCTGGCCCATCGATTTTTCACGCCAGCGCTGGATGACTCCATCGCCATCGGCTTGGGCAGTTTCATTTCATCGCTGCTGGTCACGAAGTTGTATAATTACGATCGAAGACGGGGAAAGATATGAGCAGTACGGTGCGTACTGAGTGCCAAAGGCATTTCTGTATGCTCAGCTACCTTCCTTCGCGGGCTTTTCCACAAGATCGCTATGAACGCGCCGGAAGTGCCCGGTCGCCCATAGCCATACAAAAAAGCCGGGCGCTGAGGCCCGGCTTCTTCAAATCATTCGTGAGCGGCTCTTACGACCCGCCCATCGCCTCTTTCACCGTGGCCGCGACCTTTTTCAGAGAGAACGGCTTTTGCAGGTAGAGAGAGCCTTCGATCGTGCCCAGCTTGTCGCGCATGGCGGTTTCGGCATAGCCGGACATGAAGATGACCTTCGCGCCCTTCAGCGCCTCGCCCGCCTCCTTGATCAGGGTCGGCCCGTCCATCTCCGGCATCATGATGTCGGACAGGACCACGTCGAAGGGTTCGGGTGAGTCCTCGATAATCTCCAGCGCCTCATCCCCGTCGCACGCCTCAACGATTTCATAGCCGCACATGGCGAGCGCCCGGACGACAATGTTCCGCACGCTGTCCTCATCCTCAACGATCAGAATACGGCCCTTGCCGGTCAAATCATCCACCGGCGGTTTGGCCTTGACCTGTGCCTTGGTCTTTTCAAGCTCTGCGGCCTGTTCAGCAGAGAGCGCCGGGAAGAAGATGCGGAAGGTTGCCCCCTGGCCCGGCCTGTTGTGCAGGAAGATGCGCCCGCCCATCTGGCCGATCACGCCGTGCACGGTGGACAGGCCAAGACCGGTGCCCTTGCCCTCCCCCTTCGTCGTAAAGAACGGCTCAAAGATCTTGTCCGCAATTTCTTCGGGCACACCCTTGCCGCTGTCGGAGACTTCGAGCAGGGCATAGTCGATTTCATCGAGAACGGCATAGCCAAACTCGGCCACTTCGCTCGCGGCGACGCGCCGGGACTCAATCGTCAGTTCACCGCCCTTGTCCATGGCATCGCGCGCATTCACCGCGAGGTTCATGATGGCCAGTTCCAGCTGGGACTTGTCCACCTTCACCGGCGGTACGGTGCGGCCGTGATTGACCTTCACCTTCACTTTTTCCGTCACGTAGCGCTGCACGAACGGCGTGAAATCCGCGAGGAAATCGGTCAGGGACAGCGGCTCGGACTGGAGCGTCTGCTTGCGCGAGAAGGCGAGCAGGTTCTGGGTCAGGTTACGACAGCGCTGGCCGTTTTCCCGGATCGAAACGAGGTCCGGGTAGCTGGGGTCGCCCGCCGGGTGACGGCGCATAAGAAGCTCCGTCGCGCCCATCATGGCCTGCAGGAAGTTGTTGAAGTCGTGAGCCACACTACCGGCGATCTTGCCAATGGCTTTCAGGCGCTTGTCGTGGGCATAGTCCTCTTCCATGCGTTTCTGGAAAGAGACGTCCACGGCGTAAAGCACGGTCTGGCGCGGTCCATAGGCGCCTCTGCGGCGTTTGATCGGCCGAGCATAGACGCGGAAGATACTGGCCGAGGCCCCCTCACCAATCGACACTTCGACCGGACGGGTCAGCGGCTGGTTCTGGGCACGGGAGCGCAGGGCCGCCACGATATCGCGGATCGCCACGGGCGGTAGCGCCTCGGACAGGCGGATGCCCGCTTCCGCACCAAAGGCATCACCGAACAGACGGTTGACCTCGGACAGGACGGCATCTGTGCCCGGGTCACCGGCGATCACGGCCACACCGAACGGCGCATCACCGACATCGGCGGCGAGATCCCGCCCGCCCTGTTCGGTCTGCAGCGCCGATTTCGGCATCATCTCGACACAGACAAAGCCTTCACCGACACCACCGCGACCGAACGCGGTCAGAATGACGCCGGTATGAGCGCCTGAGCGGTCACGCGAGCGGATACGGGCTTCGACCTCTTCAGGGTCTTCTTCCCACAGCGCGCTGACAATATCCTTGGCTTCGCCGAGCAGGAAGTCGCCCACGGCCAGGTCAGCGCCAACCCGGACACCCAGCAGGGAGGCGGCCTCTTCATTGATCCAGGCCAGATTGCCGGACCGCTCAAGCGCGATGACACCGCGCGGATAGTCAGCATAGGCTGCCCGCAGGCTGTCGCGCGCGTTTTCAATAGGCACCTCGCGCAGGCGCCATGCCACATGCTGTCCGCGATCTCGCATCGGGCGCACCGATACCTCGAACCGGCGGCGCGCGGCGGTCTCGCCGGGGGCGGGGCTGCCCATGATCTGGGTAATGACTTCGTCAGCGGGCTGACCGCTGCGCGCAGCCCGCGCCAGGCGGAACATCTTTGAGCTTTCGCTCCCCGCCTGGCTCAGCAACCGGTCAAGACGCGGCGGCAGGCCCGTGGCCGAGGTGACACCGGCCTCAGCGGCCAGCGCAACATAGCGGTCGTTGGCATAGACCACGACACCGTCTCGCGATGACACCATCCGCGCGTCAACATCCGCATCCAGAATGCTTTCAGCCAGTCCAAGCGCGGTCAGGATTTCACGCCCCGCCAGCACGGCAGCGTGTTTCTTCTCCTTGCCGCGCGATTTAAGCAGCACCCCGGCGAGCAGAATGGGCGAATAAGCGCGCGTGGCGGCCGCGATCAGCAGCAGGCTGCCGAACAGGAAGATGCCGGTGGCAAAAACGATGGCGACCGTCATGTCGACGCCGCCGCGTGACACCGCGTAGATCAGGCTGACCAGCACACAGACAAGCGATGCCCATACAACGTAGGGCGTCAGTCGCTCGACCGTTGGCACCCGGAAGGCGGTCTCTTTCTCATCGGCCGCGCTGTCGGCCTCCACCGGTGCTTCAGGGACAGGGACCGGATCGGACGCTGGCGCCAGTTCCTCAACGGGCGGCGAGGTCAGGATAAGATCATCATCATCGGCAATGTCTGTGGCAGCCGGCTGCGTTGTCGCTGCGAGTACCTCGTCGATCTTTGCTGCCGGGTTCACGTCCTTCAAATTGGCCTTGGCCAGCGCCTGCTCCAGCTTGCCAAGGCCGCTGGTCTCTAGACGCGCCGAAGGATCGGGCGCTGCTTTCGGCGCCGGGTTCGCCGCCGGCTCTGGAATGAGCAGCAGCTTGTCGGGATTATCCTCCGACGACAGGGTGTATTCTTCGGGAATAAACGACACCGGGACGTCGTCTTCGCTGATCGGCGCGGGCTTGTCCTCAACACGCGTAATGGTGGCCCCGACCGGTTTTTCCGGCGGTCCCGCCTTCGGTGCGGTCGAATTTTTCAGCACTCGCGCCACATCAACGGAAGGAGGCGTTTCTTCCTCTTTTCGTCCAAACCAGGGGAATGCCATATTAGCCTCTACTCTCTTCCAGTCGCCCGACAAAGCAGGGCACAAGCCCCGTCGGGAAGCCCGCTGACTCAGCGGCTGATTCCTTTGGTAATCGTAGCGCAATTCTTAACGGAAAAGGTTAACAACCGGACGCGTGAGGGAGGGTTTGAACAGTATGATGCGGCCCGATGAGACATTGGCGGTCCACCGCCAGTTGATACCGGAAGACCAGACACGACCACGGCTCGGCGTGGCGCTGGGGTCTGGCGGCGCGCGCGGCTGGGCCCATATCGGGGTCTTTCGCGCCCTTAAGGAATTGGGCGTGGAGGTCGACGTCTATGCGGGCTGTTCCGCCGGTGCGCTCGTTTCCGGCGCGGCCCTGATGGGCTTTTACGACGAGATGATCGACTGGGCGAAGTCGATTGGACCGATCGGTGCCATCAGCAGCTTTGGCGTTCATCTCAGCCGCGGCGGCCTCATCAATCCGGACAAGGCATTCGATATTTTCCGCAAGCATGACAAGCTGATCGAAGACCTGCCCAAACCCTGGGGGTGTGTCGCGACGGACCTGTCCAACGGCGAGGAAGTGTGGCTGACCCGCGGCTCGGCTTTTGAGGCCCTGCGCGCCACAAGCGCCGTGCCGATGGTCATTCAGGCCGCAAGCTACAAGGCGTTGGGCGAAGAGCACTGGCTGATCGACGGGGCAGCGTCCAACCCGGTTCCGGTCAATCTGGCGCGAGCGCTCGGCGCGGAGCGGGTCATCGCCGTGGATCTCAATGCCGTGACCCAGGCCCTGACCCGTTTCAAACGCCCGACCACCCGCGCCGTGGTGCCCGTCCTGCATCCACCTGACGAGCATACGGGCTTTGCGGCCCCCGTCGGGACATTCCTCAAAAACTGCCAACGCGGCGTCACCCGCCGTCTCGCCCTCGCCCATGCCCGCACGATGGCGCGGCCCCAGTTTTTTGAAACGGCAATCGCGACGGTGGATATTCTGCAGGCCCAGCTGGCCGAAGCGCGCGCCAATCTCGATGTCGCAGACGTGCGCCTGACCCCCGACCTGTCACTGGGGTCGGCAGCCGCATTCGACAAATGGGAGGATTTCGAACGGGTTGGCTATGAAACGACCATGGCCAGCCGGGAAAAGATCCTTGCTGCAGCAGCCTTTGCCAGATGACGGGTTTGAAATGTTAAGACTGGTCCCCATCTTGCATGAACGGGTCCCGTCGACCCGCGCTGAAAAGAAATACGTGTCATGAAACGCCTTGCCCTGTTGCTGCTCGCTGGCCTCGCCGCCTGCTCCCAGTCAGAAGCCACCTCGGCCAAGCCCGCGGTCAGCGCGACCACGGGCAATGTCGTACAGGACCGTTTCCGCATCTATGAAAGCCAGATTGACCATGGCGGGACCCTGACAGCGCTGTTCAACGCGCTCGACCGCCGCGACCTCATCGTTTTTGCGGTGATCGATCATGCCGCCGGCGCCCAGAGCGCCGGGATGAGCCTCGAGCCATCGACCCTTGTCATTTTCGGCAGCCCGAAGAGCGGTACGCCGCTCATCCAGATTGAGCCCCTTCTCGGCATTGAACTGCCCATGCGCGCGCTCGTCTACGACCGCGACGGCACAACCTTTCTTGCAGTGACGGGGATGAGCTTCCTCAAGCGCGAATATGCGCTGGGCGACAATACGGCCATTGCCGATCAGGCCGCGAGTGCGCTTGATTCCATCGCCAAGGAATCAACCCGGCTCTGAACGCGTGTCATTGTCGTTGTGACCACGCGGCCGCACCGGCGCATCGCTGATCTGCTGGATCATTTCATGAATTTGCGGTGACAGACCAACGAGGCTGAGCACTGTCCTGCGGAAGGGTCTGTCGCGCATCAGCGCCAGCACCATCATCACCGCCCGATCATCATTGATTGAACTGATCGCTTCGCCAATAGCGTCATCACGCTGGCCCATCCTCTCTCCCCCCTCGTCGCATGAGCGAACGGCTGTGATGTAGCATGACCAGCAAAAAACGCAATCAGGACTAGCAATTACAAAATAATTCCCGTACAGGTTGATTGATGTATCGACACGCCGGAAATTTTCAGACTATGAAGACGCTTTCTTCTCCTCCCACGTCCCATGACGATATAAGCCAGCCCCGCCAGGTGAGCGCCCTTGACCGGTTGATCGGTCAGCAAGTGCGAAGTTTTCGCGAGGCGAAGGGCCTCTCGCAGCAGGATCTCGCCGGTCAGTGTGGCGTATCCTTCCAGCAATTGCAGAAATATGAACGCGGCGTGAACCGCCTTCCCGCAGCTCGCCTGCACCAGCTGGCCAGCAGTCTCGACCGCCCCATCGCTGCCTTCTTCAACACCCCGGACGAGGCGCAGGTCATGCATGCCGCCCTGCAGGATCGGCTGCGCACCGCGATTGTTGAACTCGATACCCGGACATTGCAGGTGTTGGTCGATCTGGTGGACCGTCTGCATCCGGCCTGATTGCTTTACCGGCGCGCGCGAGTGTGGTGTGGAGGTCCAAAAGAAAAGGAGCGCACCATGCCAGGGCTTTGGTTTGAAGAATTCTCGGTCGGTCAGGTGTTCGATCATGAATGGACCCGCACCGTGACCACCAGCGACAACATGCAGTTCTCGCTGATGACCATGAACCCCCAACCGCTCCACATCGATCACCATGCCGCTGCGCAAAGCGAGTTTGGCCGTCCGCTGATGAACAGCCTGTTCAGCCTGGGACTGCTGGTCGGCATGACGGTGAATGATACGACGCTGAACACAACCGTCGCCAATCTGGGGATGGACAAGGTCGTCTTTCCGGCCCCGCTGTTCGAAGGCGACACCGTCCACGCGCGCACCACGGTAAAAGACGTCAGACCGTCAAAATCCCGGCCCGGCCAGGGCATCGTCACCTTCCTCCACGAACTGTTCAAACAGGATGACACTCTTGTCGCGTCCTGTGAGCGGGCCGCCCTGATGAAAGGGCGCCCTTAAGCGCCTGGGTCGACTGCCGGTGGCGGCGGCAGCGGTGCCTCCGCCTCAAAATCGGCGTCCGTACCATCAAAATTGCCGCAAGACCGCCAGCGTTGCACCATGGCTTCGACCGCGTCGAAGTCGATCGTCTCGCCTGGTGGCCGGGCCACATGTTCAGTCGGGATAGCGGCGGCAGGCAGCGGCGAGATCGCCATGCGACCCGCCAACGGCACGCCGCGGCCGACGCCGATGGCCTCGCCTGTCCCCAGATTGCTGACAGCCGCGAGATAGGCCCCGGCCGCCTCAGGCAGCATGTCTTCGACCGCTTCGATCTCAAGCTGGCTCGAAATACGGTGCACAAAGAAGGTTGAACACTGGGCCGTGACTTCGCGGCTCAGACTGCGCGGATCACTAGCCACAACGCCGATGGTCGTGCCGAGCTTTTTGGGCCGTCCACCCAGCTTGATGAGCGCGTTCAATGAGAGGGCGGCCGCCTCATCCGGCGACTGTTCTGGCGCAAAACGAGCGGCATCGTCGAGCAGAATAAGCGTGCGGCGATTGCCCCCGCCCCATTCCGCCAGCGCCGTCGCCAGGCGGCAGACCACAGAGACGACGAGTTTGTCCACACCAGCCGTCAGTGTACCAAGCTGCAACACGGACATGGGCGGTGAATTGGCCTCTAGCCGGAAAAGACGTTTGACCAGTTCCGCCAGATTATCCGTTGGCGCAATATTCCCGAAGATGACCGACAGTCGCGGATCGCCCGACGCCGTGAGCAGTCGGGTTCTCAGCCGGCGATAGGTCCGCGCGTGCCGGATATCGTCGCTCTGAGCGTTTTTCTCAAGATAGGCCAGCAGGTCTGTAATCCGGTAGGGCAGCGGCGCATCGGCCGATACCATGCCGGTATGGGTGGTCACCGTGGAGCCATCCTTGTGCCGCGTCCCGCGCTGCAGGAACCGCACGCGCGCGGCGGGTACCCCCTCTTCCAGCGCACTGCGTTCATCGGCATCAAGCGGCCCGCCATTCAGGGACAGGACCCACAGCAGTTCCTCAAAGGACAGCAGCCAGTGGGGAATGAGCCCAGGTTCTGGCCGTATGCAAACGGCTGCCTTGCCAAAAGATCGGCCAAATTCATTATACGGATCGATCAGCAGCGTGTTGACTTCATGCCGGTGCCGCAACAGGGCGCGGACGAGAGACGCCATACTGCAGCTCTTGCCGCTGCCGGACGCACCGAAAATGGTAAAACCGCCTTCGACCAGACCTACGCCGTCAATGGTGGCTGCCACATCATGCTGCCCAAGAATGACACCGAACGGATAGGCTGTGTCATCACCGTTGCGGAACAGTCGCCGCAGATCTGTCGGCGCCGCCTTGTAGGCGATGTCCCCGAGAGCGGGCGGCAGGGGTATGGACTGACTGAACACGGGTGCGTCGGCGCGGGTGCCGAGCGTCCCGGCCAGCTCGACCTGCGCGATCCACAGATCGTCACCATCGCTTTCAAGACCCGGTGCAGGCGCATTCATGCCGGAGACAACGCCGACCGTAGACTGACCATCCCCCGCAATGATGACCATGTCGCCAAGCCGCACCGCGCGGCGTGCATCGGCGCTGATATCGATCATCACAAGGATATCGCGGCCCGTATTGGCCACGACACGTCCCAGCCGTGTCCGCCCCACCACGGAGGTCGACATGGCATCGCTTTCCGATTTCCGTAACGCTCCCATCAAGACGCCAATTGCTCCGCCAGCTGCTGGTGTTCCTGCGAAGCGACGGGCAACGCGAAACGGATCAACGTTCCTTTTTCGCCAAGGGTCTTAATATTGAATTTACCTTGGTTAAGCTCGATAAAACTTTTCGCGATGGGCAGGCCCAGCCGAAAGCCTTCAAACTTGCGGTCCAGGCCCTCATGGAACTGCTCGAAAACGCGCAGGGCGTCGTCGATATCGGCCTGGGTCGGGCCCTCGGCCAGACATTCGATAGCGGTGTAGACGAAGCCCTCGCTCTTGCCGCCGAGGCCGGGACGGATCGTCACGTGAATCTCAGCGTGATCTTCGGCCGAGCCCACGAGATAATCGATAATATGCTGGATGGCCGTTGATACCTTGTCCGGGTCCGCATCGACCACCGGGATGCCGGCAGGCAAATCCAGTGTGAAGCTCGCCTGCCCCGCCAGTTGTTCCCGGACCTGATCGATCGTCTGTTCGACCACATCGACGGCTGAAAACGCGCGCCGCCGCAATTTGGCGCCGCCACTTTCAGCGTCGGCAATCTCGAGAATCGTGTTGATATGCGACAGGAGAAGATCCGCAGACTGCAGGATATAGTCGAGATATTCGCCGCGTTTTTCCTCGGTCAGGCCCATGGCCTCGGCATCCTTGAGAAGCCCGGCAAAGCCCGTGATCGCGTTGAGCGGCGTGCGCAGCTCATGGTTCATATTGGCGAGAAAAGCACCGCGCGCGCGATAGGCCAGCTCGGCATCCACTTTGGCCGCACGCAGGGTGATAGCCGATTGCTGCCGGCGAAGCGCATCACCGAACGTCTCTGAATACGAGCTGAGCAAATTCCCCTTCCGGCGTCCCGGGCGGGGGGTGACCATAGCCGGCATCGCCGTGACCCTAACAACCGCGTCATTAAGGTATCAGCCATGTTGGTTAAGCGGGAGTTAAGGCGAGACTTTATCGATGGCGGCCTGTTTGCGCGCCTCGAGCTCCTCAGCCTCTTTCGACCGGCTCATCTCGACCTCCGTCTCCGGCTGAACCGGCTTGCGCTCTGCCGGCGGCACATAGGCGAGGACGCGATCCCCGTTCTGCGGTTCCAGCGGTGATTCCTCGGTGTCGAAGACGAGCACGCCCTTGCGCAGGGCCATCACGAGCATGGCATCGTCAGGGAGGCCCTCATTGTACTTCTCGACGGTAAATTCCTCCGACAGCTTCGTGAACTGGAAGGCCCACCCCGCCCAATGGCGACGCAGAAGTTCATCAAGGCTGATCTCCACGCTGAGGAAACTGCGACCGCGCAGGGAATAAGAGACGGTCGTCCGGCTCTCATCACGGCGTTGGGCGGTCAGCTGATAGGTCTTGGCGCGGTCCATTTCGGGCGCAAGGTCTGTACAGACAAGTGCGTTATGCGCCTCGTTTCCGCCAAGCGCGAGCAGGTACCCAAAGCGTGAGAACTCGATATGGTGCTCACTGACTTCCGACAGGATCTCACCATAGAAGGTATCGAGACCGGCCTGGCGTGCGCTGCGCAGGCGCCGGAAGCTGGGGTCCGCGACAAGCACAGGAATGTCGAATTCACGGATCCGCTTGGCCAGTTCAATGGACCAGGGCGATGCCCCGACAATCAGCACACCCGGCGGCAGGGTCGATGCGAGGCCGAGCATCCGTCCCAGCGGCGCAATCGTGAAGCCGTGCAGGATCACGGTCGCGAAAACCATCGCAAAGGCCAGCGGCACCATCAGCATGCCATCCTCCACGCCGTCCGCTGCCATCAGGCCTGCGAACAGGCCGGACACCGCAACGGCCACGATCCCGCGCGGCGCAATCCACGCCAGCATCAGGCGTTCAGGCCATTTCAGATCGGTACCGATGGTCGAGAAAATGACACTGACGGGCCGGACCACGAACAGCATCACCGCCACGAACAGAATGGCGCGGCCATCAAGCTGGCCCAGCGTCTCCCACGACAGGTTCGCGGTCAGAATGACGAACACCCCTGCGACGAACAGAATGGCGATGTTTTCCTTGAAGTGCCGCAACTGGTTGATACTGGGCATCTTCACATTGGCCATGGTCACGCCCATCGCCGTGACGGCCAGCAGGCCGCCCTCTTCCTGAATGACATTGGCCAGGGCAAAGGTGCCAAGCACGGTGGTCAACAGAACCGGCGATTTGAGATATTCCGGTACCCAGCCGCGGCGGAACACGACCGCCATCAGCCAGCCCACCAGCACGCCCCACAGGACGCAGAGAATGGTCCCGATGATCAGACTGCCGAAGACCTGAAAATCCGTCAGGTTCGAGATGTTCCGAGTGTGTAGATATTCGTAGACGATGACGGCAGCCAGCGCGCCGACCGGGTCATTGATGATGCCTTCCCACTTCAGCAGCGCCGATGGACGGGATGTCAGCTTCGCTTGCCGCAGAAGCGGCATGATGACCGTCGGACCGGTCACAATCATGATCCCGCCGAAGACAATCGCGGTCGGCCAGCTCAGCCCTGCAATGTGATGCGCCGCCATCGCGCCGAGCACCCAGGCGATGGGCCCGCCGACAAAACACAACTGGACGACACCGCGGCCAAGGCCTTTCAGCTCCCTGAATTTAAGCTGCAGTCCCCCCTCAAACAGGATGACCGCCACCGCCACCGAGATGATTGTCCGGTAGAACTCGCCGAAAGTCGCTTCAGGCTGAAGGATGTGAAACACGGGGCCAGCCAGCAGGCCGGCAATCGACATCAGCACGATGCCTGGCAGGTTGAACCGCCACGCCATCCATTGGGCGCCAACGCCGAGCACGCCGATCAGAGCGATGGCGAGAAGGAGGGTCTCAGTCACGGGCTGGCCGTCATGCATGGCGATTGTCGGCCTCTCGTCCGGAGTGCTGGATCATTTACTTGTGCTTGAAGATTGGCTGCCGCTTCTCAACAAAGGCGCGCATGCCTTCTTTCTGATCTTCCAGCGCAAAGATACTCTGGAACGCGCGTCTTTCAAACAGCACGCCCTCAGACAGGCTGGTCTCGAACGAGCGGTTCACGCATTCCTTGACCATCATGGCGACAGGCTTTGAAAATTCAGCGATTTTGCCTGCTACCTGAAGCGTTGAGGTCATCAGATCTGACGCGGGCACCACGCGCGCGACAAGCCCGCTGCGCTCGGCTTCTTCCGCCGTCATCATGCGACCGGTCAGGCACATTTCCATGGCCTTGGCCTTGCCGATGGCGCGGGTCAGGCGTTGGGTCCCCCCAGCGCCCGGTACGGCACCGATCGTGATCTCCGGCTGACCGAACTTGGCGTTGTCAGCGGCGATGATGAAATCACACATCATGGCCAGCTCGCAGCCGCCGCCCAGGGCATAGCCCGCCACAGCGGCAATAATGGGTTTGCGGACCTTGGTGGCCTGCTCCCAGTTCTTGGTGATGAAGTCCTCGACATAGGCATCGGCGGAGGTCTTCTCGCTCATTTCCTTGATGTCGGCGCCGGCCGCGAAGGCGCGCTCTGACCCGGTAATGACAATCACGGAGATCGTGGGCTCCGCATCGGCCTTCACCAGGGCTGATGTCAGCTCGTCCATCATCTGGCGGTTGAGGGCGTTCAGCGCCTCTGGCCGGGAAAGCGTTATGATGTGAACCCGTTCTTCCGTCCGGGTGTCGATCATCTCGTAAGCCATGCCTGCTCCTTTGGCGTCTCACTGAATCGCCGCGCTTACGCGCCGTATCGCACTGCAGCAACCCAAGATGATAGTGCGGTGTCCGGAAAGGTCATCTCAACGGGTGACGAAACGCGAAGCACCCTATATAGGGGGGCAGAACCAATTTGTGCGAGGATCTTACATGGCCGGCTATATCCCTCTTCTGACGATTATCGGCTTCGTTGTGGCGCTGTTCGTCCTGAACCGTCTCGAAAAGGGCCGGTTCGACTGAACCGAGGCTGTCCTGCCGCGCGATGTCGCGGCGGTCCTGACCATCTCTATCTGCCCCCTTACCGAAGAGGTCGCTCGCGCCAATGGTCTTTGATCTCGCTTTTGTCGTTCTGGGACTGGTCATTCTGCTGGCCGCCGGGGACGCCCTCGTGCGCGGGGCCGTCGGCCTTGCCAGCATGCTCGGCATACCCGTCCTCGTCATCGGCCTGACGATTGTCGCCTTTGGCACATCAGCACCAGAGCTCGTGGTATCGATCCAGGCCGTGCTCAACGGCAATAATGGCATCGCGATCGGCAATATTGTTGGCTCCAATATCGCCAACATCCTGCTGGTCCTCGGCCTGCCCGCCATGTTCGCGGCCATTTCGCTGGACTGGTCAGGGCTGAAGCGGCACGCCGCCGTCATGCTCATCGCCACCGGCCTTTTCGCCTTCGTGGTCTATCAGCACGGCATTCTCGACACGACCATGGGCGTGCTCATGCTCGCCGCCATCGCCGTCTATATCGCCTATATTGCGATTACTGCCATGGCTTCCGGCAAACCCGACCCCGCGCTTCTCGAAGAAGTCGAAGAGATCGCGGGCGGCAGTTCCGGGGGGACCGGCAAGACCATCCTGTTTCTGGTTGCGGGCCTGATCGGCCTGCCGCTCGGCGCGCATTTCCTCGTCACCCACGGGGCCGACCTCGCCCGCGAGCTCAATGTGCGCGAGGAGATCATCGGCCTCACCATTGTTGCCTTTGGCACGTCCCTGCCTGAACTCGCGACCGTCTGGGCCGCCGCCATGAAACGCGAAGCGGAAGTCGCAGTGGGCAATGTCGTGGGCTCCAACATCTTCAATATCCTGTTTGTCGGCGGGGCCACCGGCCTTGTGGGTCAGACCACATTTGGCGAAGCCACGCGGACAATCGACGTCCCCGTCATGGCCGCATCGGCCGTCGTCCTCGCCCTCATGATCTTCGCCAAGAGCAAGATCAGCCGCGCGCTCGGGGCTGTGTTCGCCATCCTCTATGTGGGCTATATAATCTTCACCGGTATGAGCGCCGGCGGACCCGCCCTGTGAGTACGACATCATCAGCGCGTTTTGCCGTCACCGCCCTTGGCGCCTGTGACGGCCAGGCGCTGATCGATGCGCTGACCCGGCAGGGCAACGAGGTGACTGAAGCCGCCGATCACCACGTCATCCTGATCGACCGCGTGCCAGACGAAGCGCTGATCACCGAATGGAAAGAGCGTTTTCGCGGTCAGACGGCCGACATTACCCTGACCATCATTCACCTTGGCGACGCCGATGCCGAGCGCCATGCCGCCCGCTATGAGGCCGAGCAGGTTCAGACCATGATTGCCTATCTGGCCGTGGAACTGGCCTACCACGTCCGCGCCTGCGCGATCTGCCTGCGTGGCGCGACGCCCGATCTGTGGGACGATACCGCCCGGACCGTCGCTTTTGTCGCCGACTGCACGGGGGTGACCGGTCAACTGTTCAGGCTGCCTGATCCCATGCCCGGCAGTGTCGCTGTCGGCTGACCCAACGGGTCGGTTGTCGAGGCTGCCAGCTTCCCCTAGTTTCAGCCGCAATAAACCTTGCCATGCCTCAGGAGGCCCAATGATACGGTACCTAACACCGGCCCTTGCCCTGCTCATGGTGGCCTGCGCCGCCGAGGACGACCCCGCCACGACAGCCACCGATGCGGCAACGCCTGATTCGGCGACGGCCCGCAGCGACGCGGCAACAATGTCCGATGTGGGACCAGACGGCATTGCCCTGCCAGCCATCGAGGAAGCGGGCCTGCGCGAGCACCTCTCCGTCCTGGCCTCTGACGAGTTTGAAGGCCGCGCGCCAGCCACCAAGGGCGGCAAAAAAACGCGCGAATATTTGATCGCCGAGATGAAGCGCATCGGCCTCGAGCCTGCCAATGGCGACAGCTATGAGCAGCCTGTGGGCCTCGTCGAACAGACGATGATCCCGCAGCAATCCTCGCTCAGCCTGACCAAGCCCGACGGCAGCACCTGGCCACTGACCTATCGTCAGGATGCGGTCTATTGGTCCAAGCAGGTCAAGCAGGACATCAGCATCGAGGACAGCGAACTTGTGTTCGTTGGCTTTGGCGTTGTGGCGCCGGAATATGGCTGGAATGACTATGAGGGCCTCGATGTCGAGGGCAAGACCGTCGTCATGCTCGTCAATGACCCGGGCTTCTATCTCGAAGATGAGCTCTTCAATGGTCGTTCCATGACCTATTATGGTCGGTGGACGTACAAATATGAAGAAGCAGCCCGCCAGGGCGCGGCCGCGGCACTCGTCATTCATGAGACCGACCCTGCGGCCTATGGCTGGGGCGTCGTGGAAGGCTCATGGTCCGGGCCACAGCTTGACCTTGAACGCCCCGATGAAGGCGCGAGCCGCATTCCGCTTGAAGGCTGGATCACCAAGGACGTGGCCGAAGCCATCTTTGAAGACGCCGGACTGGACTATGCCGAGGCCAAACAAGCGGCCCTGTCGCCGGACTTCACGCCCATGCCGCTGACCGGTTTCAGCGCCACCGCGACGATGAAGAATGCAATCAACCGCAGTGAGTCCGCCAATGTCGCGGGCAAGCTGGTGGGAACGAAGCACCCGGACGATTACGTGCTCTATATGGCCCATTGGGACCATCTCGGTAAGACATTCGCAGCCGTCGGCGGCGACACCAAGGACACGATCCACAACGGTGCCGTCGACAATGCCACCGGGACCGCAGGTCTTCTCGGGATTGCGGAGAGCTTTGCCAATGCGGCCGTGCCGCCAGAGCGCTCCATCCTGTTCCTTGCCGTGACAGCGGAAGAATCGGGCCTTCTGGGCTCGGCCTATTTTGGCGAAACGCCACTGGTGCCGTTCAAGAACATCGTTGGCGGTATCAACATGGACGCGGTCGCCCCGTCAGGCCCGGCAAAGGATCTGATCGTGGTCGGCTATGGCGCCTCGGAACTCGAAGACATTCTGAAGACCGTTGCTGAAGCGGACGGCAAATATCTGCGCCCCGATGCGTCACCGGAAAAGGGCTATTTCTACCGCTCGGACCATATCAGCCTCGCCAAGAAAGGCGTGCCGATGCTGTATCTTGATGTCGGTATCGACAAGATTGAAGGCGGCGAAGAGGCCGGCCGGGCGTGGGACGAAGAGTACACCGCCAACCGCTATCACAAGCCGGCCGACGAATATGACGAGAGCTGGGATATGCGCGGCCTGGTCGAGACTTTCTCGATCATGCGCGATGTGGGCAAGACCCTCGCCTATTCCGAGGACTGGCCGACCTGGTATGACGGCAATGAGTTCCGCGCCCTGCGGGACGAGCAGATGGCCGACCGATAGGACGATAAAGGGGCGGTCGATCCGCCCCTTTTCTTTTCATGCGACATGGCACCACGTGTGGCCACATCCCCGCTGGACCGGGGCCGGGTTGAACGCGCCGTCGAGGTCCGCTAGCGGTGGACCTTCATTTTCAGCCAGGGATACGTCATGAGCACTGACGCGGAATCAGTCTTTCTTGAGATGCCGGACACCACGGTGTCGGCGAAAGAGGTGTTCGGACTGCCGTTCGACATGACGGTGCCGGCCTTCTCGACATCCAATGAATATGTCCCGGCGATTGACGACACCTATCGCTTCGACCCGCAGACGACGCTCGCCATTCTGGCCGGCTTCTCGTTTAACCGCCGCGTCATGGTTCAGGGCTATCACGGCACGGGCAAGTCGACCCATATTGAGCAGGTAGCGGCGCGCCTCAACTGGCCGTGTGTACGGATCAACCTCGACAGCCATGTCAGCCGGATCGACCTGATCGGCAAGGACGCCATCGTGGTCGAGGACGGAAAGCAGATCACGGCCTTCAAGGAAGGTATTCTGCCTTGGGCGTTCCAGCGCCCCGTCGCACTTGTGTTCGATGAATATGATGCAGGCCGTCCCGATGTGATGTTCGTGATCCAGCGCGTGCTGGAATCCGAAGGCCGCCTCACCCTTCTCGACCAGAACAAGGTGCTCAGCCCCAACCCATGGTTCCGCCTGTTCGCGACCACTAACACGATCGGCCTTGGCGACACGACCGGCCTCTACCACGGCACCCAGCAGATCAACCAGGGTCAGATGGACCGCTGGTCGATTGTCACGACACTGAACTATCTCGCCCATGACGAGGAAACCGAGATCGTCGCGGCCAAACTGCCCGCCTATCAGGATGAGGCTGGCCGCAAGACCCTCGATGCCATGGTCCGCGTCGCGGACATGACGCGTAATGCGCTGATGAACGGCGATATCTCCACGGTGATGTCGCCGCGTACCGTGATCGCCTGGGCGCAGAATGCGGAAATTTTCCGTGATGTGGGCTATGCGTTCCGGGTCACGTTCCTGAACAAATGCGATGAGCTTGAACGCCCGCTTGTGGCCGAGTTCTACCAGCGCGCCTTTGGCGAGGATTTGCCTGAGGCCGCGCACCTTCTCGACATCGCCTGACCGAAATCAGTTCCAAGAAAAAAGGCGGGCCATTGAGCCCGCCTTTTTTTTGTCAGCGTTCGGCCCGGCCCGCGTAGTAGTCGGACAGAACGTCAAAGGCTTCTTTTCGTTCGCCGGTCTCGGAGATTAGTCCCTTGCGGTTCCAGCCATTCTGATAGACCGGGTGCTGACGACGCGGTGACCGGAAGTCCTTCAGGATCCATGGTGAGAGGCCTGCCAGGAACGGGACATGGTCGGCCATCTCAAGGGTCTCGCGGTAGTACTCAGCCTGATAGTCCTCTGAGAATTTCCGCATGAGGTCGGGGTCCGCAAAGCCCTTTTGCGCCCCTGCCCCCAGCTCGGAAAAGATCATCGGCTTGTCGTGATCTGAGCGCCAGCGAACTTCGCTGACATCGGCGAGCGGGACAGAGCCGTACCAGCCATTATAGGTATTCACCGACAACACATCGAGACTGTCCGACAGCGGATCATCGACATGAGCCGTCAGCACACCGTCCTCTGATTTTGTTTCGGTCAGTAGCGCGGCCGTGACGAGACGCGTCGGGTCGAGCGCCCGAACTGCATCGGCCAGGGTCATCATGAACCGGTTGCGCGCGTCCGACAGCGGCGTTTCGTTGCCGATACTCCACAGGACGATTGATGCCCGGTTGCGGTCACGCAGGATGTTTTCCTGCTGCATCGCCAGAGCGGCATCAAGCGTTTCCTCATTGGTCCAGTCGATGCGCCAATAGACGGGGATTTCTGACCAGACGAGCAGGCCCATTTCATCGGCCAGGCGTGTTGTCAGTTCGGCATGCGGATAATGGGCCAGACGGACGAAATTGCCGTTCAGGCCATCCTTGATCTCTGTGAACAGCGCCCGCACCGCCTCCTCCGTCATGATGCGCGAGGGATCGGGTCCCATTTCTTCTTCATGCATGGAAATACCACGCAGGAAGATCTTCTCGCCGTTCAAGAGGATGTCGGTGCCGTCCACGGCAATCGTTCGGAAGCCGACCCGATCCTCGACGCTATCCTTGCCGCTCTGGACTTTGATGTCATAGAGCGATGGATTGTCCGGTGACCATTTTTCAAGCGCGGCAGGCACGTTTGTCGTGGTGGACCAGTGCCCCTCCGCATCAGCCTTGCCCGACAGTGAGACATTCAGGGCCGGGATCGAAACCTGAATTTTCTGACCGGCGGCTTTCGGCCCGTCCAGCTGCACGTCGAACGCCATGGTGTCGGCGTCGGTCAGGCGCGCAAAGACGTCGTCAACGAATGTTTCCGGCAGTTGGATAAGCTTCACGGACCGGGTGATGCCGCCATAGGTTTCCCAGTCGGTGACGGGCGGCGGCACGCTCGTTTCATCCCGCACGGAATCGACACCCACGCTCAGCACATTCTCACCGGGCTTGAGATGGTCCGTCACCTCAAACAGGAACGGGGTGAACCCGCCCTCATGCTCACCCAGCTTGGTGCCGTTCAGATAGACATAGCTGCGGTAATTGGCAGCGCCGAGACGGACAAAGCTGCGTTCGCCCTTCTTGATCGTAGGTGTGAAGATTTTCTGGTACCAGACAAGACCCTGGTAGTGGCGCATTTCCGGTGCGTGATTGATCCAGGAAGATGGCAAATCGACCTTGTCCGCCTTGCGCATGTCATATTCAAACAATGCCGACGGATTTTCCCTAGTGTAGGCATCCACGTCCCGCGGGTCGAAGCGCGCATAGCCCTGGCCAACCGGGCCGCCATGGAACCCGGCAAGACCGTCCCGATAGGGATCGACCGAATAGGTCCATTCGCCGTCCAGCGACTGACCATCGCGACTGTCCGCATTCACGATCAACGGATCTGCGGCAGCGGCCTGGGCGACCGCGCCAATGACGACCGAAAACGCGGCCAATATCCGCTTGCGTGCTGATGTCATGGACATTTCTCCCTTATGATTTTGTTACATCCCTTCTGCGGCATCGCTTGCCTGCTGTCGACCGTGCCATGGGCAGCATTCCTGTCCCACATTATACATTTACGCCCATATGGTCGGCAATTTTACAGGTAAAGTCTTTCCCTGATCTGCGGTGATGACTAGGACAGGCCGTCTTGCCCTCGCCCGCCCCCGTGCGGGCTGACCGTCCAAAGGTGACTATGCTGGTTTCATCCCCGGAGGATTATCGCGAGGCGGCACGACGTCGCCTGCCCCGCTTCCTCTTCGACTACATCGATGGCGGCTCCTATACGGAGGCCACGCTGGCCCGCAATGTCATGGACCTGCGGGAGATCGCGCTGCGCCAGCGGGTGCTGAAGGGATCCGAGACCATCGATTTGGCCACGACGCTGTTTGGCGAGACCCTTGGCATGCCATTGACCCTCGCGCCTGTCGGGCTGACCGGCATGTATGCCCGTCGCGGCGAGGTGCAGGCTGCCCGCGCGGCTGTTCGCCACAACATTCCCTATACCCTGTCCACTGTGTCCGTGTGCCCGATCGAGGAGGTGGCAGGCGCTATCGACGTCCCCATCTGGTTCCAGCTCTATGTCCTGAAAGATCGCGACTTCATGCAGAACGTGCTGGAGCGTGCGCTGGCGGCGGGGGTCAAAACCCTCGTCTTCACCGTCGACATGCCCGTCCCCGGTGCCCGGTATCGCGATGTGCATTCTGGCATGAGTGGGCCAAACGCCGCCCTGCGCCGGATGCTGCAGGCAGTCACTCATCCCCAATGGGCGGTCGATGTGGGGTTGCGCGGTCGCCCCCATGACCTCGGCAATATCTCCGCCTATCGCGGGGCCGTCACTGGCCTGAGCGATTATATTGGCTGGCTGGGCGAGAACTTCGATCCTGCGATTTCGTGGAAAGACCTGCAGTGGATCCGCGATTTCTGGCCGGGCAACCTCGTCATCAAGGGTATTCTGGACCCGGACGATGTGGCGGATGCCAGGGCGCTGGGCGCTAATGGCCTCGTGGTGTCCAATCATGGCGGCCGGCAACTTGACGGCGTGACGTCGACCATCGCCGCCCTGCCCGCTATCCGGGCGGCGGCGGGGAATGACCTTTCGCTGATTGTCGATTCAGGATTCCGCAGCGGTCTCGACGTCGTTCGGGCGCTTTGCCTCGGGGCGGACGCGGTCAGTCTCGGGCGCTCTTACATTTATGCACTGGCCACCGGCGGCGAGCAGGCTGTCGATCAGATCCTGACGCTCTATGCCAAGGAAATGCGCGTGGCGATGACGCTGATCGGCGCCAGCTCGATCGCGTCGCTCAATCCAGACATGGTCAGCAAATTCTAGGCCTCAAGCGTTTTGTCCTTTGCCGAACCCGTCAGCGGGGCCTAGGTCATCTTCATGCTGTACATCACGCCCGACCTGACCCTGCCGGAAAGCCAGATTGAAGAGAGCTTCGTTCGCGCTTCCGGCCCAGGCGGCCAGAACGTCAACAAGGTATCGACCGCGGTTCAGCTCCGCTTCGACCTCGGCGCGAATACCGACCTGACCTATGCCCAGAAAAGTCGTCTGCGACGCAAGGCCGGGCAGCGACTGACCAAGTCGGACGTGATCATCATCCAGGCCGACCGCCACCGCTCCCAGAGCGCCAATCGTGAGGATGCCCGCCGACGGCTGGCAGAACTCGTCCGCTCGGCGCTGACCCCGCCAGCCAAGCGCATCCCCACACGGCCCGGCCGCGGGGCCATTGAGCGCCGGCTGAACGCCAAGAAGCAGAAGGGCCAGGTCAAGGCCGGCCGCAGCGGGAAGTGGTCGGCGCAGACCGACTGAAGCCGTCCCGCGTCAATTTGACCAAAGTCATATCGCGACGGGCCGGGCAACCTATTGTGCCCCCATGAAACCGGCCTGGCATCCCTATCTGCAGCGCAACGTTCCGCGGTACACGAGCTATCCATCGGCGCTCGCCTTCTCGGAAGATGTGGGAACGCCGCAGCTGGAGACGGCATTGAGCGGCATCGGCCAGTATGAACCGATCTCACTTTACCTCCACATTCCATTCTGCAAGCAGCTTTGCTGGTATTGCGGCTGCAACATGCGCGTGGAGAACCGTGACGAGCGGATTGCTGCCTATGCGGATGATCTGATCAGTGAGCTCGGCCTGCTCGGCGCGCAGCTGGCAGGTCGCGGACGCCTGACCCAGGTCCATTTTGGCGGCGGCACCCCCAATACGCTGCAGGCACGGGACCTTGAACGTCTGCTGGCCGCAATCGAGGACAATTTTCGCCTGACAGACGCGACGCCCGTCGCCATGGAAATTGATCCGCGCCTCTGCAGCGCCTTTCAGGCCGCGCATCTCGTTCGTGCGGGGATCAACCGCTTCAGCATCGGCGTGCAGGACTTCCATGAGGACGTTCAGCGCGCCATCAATCGCGTCCAGCCGTTCGAGCTGGTACGGGATTGCGTCGCCATGCTGCGTCAGGGCGGGGTCAGGGATATCAGCCTTGACCTGCTATACGGTCTGCCCAAGCAAACCGGGAGGGGTTTCGCGGACACGGTCAGTCGCTCAATTTCACTGGCCCCGGACCGCATTTCGCTGTTCGGCTATGCGCATCTGCCAGCCCGGCTGAAACATCAGCGTCTGATCAATGAGCGCGACCTGCCCTCGCGTGACGAGCGAACGGAACTGGCCGAGATGGCCGCCCAGCAGCTGGAAGAGGCAGGTTATCAGCGGATTGGCTTCGACCACTTCGCCTTGCCCACAACACCGATTGCAGAGGCAGCGCGCCGTCACACGCTGAACCGAAATTTTCAGGGTTACACAGAAGATTGCGCCAATGTGGTGATCGGCGCCGGCGTCAGTGCGATCAGCTCCGTTCACGGCACGATTGTTCAGAATGCCAAGGATCTTCGGGCGTGGCAGGCTCGATTGCGTGCAGGCGCGCTGACAGCCAACCGCGGTGTCATCGCGACGCTGGAGGAGGAAGATCTGGGCGACTGGATCAAACGCCTCCTCTGCGACATGCGCGCCAGCCTGACCCGGTATTTCGATATCATCCAGGCCGATGGCCCGACATGCGAAGGCATTATCAATGCCCTGCAGCCCTTTGTCATCGACGGCATTATCTCTATTGATGGCGACGATGTCGTCGTTGCACGTGAAGCCACGCCGCTGGCCCGGGTCGTGGCTGCCGTCTTTGATCCTCATGTGAACGACATTCAACGCTATGCCTCGCCAGCGGTCTGACCGCAAAAGGTTTGCAGTAAGCAACCACAACACAGCCTCATGTTGAGATTTGGCCAACGCAGGATATAACAGGGGAACTTTGAGGTGATCTCTTGTCACAACAGCCCAAATGTTCTTCTGCCAGCTCGCACAGCCATTTCTGTGATATTTGCGATGTGCGGGAGCGCTCGATCTGCGCGGAGCTGAACGAAGCCGAGATGCAGCAGGTCGCCCAGACCATGGCGCATCGGTCGATCAAGGAGGGCGCGAGCCTGATCCGCGAGGGCGAGCTCAGCGACTATCTCTACCTCGTCATCAGCGGCTGCTTCAGGCTGGTGCGTATGACCGAGGACGGCCAGCGCCAGATTGTCGGCTTTGTCTATCCCGGCGATTTCCTGGGCATGAGCTATGCCGCCGCAAATGACTTTTCAGCGGAAGCGCTGGAGCCATCACTGGCGTGCCGGTTCTCCCACGGTTTTCTCGATGAAATGAGCGCCCGGCATCCGAATATTAAAAATCGCCTTATCGCAAAGGGTCACACCGAACTGCACAAGGCGCAGGATCATATTGTCATTCTGGGCAAGCAGAATGCCGAAGAACGTGTGATGACGTTTTTCACGATGCTGGCCGATCGTGGTGACGCGAACGAAATCTATCTGCCCATGTCACGGCAGGATATTGCCGACTATCTGGGCCTGCGCCTCGAAACTTTGAGCAGGACGCTTGCCAAGCTGAAGAAGGCCGGTCGTCTGAGCGCGGTCGAAGGGCGGCTCGTCACGCTGAACCGGCCCGCCGCCTAACGCCATTTAACGCAGCTTGCCTGTGTCGCCGGGACTGCCCCCTTTCCTGCGAGAGCAAAGACAGGGCGCGTGACACGCACCGTTATGCGGCGAAGGCTCATCAGGTTCATCATCTTGATCCGATAACGGAACATATTTCACGCTGCCATCCGCTGTGCAGAGCGGCACCCAGTGCTGGATGCCGTCCCGGCCGGGAACAACCGGCGGGGCAATCAACAGAACGACGACGCCGAGGCGGACAAGGCGCACGGTCAATCTCCATTTCCCTGACGCGCCCCGCCCTCCTAGCCCGTGCAGTCAGCCGACGTTTGACTTCTGTCAAAAGACAGCGCGCACGCCTGTGCCAGAGGGACAACTGCGAATTGATCCGAAAGTTGTTAGCCGTGACATCAGCATCCCCCACGCCATTACCCCCTTCCTCATCAAACGCCGAGGTTCCGATACTGGCTGCCTTTCTCGGAATCGGTGCGCTGTTCTTTTACGTCGTCGCGGCCAGCACGCCGGAAGCCGCAATGCAGGTTCACGCGATCATCTTCATGATCGCGTTCGGCGCCGGTACGGCCGCACTGCTGATGAATTTGCAGTTGAGCGCGAGCACCGATGTCCGCGCCTACAACATGAATATCGTCAAGGCTGGCGTCGTTGCTTCCGCCTTCTGGGGTGTCGCAGGATTTCTCGTCGGCGTGGTCATCGCCAGTCAGCTGGCCTTTCCCGATTTTCTGTACAATGACAGCCTGCCCTGGACCAACTTCAACCGGCTCCGCCCCTTGCATACGTCCGCTGTGATCTTTGCCTTTGGCGGCAATGTGCTGATCGCCACCTCGTTCTATGTGGTCCAGCGCACAACGCGCGCGCGCCTGTGGGGCGGCATGGTCCCGTGGTTCGTGTTCTGGGGTTATAACCTCTTCATCGTCATCGCGGCGACAGGCTATCTGATGGGTATCACCCAGTCCAAGGAATATGCCGAGCCGGAATGGTACGCCGATATCTGGCTCACCCTCGTCTGGGTTGGGTATCTTGTCGTCTTCCTCGGTACACTGTGGAAGCGGCAGGAGCCTCACATCTATGTCGCCAACTGGTTCTATCTGGCGTTCATCGTCACGGTTGCCATGCTGCACATTGTCAACAATCTGGCCATGCCGGTGTCGATCTTTGAAAGCCGCAGCTACTCACTTTTCGCCGGGGTGCAGGACGCCCTGACGCAATGGTGGTACGGCCACAATGCCGTCGGGTTCTTCCTCACGGCAGGCTTCCTCGGGATCATGTATTATTTCATTCCCAAGCGGGTAAACCGACCGGTCTATTCCTATCGCCTCTCGATCGTCCACTTCTGGTCTCTGATCTTCATCTACATCTGGGCGGGACCGCACCATCTTCACTACACGGCACTGCCGGAATGGGCGCAGACCCTGGGCATGGTGTTCTCGATCATGCTGTGGATGCCCAGCTGGGGCGGCATGATCAACGGCATCATGACCCTGTCCGGTGCGTGGGACAAACTGCGCACCGACCCCGTCGTCCGCATGATGATTGTCTCGCTCGCCTTCTACGGCATGTCGACTTTCGAAGGACCGATGATGTCGGTACGGGCGGTCAACTCCCTGTCTCACTATACCGAATGGGGCATTGGCCACGTGCATTCAGGCTCCCTCGGCTGGGTCGGCTTCATCAGCTTTGGCGCTCTTTACTGCCTGACCCAGTGGGCCTGGCGCCGGGAGCGGCTCTACTCCCTCGCGCTCGTGGAGTGGCATTTCTGGATCGCAACACTCGGCATCGTTCTGTACATCACATCGATGTGGGTGGCGGGTGTGACCGAGGGTCTGCAATGGCGCGCCTATAATGAGTTTGGCTTCCTGCAATATTCGTTCATCGAAACCGTACAGGCCAAGCACATTCCCTATATCATCCGCGCCACGGGCGGGCTCATGTACCTCATTGGTGCACTGATCATGTGCTACAATCTTTACCAGACGGCGATGGGCCGGGTGCGGCGGAACGAAGCCAGTCCGCAGGAGCTTGGCTCCATCCCCCATGCCATTCCCGCGGAGTAACTGTCATGTCGATCATGAACCGCCACAAGTTTCTTGAAAAGCATTCCGGCCCCCTTCTCGTTGCGATCCTGATCGTGGTGGCAACCGGGGGACTGATCGAGATCGCACCGCTCTTTTATGTGGAGAACACCATCGAGAAGGTAGAGGGCGTTCGTCCCTATACGCCGCTAGAACTGACGGGTCGCGACATTTATGTCCGCGAAGGCTGCTATAGCTGCCATAGCCAGATGATCCGCCCCTTGCGGGACGAAGTTGAACGGTACGGCCATTACTCTCTCGCCGCCGAAAGCATGTACGATCACCCGTTCCAATGGGGATCCAAACGCACCGGACCCGATCTCGCCCGTGTGGGCCAGAAATATTCCGATGACTGGCACCGTCAGCATCTGATCGATCCGCGCAGCCTCGTCCCCGGCTCTGTCATGCCGCCCTACCGCTTCCTTGAAGAAACGGCGGTCAATGATGAGCGTATCGCTGCGAAAATGCGGGCGAACCGCAGGGTCGGTGTTCCTTACACCGATGAGCAGATCGAACACGCGATTGCGGACCTGCGGCTGCAGGCGGGTTCCCCGTTCGTCGACGACTATGCAGGTTTTGAAGAGCGCTGGCCCGACGTGCGGATCCCGGCGCTCGCCACCAATCGGCGGATTACCGAGATGGATGCGCTGATTGCCTATCTGCAGGTGCTCGGCACGATGGTCGATTTCTCGACCTTTGAGATTGAAACGCCTCAGGCCAGCGACCTGTCCGCCTACGACACCCACACTGAAAGGGAGGATGGCTGAGATGCACATCCTGTTGTCCCATATTGCCCAGACGTTCGGCCTGATCCTGTTCGTCCTGGCCTTCGCCCTTGTACTTCTTTACGCCCTGTCGCCGTCAAACGCGTTGAAGTTTGACCGGGCGTCCCGGGTTCCTCTCGACGAGGAGGCTTCTTCCGATGACTGATCACCCTTATACGCACGACAGAACCGAGATCGACGAGGCCACTGGCGTTGAAACCACAGGCCATGAGTGGGACGGTATTCAGGAGCTGAACAATCCCCTGCCGCGCTGGTGGCTGTATGTATTTTACGCCTGTATCGCGATTGCGGTTGTATACTGTATTCTCATGCCGTCCTATCCCGGCCTTCCCGGGGTGCGCGGACACTCTGACCGCGCCAATGTCGCAGCAGAGATGGTGGAGGCCGCGCACCAGCGAAGCCTTCTCGCGACCCGCCTGCTGGAGGCGCCGTCCCTTGATGCTATTGAGCAGGACCCTACCCTACTTGAATTCGCCGTGGCCGCCGGTCAGTCCGCCTTTGGCGACAATTGCGCCACCTGTCATGGCAGCGGCGGTCAGGGATACCCCGGATATCCAAACCTGTCCGATGATGTCTGGCTGTGGGGCGGCACGCTTGATGACATCCGTACAACGATTATTTTTGGTATACGGGCTCACTCTGACCAGGGGCGAATGTCGCAAATGCCAGCCTTCGGCGATCAGGGGCTTCTCACGAATGATCAGATCAACGATCTGACAACCTATGTGATGAATTTCACCGAACCTCAGTCGGACCAGGCCTCGATCGAACGGGCGCGTCCGCTTTTCAACACCCAGTGCGCCGCCTGTCACCAGACCTCGGGCGCGGGCGACCGTACGGTCGGCGCTCCCAATCTGACAGATGCCGAATGGCTGTACGGCTCTGACCGCGCTTCGATCCGGCAACAGATCGTGCACGGCCGAAATGGCGTGATGCCAAACTGGGGCGAACGCCTCGACGAAGGCACCATCACCGCCCTCGCCGTCTACGTCCACGCCCTCGGTGGCGGCGAAGCGACAGCGGCACCAGACAGTCGGGCCCACAACGCCGACGACCGACCTGAGTAACAAACGCCGCAGGGGCTACCATCATGACCGAAACGGTGCCGGATGAACCGCTCTATATCAAGCGTGAGGCGATCCACCCCAAGCTCGTGAAGGGGAAGTATCGCCTCATCAAATGGGCGGTCCTGTTCCTGACCCTTGGCATCTACTACCTGCTGCCGTGGATGCGCTGGCCCCGCGCAGCCCATGAGCCGGATCAGGCCGTGCTTGTCGATTTCGATGGTGCCCGGCTCTATTTCTTCAACCTCGAGATTTGGCCGGATGAGTTCTATCTGGTCACCGGCCTCCTTATTCTGTCGGCGCTCGCCCTGTTTCTGGTGTCGGCCGTGTGGGGACGGTTATGGTGCGGCTTTACCTGCCCCCAGACTGTCTGGACGGACCTTTTCATCGCGGTCGAGCGGATGGTGGAAGGGGACAGGAACAAGCGACTGGCGCTCGCCAAAGCCCCTTGGACAGCGAAGAAGATCACCCGGAAAATCATCAAACATGGGCTCTGGCTGCTCATCGCGGCCATGACCGGCGGCGCGTGGGTGCTGTATTTCCACGATGCCCCCAGCGTGGTGACGGGTCTGTTCAGGGGAACTGCGCCGGTTACTTCCTACCTCTTCATCGTGATACTGACGTTTACGACCTATTCTCTCGCCGGGCTCATGCGGGAACAGGTCTGTACCTATATGTGCCCGTGGCCGCGTATCCAGGGGGCGCTGACCGACGCGCAGACCTTTCAGGTCGGCTATTATCGCGAACGCGGCGAACCGCGCGGCAAGCACAAGAAAGGCGCTGACTGGTCCAGTGTCGGCGACTGCATCGACTGCAATGGCTGCGTCGTCGCCTGCCCCATGGGGATCGACATTCGCGATGGCGATCAGCTGGAATGTATCAATTGCGGGCTGTGTGTTGATGCCTGTGATGCCGTGATGAAAAAAATCGGCCTGCCGAAGGGTCTTATCGCCTATGGCGACGATTACCTGACGGCGAAAACAAACGCTGAACGACACAGGCTGCCCCGCCTGATCCGCCCCCGAACGATTGTCTATGCCATTGTCCTGAGCGTGGTCAGCACGTTGATGGTGTTTGGCCTGACCAGCCGTGAGCAGACGGAGTTCAGCCTTGAGCGCGATCGGGCGCCAGCTTTCACCCGACTCTCGGACGGGTCCTTCCGCAACGCGGTGACGGCGCGCGTCCGCAACAAGACCAGCGAGAGCCAGGCGTTCGATCTGGCCATTTCAGGGCCGCCAGAGCTGCAGATCGACGCCGTGGGTCACGACGTGAAGGACGGTCGGCTTCAGCTGGACGTGGATGGTGATGGCCAGATGCGGACGCGGCTGTTTTTCGTCCTGCCCGCAGACCAGAACGGCGCCTTGATTTCCGTCAAACTGATGGATTCTCAATCCGCTATCGTCGCAGAGGAGACAATCTCGTTTGTCACCGACGCGGAAGGGCGATGAGACAATGGCAGGCACAGAGCACGTACACTACGCCGGTCTGGTGATTACCGGACGGCATGTACTGTGGTTTCTGATCGCGTTTTTCGCGGTCATCATCGCGACGAATATCTATTTCGTGAGAGCGGCCGTCAGCACTTTTCCCGGCGAGCAGGTTGAGAAATCCTACTATCAGGGCCTGAACTACAATGACGTGCTGGAAAAGCGCAGGGCGCTGGCGGGTCTGGGCTGGACGTTTGAACTTACACACCCTCTGACGACAGGCAGCGACCAACAGGTCAACATCCGGATTGTGTCCGCTTACGACCAGCCCGTCCTGGGCCTCCATCTTGCGGGCCAACTGGTCCGGCCCAGTACGGATGCCGAAAAGATCGACCTGGCGTTCACTGAATCCCGGGATGGTCACTACATCGCACAGGCTGACCTCAAACCCGGCGCGTGGGATCTCTTTGTCACCCCCAGAACCGCTGATGACGCAGCAGAGGGGCACACGGCGAAAACCCGGATCTACGTTGAATGAGCCAGACCTCTAAAGGCTGCCCGACCGCTCCAAACCCCGCAGCGGAAACGGATGAAGCCGTCGACCCTGCTGCCTTCGTGCGGCAGAGAGACGACCAGCAGATCCTGATCTTGAGCATTACGGGCGCGCGATGTGCCGGGTGTATTGGCAAGATCGAGCGGGCCATTTCGGCCCTGCCCGGCGTCAGCCATGCCCGGCTGAACCTGTCCACGGGCACAATGACCGTAGAATGGATCGGTGCGACCAACCCGTCCCTCTTTACACAGACCATCGCTGATCTGGGATATGGCGCCCTGCCGTTCGATCCGCAGACCGCCGATGATGATGACGGCAGGCGTGGCCGCATGCTGCTGCGCTGCATGGCCGTGGCCGGATTTGCCGCCGCAAACATCATGCTGTTGTCGGTGGCCGTCTGGTCCGCCTCTTCAACCGATATGGGCACATCGACCCGGCGGTTCCTGCATCTTGTGTCTGCCCTGATTGCCATCCCGACGGTCTTTTATGCTGGCCGTCCGTTTTTCGAGTCTGCGCTGGGGGCCCTGCGCAGAAAACAGGCGAATATGGATGTGCCCATTTCGCTGGCGGTGATGCTGGCCCTGACCGTGTCCCTGATGGAGGCGCTGAGTGGCGGTGAGCACGCCTATTTTGACGCGGCCGTCATGCTGCTGTTCTTCCTTCTCATCGGCCGCTGGCTGGACGAGCAGTTGCGGCGGCGGGCGCGATCAGCGGCGCGGGACCTGCTTGCCCTGCAGGCGCGAACAGCGCTGCGCCTCGACGCCGATGGCAGCCTCGCGCCGATCAGGGCGACCGAGATTTGCCCGGGCGATCGGCTGGTCATTCGGGCCAGTGCACGGGTGCCCGTCGATGGTATCGTCTTGGAGGGGCGGTCAGATACTGACGTGGCTTTCCTGACCGGCGAGTCCGCACCACAACTGGCTGTACAGGGCTCAGCCATCCTTGCCGGTACACTGAACATCAGCCAGAAGCTGGTTATCGAGGCGACCAGGGACATGGCCCATTCTGCCGTCGCAGAACTGGTCCGGCTGGTCGAAGCAGGACAGCAGGTCAAGGACCGCTATACCCGTCTGGCGGACCGCGCGGCCCGCGCCTATGTCCCCATCGTTCACAGTCTCGCCGCGCTGACTTTCATCGGTTGGCTGATGACCGGCGCGGGATTGAGGGAAGCGATGATGGCGGCCACCGCGGTGCTCGTCATCACCTGCCCCTGTGCATTGGGCCTTGCCGTGCCCGCTGTTCAGATCGTCGCCACCGGACGGCTGTTCCGGCGCGGCATCATCGTCAAGAGCGGTGATGCCCTCGAACGCCTGGCGCGGACGAAACACATCGCCTTTGATAAGACCGGCACCCTGACCACCGGCGCGATGCAATGGATCAGTCCAGGCGCGCTGCCGCCTGATCAGGCGGACGCCGCAGCGGCCCTGGTGCGCGCAGGCTTTCATCCCATTGCCCGCGCCATGGCGAGCACCTTTGGCGTCGGTCCGGTGGCCGATGACATTGTAGAGATTCCTGGCGAGGGTATGCGGGGCATCTGGAAGGGCGACGAAGTGCGGCTGGGCAAGGCGGCCTTTGTGGGAGTGTCTGAGGCCGACCACGTCCCCGGACAAGGCAGCCGCGCCTATCTGAAAGTCGGGTCCGCCGCTCCGATCGAGCTGCATTTCTCCGACAGTCTTCGCGACGGCGCCAGCACCACCATCAAGACGTTGCGTGACAGGGGCCTTTCCATCAGCCTTCTGTCCGGTGATCAGCCTGCGGAGGTTCAGGCCATCGCCCGCGCTTTGAATATAGACGATGTGTATTGGTCGCAGACGCCGCAGGACAAGGTGGCGATGATCGACATCTGGCAACGGCAGGCCCCTGTCGCGATGATCGGTGACGGCCTCAACGACACCGCCGCCCTTGCCCATGCTGACGTTTCTCTCGCGCCCGGGACAGCTGCAGATGCAGCCCAGACGGAAGCCGACTTTGTCTATCAGGGCGACGGCCTGCAGGCCGTTTTGTCCGCTTACGAAACCTCCGTCGAGGCGCGTCGCCATATGCTGCAGAATTTCGCCTTTGCCGCCCTGTACAATGCTGTCGCCGCCCCGCTGGCCATGGCCGGGATGGTCACGCCGCTGATTGCCGCACTGGCCATGTCCGGCTCCTCCCTCCTCGTCACGCTGAACGCGATGCGCATGAACTGGCGCTGGAAGGCGGCGCCATGAACGCGCTTCTGTTTCTCATTCCTCTGGCGCTGGCCTTGGGGAGCCTCGGTGTGGCCGCCTTCATGTGGGCCCTCAAGGATCGGCAGTTCGAGGACCCCCAAGGGGCCGCCGAACGCATCCTGATGGATGACGATCTGTAGGGCGACGGCTCTGCCCTCAGGCGAAAGTCTCCCGATAGCCGATCCAGGTGGCAAGGCCGAACAGCGGGAAGAAAACGACAAAGCCCGCCAGCAAGGTCGCGGCGCTGATCACCACCGACAGCGCAATGAGCCACGCCCAGAGCAGCATGGGTTTCAGATTGCGCAGTACGGTTGCGGCACTGAGACTGACCGCCGAAATGGCGTCCACGCGCTGGTCCATCACCATGGGCAGGGAGAACGCCGTGATCGCAAAGATGATCGCGGCAATCAACCCGCCCACGATGGTCCCGGCCGTGGCCATGGCGAGCCCCTGATAGGTATTCAGGAAAAACTGCTGGAAAGCCGTGTAGTTCGTGAAGTGCTCGCCGCCGGCAACGACATAGAGCGTCATCCCCGCCACGATCCAGACGAACAGGGCGATCATGATCGCAATACCGATCAGGGCCACCTGCCCCGGCGAAGCCGCCTTCGGCAAGACAAGCTCCGTCATTGTCGGTCGCCGGCCGTCCTCATGCGCTCGTGCCACGCCATAGATGCCGCAGGCGAGAAGCGGGCCGACCAAGGCAAATGCCCCGATGGCGATCGGAAAAGCGGTCACCAGGCCGGAGCGGGCAAAGAGATAGACGAGGCTGTAGCCGACGAGCACGAAAGTCAGCCCGAAACCGGCACACAGAAGCCATTCCCGGCGGTACTGCATCGCCGCGGCATTTAGCCACCGCCAGGGTGCATCAGCATCGATAACGGGAACTTTAACCCCAAATGGTATGGAAATAGCTGCCTGTTTGTTTTTCATGGCCTTGCCCTCCAGCGAAAATGTTCTATCCCGTTGAGGCAAATCCGGTTTGACTGAAGTCAAGCGTTTCCGGTCGCGGGCTGGTATGGAAGAGCAGACGTTCGGAAAGTCGCCAACAATGTACGATTCTATCTTCGATAATGCGATCAGCGCCCTGAAACATGAGGGCCGATACCGCGAGTTTGCCAATCTGGAGCGACTTGCCGGTCGTTTCCCACTGGCGATCCATCGCGGTCCCGATGGCGCGCGCGACGTCACGATCTGGTGCTCCAATGACTATCTGGGGATGGCCCAGCACCCGACGGTCACCGAAGCCATGGTTGCCCGCGTCACGGCCAGCGGCGCTGGCGCCGGCGGCACCCGCAATATTTCCGGCACCAGCCATCCGATTGTCGAGCTTGAGCGCGAGCTCGCCGACCTGCATGGCAAGGAAGCCGCGCTCGTTTTCACGTCGGGCTATGTCTCCAATGACGCGACCCTGTCGACTTTGGGCAAACTGTTGCCCGGCTGCGTCTTCCTGTCCGATGAGATGAACCATGCCTCGATGATCGAAGGCATTCGTCGTTCGGGGTGCACCAAGCAGATCTTCCGGCACAATGACATGGCGGATCTCGAGCGTCGTCTCGCCGCCCTGCCGCTTGATGTGCCGAAGGTGATCGCGTTCGAAAGTGTCTATTCGATGGACGGGGATATCGCCCCGATCGCCGAGATCTGTGATCTGGCGAAGCGGTATTCCGCCTTCACCTATATCGACGAAGTGCACGCTGTGGGCATGTATGGCCATCGCGGCGGCGGCATCACGGAACGCGAAGGCCTCGCTGATCGCGTCGATCTGATCGAAGGCACGTTGGCCAAGGCGTTTGGATGTCTGGGTGGTTATGTGACCGCCTCGGCCGCCTGTATCGATGCGATCCGCTCCCACGCTTCGGGGTTCATCTTTACGACCGCCCTGCCGCCGGCGATTGCTGATGCAGCGACGGCATCCATCCGTTACCTGAAATCTTCGCAGGCTGAGCGCGATCAGCACCAGGCGACGGTCGCGGCCACCCGCGCGGCCCTGACCGCCCGCTCACTGCCTGTCATGGACAGCGAGACCCACATCCTGCCGCTTTTCGTTGGCGAGCCAGAGCTCTGCAAGAAGGCCGCGGACATGCTGCTGAAGCAGCATGGGATCTATATTCAGCCGATCAATTACCCCACCGTGCCACGCGGGACGGAGCGCCTGCGCATCACCCCGACCCCGCTGCACAGCGCTGTACAGATCAATGATCTGGCGACGGCCATTGATACGGTGTGGACGGCGCTTTCGCTGCCGCGGGATGTGGCCGTCTCCGGCCCGGCCGAAGTGGCAGCGCCGATCCCGGCGCATCGCAGCGGCGGCTGATCCGGCCAACGTTCTTCCAGATGCTAAAAGGGCCGCCCCGGTGAAGGAGCGGCTCTTTTCTTTTTAGTTCGTCGCGATCGACAGTTTCTCAACGATCACATTATCGTCGAGGCGCCACAGCTTTACGGTATGTTTGCCTGCGGAAACCCCATCGAACGCTGCCGTCAGGGTAAAGCCATTGTCCGTTACAGCTTTGTCCCAATCGACCTGCTGCTGGGTCTGCGGCCCGCAACAATGGGGGATGAGATCAAGGTTCAGAACCTGCAGCGGACCATCATCCAGAGAAATGCCGATCTTGTTGCCATCAGTCCCCCGCGTATCGAGTGTCGGAGACATCCGCACACCGATCGTCAGGTCTCCCGCCTCCTTGATGTCGACATCGTACTCAAGACGAATGCCATCTTCCTGGGTCGTCGATGGCATTCCCTGCGGCACCACGATCATGGCCCCTTCGCCGGCCGACCCGAGATGGGCAATTTTGCTCCAGCGCAGATCGTCATTGCCCTCCATGCGGTCATAATCGTCCGCATTGATGACAATTTTGGATGGCGCAACCGCCCCCTTGAACGTGACGGATTTCGGCGTCTTGCCGTCCACGCGGGTGACCTCAGGCATCACATCCTGTTCCGGTCCGCGCCAGTCGGTGTAGCCAATATTGGGCTGGGCCATCATGTGGATCCACTTGCCATCCTCAAGCGCGTGATAGGCATAAGCAAGGGCGGCGTCTTTCTTGAACGCGGCCTCGGCCAGGTCCGCGAAATAATTCGCACGCGCATCGTCGGCTTTGGCCAATGCCCGATTCCACGCCACAGCGTGGTAGAGGTCATAGATATTGGCCATGGAGGCGATGGGATATTCAACGAGCTGGTAATAGGCACTCATCTGATCATCGCGGAGCTTGGCCTTCACCTTTTCCATATCGACGACCAGGTCATGCCATTGCTCCGTATAGGTGCCGAACTCTCCCACGGTCAGGGATTTCTTCCCGATCTCTCCGATGGGCCATGACTCGGCATTGATGAACTCCGGCTTCCGCCGCGCGGCGTAGCGGCTGTAGCGCGTGACAAGGTCGGCAATTGCTGCACCATGCTGGTCGCCAAAGGTCTCCGCCGCCCAATCCTGCGGGAATGCCGCCAGTTCCTGGAGCGTCATCTCCTCAGGATCCCACGCCTGGGCCATGAAGAAATCGAGCGGATATTCCATGGGCTTGATGTCGCCCACATTCACGATCCAGATATCTTCCACCCCACGACGATAGGCGAGGTCCATCTGCTGCCAGGTCTTTTCAATCTGGTTCGTGTTCGTCCATTTGTAGCTGCGCGGTGCGCCGACATAATCGAAGTGGTAGTAGACGCCGAAGCCGCCTTCGCGGTCGAGATCCTGCGTCGGCAGGCGGCGGTTCTGGCCCCAATTGTCGTCCGCGAACAGCAATGTCACATCGTCGGGCACAGACATGCCCTGATCATAGTAGTCCTGCACTTCCTTATAGAGCGCCCAGACCTGCGGCGTTTCCGCGGCGGGCGCGCCGGTGACGTCAGCAATGATCTCGCGCTGGGATGCCACCACCTTTTCCAGAAGGCCGATAGCGGTATCTTCGGACATGGCCTCGTCACCATCGCCGCGCATGCCGACTGTCACGACCTTGTCGAAGTCTTTTGACCGCTCCATTCCGTCACGCCAGAAGGCTTCCAGTCCTTCCGCATTCGTATCGAAGTTCCACTCGCCATCGCCGTGGCGGCCCCACTCAACATGGGCCCGCATCAGCGGCTCGTGATGGGAGGTGCCGACAACAATGCCCATATCCTGGGCCAGCTGGCCGCTGCGCGGATCGTCATCATACAGCGCTTTACCCCACATAGCCGGCCAGATGTAGTTGCCCTGCAGGCGAAGCAGCAGCTCGAACACGTGCTCATACATGTCGGCATTGACGCCGCCGAACTGCTCCCGCGCCCAACCGCCGAGCGCCGGGTCCTCGTCATTGATGAAGAACCCGCGATATTTGACCACAGGCTGATCCTGACGCATACCTGCGGTGACGAAAACATCCGTACGCTGTTCGGTTGGCACATCTGCGAAATAGTGCCATGGCGAAACGCCCATTTCTTCGGACATCTCGTATGTGCCGAAGATTGCCCCGCGGCGATCAGCGCCGGCAATGACGAGGGCCGCCGGGACGTCCGGATACGGATTCTCAACAACGGTAATCGAGTAGGCTTCCCACCCACCATTGACGGCATCAAGATCGATTTTCCCCGCTGCTGCCAGTCCGTCGATCAGCGCGCTTTGTCCCGCAACGCCGATTATGACCAATGGCCCTGTCGCCGCTGACTGATCCGTCACCACCTTGGCCGCTTTCCCGCTGACCCTTTCCAGATCGAGCGCGAAGTCATTTGCGACGCGCAACACGGCCTTGTCCGCATCGGCGTCCGTGAGTACTGTCGCAGGTGTCCCCGCCGCAACGAGATCCATTGCACCGGTCTGATCCGAAAAGCAGACAGAGGCAGGGACATCACAGTCAGCGGCCAGGGCGCCGCTCAGCGCCGAGAATGCAACCGCCAGGGCGGCGAATATCAGTTTCATGGATTTCCTCGTCTCTTATCAATTTCAGTTCAAACGCGCTTCGCAACGCGTCGCCAAGAAGAGGGAGCGGAAGCCGCTCCCGTCGATCAAGATAACGCCTTCCAAACCCGGACACCCCCGCCAGGTAAGAGACGTCGTAAAACGGTTGTGACGGCGCTGTTCAACGCCGACGAAGAGGACGCCCTTGCTCATGGTTGAACCTTAAATTTTCGGGTCTGTCTGTTCAAGAGAATCCGGTTCCTCACGTTGGAAGGCGTGCCCAAGATGACGGGGCGCCGGGCCCGCATGGGAACAGGTCTTGTAGCACAAAGGACTTGTCATTGATCGGATGATACATAAGGTCGCGCACGGTTCATTCAGTCTGCGACGACTGGGTTAGACCACGCCCTACGCCCAGAGCCGTTTAATGCGGTGAAAAGGATTTCACATGCGACTGCCATTCATCTCGTTCGTTTTCTTTTTGCCCGTGACAGCAATTGCTCAGGATACTGACGCTCACGGCTGGTTTGCCGCATGGGGGACAGCCCAGCAGCTTGTCGAGGAGCGAAATGAATTGCCGGTGCCGATGAAGGACGTCACCCTGCGTCAGACCGTTCAGCCTACCCATGGCGGCGAACGTGTTCGACTGCGACTGTCCAATGAATTTGGCGGCTCCCCCCTGCATATTGGCAGCGTGTCCATTGCGCAGGCAAAGGCGTCCGGTTCAGCCGACATTGTTGAGGGCAGTAGCGTCCCCCTCAGCTTCGCCGGCAATGCCGGCGTCGTCATACCGCCGGGCGCCGCCTATTACACGGATCCCGCCGATTACGCTTTTGCCGCCTTTGACGATATTGCCGTGACCATGCACGTCGCGGATGGACCAGAGGCGCAGAGCGGTCACCCGGGTTCACGCACGACGTCCCATTACGCCGCAGGCGATCAGGTGGATGCCCTGACCCTGGAGGGTGGGGCCACGGACCACTGGTACATAGCATCGACCATCGAAGTCCCCGCCTCTGCCGCTTCCGCCGCGATTGGCGTGCTGGGGGATTCAATCACCGATGGGCGCGGCTCCACGACCAACGGCAATGATCGCTGGACAGATTTTCTGGCGCGACGGTTGCAGGCCGACGACAGCACGAAACACCTTTCAGTGGTCAATCTGGGTCTGGGCGGCAATTGCATCCTGAAGACCTGCCTTGGCCCGAATGTTCTGGCGCGCGTTGACCGCGACGTGCTCGCTCAACCGAACATGGACTATCTGATCATTTTTGAAGGCATCAACGACCTGGGCGGGAGTGATGTGACCGATGCTACGGTCGACAGCTTTGTCGAGACGATCACCGCGGGGCTGACCCAGGTGGCCCACCGAGCGCAGGCCGCCGGCGTGACGCCCATCGGCGCAACGATCACGCCCTATGGCTCAACCGGCATCTATCCAACCGGCGGCGCCCATGAAGAGGCGCGCCAGCGAATCAATGAGTGGATCAGAACGTCAGGGGTCTTCGTTGCTGTGCTCGATTTTGACGCAGCGGTCGATGATCCGGCGGCCCCGGGTCAGCTGAACCCCGAATATGATGAGGGCGACGGCCTTCATCTTTCTCCAGCCGGATTCAAGGCTCTGGCCGACGCCGTCCCGTTGGAGCTGTTCACGGCCACCAGATAACAGCCTGACAAGAGGCCCATAGCAGATCAACCGGCTGCGGCCTGTTGATCGCCGGCGCATCTCTGCGCTGCAGTCATACGTATACGTCTCTCCATCCATACGGAGAAACAGGTGACGGGGTGATGTTAGAGAAGCGCTGCCGGACTCTGGGCACGAGGAGCGACAAGCGGCGAACGCTATGACACCGGCGCCAAAGATCGAACTCTTGTGCATCTCGCGCGTCATGGAGGGCGAAACACGTCACATCTCACGGAGCGGTACCGGGATGCGGGCGCCAAAACCTGGCCCGAGGATCGCTATCCGGTCGCAAGAAATTCGCAAAGAGCGAACGGCGCAACAGGCGCCTGCATCGACAATAACAATGTCTGAGAAAGTTGGGTGCGGGAGTAGGATTTGAACCTACGACCTTCAGGTTATGAGCCTGACGAGCTACCGGACTGCTCCATCCCGCATCACCATGTGACTGTTGCCAATCACGCCGGAGGACGCGAATTAGCGAAGATGACGAAGCTTTGCAACATCAATCTGCACCTTTTTCCGAACTTAATTGAGGCGCCGTCTCGCTGATCAATTTAGTTCGACCTTACACAGACTGTCCGTCATCGGACTGGTTTGTTTGGTTTTGAGAGTTGTTGGAACGCAAAAACCCCGCTGCGGTGAGCAGCGGGGTTTTTGGTGTTTCTGACGAGATGGGTCATCATTGTCTTGGCAGGCCTGGCGACGACCTACTCTCCCGCGTCTTAAGACGGAGTACCATCGGCGCTGCAGGATTTAACGACCGTGTTCGGAATGGGAACGGGTGGGGGCCCTGCGCAATAACCACCAGGCCGGCCAAAACAATGAAAGCGAGAGTGCCCTTAAGGGCCAAAGTGCAACCAGCGAACTGGTGAATTTGTTATGTCTGACAATGTCAGCGAACGGTTAGACGATCCGTTCGCCGCACATGAGTTAAAACGATCAAGCCGATCGAACAATTAGTACTGGTCAGCTTCATGTATCACTACACTTCCACATCCAGCCTATCAACGTGGTGGTCTTCCACGGTTCTCAGGGAAATCTGGTATTGAGGGCGGCTTCCCGCTTAGATGCCTTCAGCGGTTATCCGTTCCGTACGTAGCTACCCTGCTATGCTGCTGGCGCAACAACAGGTCCACCAGAGGTACGTCCATCCCGGTCCTCTCGTACTAAGGACAGCTCCTCTCAAATTTCCTACTCCCACGGCAGATAGGGACCGAACTGTCTCACGACGTTCTAAACCCAGCTCACGTACCGCTTTAATTGGCGAACAGCCAAACCCTTGGGACCTGCTCCAGCCCCAGGATGCGATGAGCCGACATCGAGGTGCCAAACAATGCCGTCGATATGGACTCTTGGGCATCATCAGCCTGTTATCCCCGGCGTACCTTTTATCCGTTGAGCGATGGCCCTTCCACGCGGGACCACCGGATCACTATGGCCGTCTTTCGACTCTGCTCGACTTGTCAGTCTCGCAGTCAGGCTGGCTTATGCCATTGCACTCAACGAGCGATTTCCGACCGCTCTGAGCCAACCTTCGCGCGCCTCCGTTACAATTTAGGAGGCGACCGCCCCAGTCAAACTACCCACCATGCAGGGTCCCGGATCCGGATAACGGACCGCGGTTAGATATCAATAACAACAAGGGCGGTATTTCACCAACGGCTCCATCAATGCTGGCGCACTGATTTCAAAGCCTCCCGCCTATCCTACACATGTTGTCACTAATACCACTGCAAAGCTGTAGTAAAGGTGCACGGGGTCTTTCCGTCTGACCGCGGGTACTCCGCATCTTCACGGAGAATTCAGTTTCGCTGAGCCTATGTTGGAGACAGTGGGGAAGTCGTTACGCCATTCGTGCAGGTCGGAACTTACCCGACAAGGAATTTCGCTACCTTAGGACCGTTATAGTTACGGCCGCCGTTTACCGGGGCTTCAATTCGCAGCTTGCACCACTCCTCTTAACCTTCCGGCACCGGGCAGGCGTCAGACCCTATACGTCGTCTTGCGACTTCGCAGAGCCCTGTGTTTTTAGTAAACAGTCGCCACCCCCTGGTCTGTGCCCCTCATCTTCATGATGAGGCTCCCTTCTCGCGAACTTACGGGAGCAATTTGCCGAGTTCCTTCAACATAGTTCTCTCAAGCGCCTTGGTATACTCTACCAGCCCACCTGTGTCGGTTTAGGGTACGGTCTCATGTGGAGGCTATTTCCAGGGACCCTTACCAACGCCGCCCAATCCAATAAGGACGACGAGCTCTCGGATCCGTCACACATCCACTGGCCACTGAATATTAACAGTGTTCCCATCGACTACGGCTTTCGCCCTCGTCTTAGGGGCCGGCTAACCCTGCGCAGATTAGCTTTACGCAGGAACCCTTGGGCTTTCGGCGGGAGTGTTTCTCACACTCCTGTCGCTACTCGTGTCAGCATTCTCACTTCTATTCTCTCCACCAGTTGCCTCACGGCCCGGCTTCATCGAAAAATTCCAACCTGTATGCTGAACATTATCCTCAACCTCTCCTGCGAGCGTTGTGCAGGATAGTGTTGAGAATACAGGTTAGAAAATTACTCCTAGAACGCTCCGCTACCACTCGATAAATCGAGTCCGAAGCTTCGGTGCATGGCTTGAGCCCCGTTACATTTTCGCCGCGGGAACCCTTATTTAGACCAGTGAGCTGTTACGCTTTCTTTAAAGGATGGCTGCTTCTAAGCCAACCTCCTGGTTGTTTTGGGATTCCTACATGCTTTCCCACTTAGCCATGACTTAGGGACCTTAGCTGTCGGTCAGGGTTGTTTCCCTCTCCACTACGGACGTTAGCATTCGCAGTGTGTCTGCCGCATAGTACTCCTCGGTATTCGGAGTTTGGTTAGGATCAGTAAGGCGGTAAGCCCCCATAGCCCATCCAGTGCTCTACCCCCGAGGGTATTCGTGCGACGCTCTACCTAAATAGATTTCGCGGAGAACCAGCTATCTCCCGGTTTGATTGGCCTTTCACCCCTAGACACAAGTCATCCCGACCTTTTTCAACAGGTGTGGGTTCGGACCTTCAGTGAGTGTTACCTCACCTTCATCCTGCTCATATCTAGATCACCGGGTTTCGGGTCTAATCCCTCGAACAAACGCCCTATTAAGACTCGCTTTCGCTGTGCCTACACCTATCGGCTTAAGCTGCTCGAGAGACTAAGTCGCTGACCCATTATACAAAAGGTACGCCGTCAGCGCATATGCGCCTTCGACTGCTTGTAGGCATCCGGTTTCAGGTTCTGTTTCACTCCCCTATTAGGGGTGCTTTTCACCTTTCCCTCACGGTACTTGTTCACTATCGGTCAGATACGAGTACTTAGGCTTGGATAGTGGTCTACCCATGTTCAGACAGGGTTTCACGTGCCCCGCCCTACTCTAACGACTCTTCATTCTACCTGTACGGGACTTTCACCCTCTACGG